>JAJZZA010000075.1 GCA_021797825.1 Bacillota bacterium | reverse complement strand
TTCCCGGTCACGGTTATAGAGGCAGCCTCCTCGATGAGATTTCTTCACCGGGTGCCGAGGGCTTCTCCAGTTTCCACAGCAACTTTCCCTCCATGTCGCCGCTGATACCCCGCCGGTGAGAACTGCCGTTTCAGACTCGTTTCGGTCAGCTCTTGTTGCTTTCGCACGTTATCGACCGTCTCAGCCACCGGAGTTGCGTGTAACGAGGCTACATCTGCGTTCATTGCACATTACAACCTGGAGTTTTGCCCGTGCTCCTGATGAGCACGATGTCAGAGGGCTCCACCGTCTCGCTTTCGCTCCACGGTGCCTCTCAGGCTACGGGAGGGGAGTCTCTTCTCCCGGTTGGACTTGCACCAACTAGTTCCTGTGTCCTTAACTGGACACGCCGACATCCCATCGCCAAGACCTTTGCTAGGGGACTGGGCGATGAGATTTTTTTTGGCCGACGAGACATTAAGCCACGAATGACAACCTGGAGAAAAGTGGCGCTGAAGCTGCCAAGAACTTATGGGTAAAGATTAGTCCATATTGTAGCGCGCTCCGCACCTGGCGGTTGCAACCGCGCCGGGATGGCAAACCCGGCACGACGAGTATCGCGACGATCCAAAAACTGCGCACGGCGCTGCAGGTGGTCTGTGAACAGGCCGTCGAGTGGCGCCTGCTGGCCACCAACCCCGTGGGTCGGCTGCGGGCTCACTCCGAACATGGCGTGGTGCACGCCTAAGCAAGCCACACACATTCCTTGCCCTCAGTGATCAGCATCCCCACGGGGTGGCCTTCCGCTTGGCGATGTTAGCTGGACTGCGCTTCGGGGAGTTGTTGGCGTTGCGGTAGGACGATGTGGATTGGGCGGCCCAGACGATTATGGTTACGCAAATCCCGACGCATGACGCCGACCGACGCCTTATGATCGCGCCCCTGAAATCCCGGCGTGGGCAGCGATGCATTGCCATCGACCCCGATTTGGTCCAGGCTCTCCGCCGACGCCAAGCATTCCAAACCACCGAACGCGGCGTCCATCCCTATCCGGAGACTTCCCTGATTCTGACCAAAAACGGGACGATGGACCAGTCCACGCAATATGGATCGCCTCTTGGCGCGACTCACCGCACAAGCCGGATTGGCGCACATTCACTTTCACGATCTGCGCCATTACCCGGGGCACATGGTTGGCGGAAGCGTGTCAATCCCGGGGTCATCGCCGATCGCTTGGGCCATAGTCAGATGAGTTTCACGCTGCAAACCTATGTCCATTCGGATCTCGAAGACCAGAGCAAGCTGTCCGGCGGCTCCCGTCAGTGGGGGGGCCGATCCGGCGATGGGGGACAAATGGGACCATTACGCAAAGCCTAACGGCCCAGCGCGCAAAACAAAACCCGCAATCGCTTGCGGTGTCTGGCTTTGCGGTGGTGGGCGCGCACGGGCTCGAACCGTGGACCCGCTGATTAAGAGTCAGCTGCTCTACCAACTGAGCTACGCGCCCGCTCATACGGATAAAACCATTCGGTTGGTAGCGGCGGGTGGACTCGAACCACCGACATCACGGGTATGAACCGTGTGCTCTAACCAGCTGAGCTACGCCGCCATTTTGGTTGCGGGGACAGGATTTGAACCTGCGACCTCCGGGTTATGAGCCCGACGAGCTACCTGGCTGCTCTACCCCGCGGTATGTTCCCTGCCTGGGAGACGACCTGTATTATACCGACTACCATTTATGATGTCAAGCGACATATTGGGCGGGCGCAAGGTAACGTCAAAGTCGCGGCGTAAGGCATGGCGCTTTGCGGGAGTCGGGCCTTTTGTCGAAACCCCAATGAGGTCGGCCAAGAACGTTGCGCTGGCGCGCAAACAGCAGTTATCCGGTCGTTCACGACCGGGAAGCATAGGCGTGGATTCCGCAGAACATTATGGGAAGAACATACGTGCGACCTGGTGAGGATGACGGTGCAAATAATTCACAGCGCGTTGCATATTCGGCACGCCCACGTGACGGAGCAAGCTAATGGCCGTATTCCGCAAAGTGGCCATGACGCGCGGCCCATTCTCTGTGCGCACTTGGGAGCGGTCTTCATCATAGACGACATCGCGCACCCAGTGGAGACGGGTCTCGATGCCCCAATGGCCGCGCACGAGGCCTCCAATCGTCGCGGCATCGGCCTGCTCTGGAGTCAGATCGGTGATGCCAAATGCCACCTCGTCGCGCGGGTTGCCTCCATCCAAATCGGTGACCTGGCGGTCGAGGCGAAAGGCTTGCCCGAGATGAGGCCAGTCCACGTATTCATTCAGCACCGTCGTGGTCCGCACGACCCGCCGTTCCACGCGCCCATGCCCCCGATCGATTGTGGTGGCCGGAGGGGGAAAAATCCTCGCAGCTGACGGCTGCGATGGCCTCTTCCATGGTCGCCTGATTCCCTTTGACTGCCATCACATAATGAGCCTGGTTTTCTTCCACCAAATACGCGGCCGGGTGACGTTGCGTATGCAGGGCATCTATGGTCACAATCTGCCCGGTGATCTCCAGCGGATCGAGTAAATCCCGGATCTTGGGAATCTCGTTGGTTTTGCGCTCGACGTCGACTTGTCCAATGACCTGCCCGGTTCGATGGACGAATCCCGAGAGGAGATGCACGGCGCGCGGACGCGCGCCATGTCCCGATCCGCGTAAGCTTTTGCCATCCACCGCGATCGCATCCCCCAAGCGCCGGCTTTCGTCGGCCAGCCAGCCGTTCAAGACGCCATCCACCTCAGCGCCATCCACCTGTTGAAGGACGCGGCGAATGGTCGACTCACTGGGCACTTTATAGGTCGTGCCCCACCGCGGACACCCGAAGGCGGCCCGTTGCTCCGGACTGAGATCGTGAATCCAGTCACTGAGGGCCATGTAGTTGCGCTGGCCCGTGAGGACCGCGGCGAGCGCCAACACCAAGACCTGGTCGACGGCGTGCCGGATCCCCCGTCGATGACGCGGGTCGGGCAAGTGGGTGAGCCGCTCTCGCAAACCGCCCGGCCCACTCCAATTCAAGGCATTAAAATCCAGCATCGTGAGCGCCCCCTGTGTCAACGCGGCCGAGAGAAAGGGGGCGTGGAGGACCGCCGGACTATCCGCAGCCAACGGCCTCACCCATAGGCCTTTCGGATGGCCGTGCCGTACGTACCGCTGATGATGACGGGCGAATCCCTGCGTGTCCCCTAAGTACTGCCACCCCGCGGCCCGATAACTCGTGCCCGCGAAGCGGGCAGGGTCTACGAAGGTTTCGGCGAGCACGACCGGATGACCGTAGACGGTCTGCCAATCGGCGCTTAGGCGTCGGGTATTGAGGGCCAGCACTTTCGATGCTAAATTCGGCATCCGCACATCCGGTAATATCAGAAATCGGGCATTGTTCACGACAAAGCGCAGGCGCGCCCATTGCTGGGCGCGGGTCCACCCAATCCACTGATCACGGGGACGGCACATCCAAGCCGCCGCGGCCCACCCCAGCAAGGCCACCCATTCGTTCTCGATACACGCGACATAATACAGCGATTCCCCAACCAGTCCGCGAAATCCCAAGTAGTGATGCGTCGCCATTAGCGTCCGCCACGTCTCGCGCTCGTCCGGCCGAATGGGCCGCACGAGCAGAGAGTTGCTCCAGGCAGGGAAAGCCCGGCCTCGGATCGTCGCTGTTTCGGTATGCATAGCTTGATTCTATCAGCCACCGGAAAAAAAGTCCACCACTCGGCGCACCTTAAGCAAGTATCAGTGTTTTCACGACTTTGACGGGGTCTTGTGGGCGGGCGAGGCCATACGCCCTGGCAAGGGATACAAAGCAACCAATCCTATGCTACAGTATGTGAAGGACGATCTTTCGGTTTTTGACTACCATGTGATGAAAGGGGCGCTCCCCATGGAACGCGAAGTACGCATCGCCAGCTACATTTTTGCCTTGCGAAAAACGGAGCGAGGAGTCCAATTTGAAATCGACAAACGGCCCGCCGACAAAGAAGCTCGACAAGAAGTTTTCGCGATCTTCGACCAACTCCGACAAGCTGCGCGTCAATCTGGCGTTACCAGCCCTGAAATCCTGGCTTATTGGGTCAAGAATCAGCTAACTCGCCGGAATTTTGTCAAAAAGTAATTGGCATCGATTCCCCTCTCATCTCTTGCACGGGTTCATCGGCGCATGCTACCATCATGAAAAATTTGGAAGGGACATGCGCCTATGACCACCTCCTGCACATATACCGACTATTTGCGGGCAATAAGGCAGATCAAGACACTTAAAGCCAAATTATGGATGGCGGCTTCGACAAAAGGCAACCTTGATCCGGAAGTCATCGCCATAAGTCAAGATATTGACGGTTATGTTGTGGTGGTTCAAAACTACTGGCGGTCCCACCGCGACAAGTACCGGTTGGGCTGACATGTTGGATCCTCCATGGCAACCTTTCCCGACTCTCTGCGGCCGAACGACGTTCCGGCCTTTCGAACCGGTAACGCCACAGGCTCTTTTCGCATCGCCGCCTGGCGAGAGTTTCGACCGTAGCAACCGCCGTCCCCGCCAAACACATCGCCCTTGGACCTTCTGCAATGGGTTCTCTTACCGCCCACGCCAACTTCGCCCGCACCGATCCCTGCCATTTGCCGCTATACTCCTCGCGTCTCACAATTGATGATTTAGGCGGCCGACTTGAAGACTTGGAATTTGAGTGTCAACAGGGTGTTGAGCTGGGCTTGATGGCGGTCGCTGGTATCGGCCAAACCGTCGCTGATCGCCTGTTTGAACGGCCCACGCGTCGGATAATACCGCCCAGGGAGGCACCACCGGTACTCGCTGCCTATAGCTCGTCCGCCTGCACCAACTTCCCAATCCGTTCGATGAGGTTGCGGTGGGGGGAATACGTCGGCAACCCGAGCCAGGTCATCGCGAGGCGTGCCGCCTCGGCCATCACCTGGGCATGGCGTTGATAACTGGCGTTATCCAGCACGGGGATGATCGGCCGGTCCGTGAGCAGTTTCGCCAGTTTTTTCCGGAGGTGACCACGCGCTCACGGTTGATGTCGGTGTCATCCATTGAAACTTTATCCACTAGGAGTATAACGGGTTGCGGGCTCCTAGCGATCACCCGTGACATCATCACCGTCATCAACGAGACCGATAGTAACAGCGACCGTCGGGGCACCCTGCTGCCGGCGCGCGCCGCGGGATTTACCGATCACCCCATTCCCATCGTTCTCGACACGCGTCGTATCAACCGGGGCAGACGGCCGGAAACCCCTGGGGATTAGGCTCCTTGGGCTTGCGCCCTATCCCCCCAGCCTTAACTGCCTCATTCAACGCCGCGGGAAGCTGTCAAGGCGGAGGGGCTGCCTGTTCCACCTTTGCTCCCTTCACGCAGGCCATTACCGACGGTTGAGGCAATATCTGCGCGGGCCCCACCGCAAATGCTTCATGGCCAACCCCAAAAATATGGACGCTATTGGAGATGGCCGCTTACACCGTCGATTCTGCCTGCGGCAGGAAAGGATGGCGAACTCACGCGAGTTCTGTTCACCGAGCCGCAAGTGCCAAAATCCGCCTGTTCACCGTCGGACATACTAAACGCCTCATGATCGGTCGACCAGATCCGGGTACCCAAGATTGCGCGCAATTGGACAGCACGTCCAACAGGATTTTGGCGCAGCATGCCGAATTTTATAACAACGGACCATTTAGTCCAGAACCCACACCACTCGAGAAGGAGTCCCCATAATGATTAAGCGTATCGGCACGGTCGGAGCGGTCATGGCGCTTATTGCTCTAGCAGGTTGCGGCACCTCTGCTCCCAGCGCGTCGAGCTCCGCATCCCAAGCCACAGCAACCGCGAGTTCCCCGGCGCCGCCCTCATCAGCGGTGGTGATTACCGAGCGGTCCGTTAAGGGAACCGTTTCATTTAGCGTGTCCGTTGCGCCGCACGCCGGCACCTCGGTTGCTCCGGCCACGCTCCACAGCCTGCAAAGCGAGATCCAGTCCGTCAACAGCTTGCTGCAGCAGCTGAACCAGCCCTGAACGGTACTGGCGGCCGCCTTGCCCGCCCCGGGGCCGCTCCGCCCATCGCCTTCGCCGGCAACCCGGGGGGCATTAAGGCCTCTACCGCACCATTTCTACGGCTCCCTGCGCGGCGGCGCCGCCAGCCTGGTCGCCGGTTGCGGTCCGCCAGCGGCCCCGGGGACCTCCGGCAGTTCGGAGGTCGGCCGCCGATGCCGCAGGCACTCGCCCGCGTAGGGTGTGCGGTCAAAATTCTGCGTGAAGGGCCAAGGCGGCATACACAACGGCTCCCATCTTAAGCGCACGCTCATCCAGCACAAAACCGGACGAGTGAAGACCGCTGTGAAAGCCGTCGCCCACCACACCGATCTCCACATTGGTCCCCGGAACTCTTTCTGCCACATAGGCAAAGTCTTCCACTCCCATGACCGGATGGGCACGCTCGACCACTGCACCCAGCGCAATGTGTTCCTCTAAAATGGCCCCCACCTGGCGCGTCCATTCATGGTCGGCCATCAACACTGGATAGCCTGCATCCACTTGCACCTCCACCCTGGCGCCATAGAGGGCGGCAAGTTCTCGCAGGCGGGGTCCAAATTGCAAGCGGAGCTGTTCACGCGTTGCCGGATTCAACGTTCGGATGGTTCCGGTCATTTCGACCCGGTCGGCAATGACGTTCTCGCGGTCCCCCCCGTGAATCGTGCCAATGCTGATTACCACCGGATCGAGGGGATCCCGTTCGCGACTGACCCAAGTTTGCAGGAATTGAATGAGCGCGGCACTCACCACGATGGCATCGACTCCCCGATGCGGGGTCGACCCATGACCTCCCTTTCCCCGCACCACCAGCCGAAAGTCGTCGCACGACGCCATTGAGGCCCCCGCTCGAATGGCTACCTGTCCCACCGGAAGTTCACTCGAGACATGCACCATAGCCGCCCGCGCTACAGGCGGGTCGGCCAGCACCCCGGCCTCGATCATGGGGAGCGCTCCGCCCGGTCCTTCCTCACCCGGTTGAAACATCAAGACGACCGGATGACGCAGTTCCGCTTCCCGCAGCTTGAGATAGCGAGCCGCTCCCAACAACATCGCGGTATGGGCGTCATGCCCGCAGGCATGCATCTTTCCGCCATAGGCGGATGCATAAGACAGGCCCGTATCCTCTTTGATGGGCAAGGCATCCATGTCCGCCCGGAGCAAAATTGCCGTCGGCCCGACAGGACCCAAAATCGCCTTAACCCCGTGCCTAATCAGGCGTTCGTGCGCAATTCCCCACTCATCCAACGCCGTTTCCACCACCACCCGGGTCTCGGGGGTCTCCAAACCCAGTTCCGGGTGCTGGTGAATGCGCCGCCGGATGGCTCGAATCCACGGCTCGATGGGCGCCCAACGAGCGTCCTCATAAATCATGTGGTCGTCCCCCATCACGTTGCATGACATTTCCCGGCCGCCCGATGCCATCCCCCGGGTTGCCGGCGCACGAAGGCCCAAAGCACCTGGGGGCGAGTCCATCCTCGCCGACGTGTGATGGCGGTCAGGCCCCCGGCTCCGAAACGCCGGAATGCCAGGCATTACCCGTCGCCCACCTTTGGCCGACCCGAGTCACAACCTTCTCGCGCAGCCGGCTCCGCATCGATGCGTTCGGACGGCAGCCACCGGAACGCCAAGGATTAAGCCCCCTGCGGGCTTTATCCCCGTAAGGTTTTGGGATCGCAGAACCCAACCGCCCAGCCGAAAAGACATGTGGACCGCGTCTCTCCCGCACTGGGGGTCCGCTTTGACCCGTTCCCCGCTGCCGCCGCGCCACGAACACTGCTCCAAAGGCTGAGCCGATATGGGTCCAAGCTGCCACTCCCGGGGGAACCCCGCGGTCGGCGTTAATAAGGTTCTCGCGACTCTCGTCGCCGGGCAAGTCCGATCGCCTCTGCTAGTTCCCCAAAGGCACTGTTGGCGACAACGACTCCGCCCGAGAACGTTCCCTGCGGAGGACATCACATGCCCAATTTCATCCTTTGATGCTGGCGCTTGACATATCGCTCAATTTGTTGGCGGTCCTGCGATGATATGCGGATGAATTGCACAGCGGTCTCCCAGCTCTTGCGTCCCCGAAAATCCCGAGGCTGCGACGCCACCCGAACCACTCGTCCCACCACCGAAAAAGTGTCCGTTTCGACCCGCAGGGTCATGCGCAATTCAAGCCCCTGCCACACCCGCATGGCACTCGGGAACTTAAGGCCGAGCGACGACAAATCGAGGGTCGTGGTGACGAGCATGTCCGACCCGGGGCGCAACATTCCGTATTCCACAGGGACCTGTACCTTGACGCGAAGCGCCCCTCGATGCTCGAGCACCTCGGCCACACCCTCAAGCTTCATCACCAGAATCGGAATGGGATCGAGGACATCCAGCACCAGCCCCACCTGTTGGTACAGAACATCGTCCAGGATCCATCGCACCGGAACCCTGCTGTTTGGCAAAGGTGTCAATTCCATCTCGTTGTCGCGCAGCGCGTCCAAGTATATTTCCTGCCGAACGCACCGAATTACCCTGGTAGCCACGGCACGCTGGCGGACAATGAGATGCACCGGTTGATTAGCTTCCAACCCAGGCACTTGTCATCCGTCCCTCCACGGCGATGCCCTAAAGTCCACCGCCGCTTGCTTTATCGCGACACGGCTCCCACCAGTCGCATAACTCCGCCGCTAATACGCCAACCGGCGCACGTATGACGGGGCGGGCGCACCATCCTCCAAGGCAATTCGACAATATTTCATCCCATCCTCCCCGTCAATTGCGCTTTCCGCAGCGCAAACTGCCGACAATCCGCAACATCGCGCCCCGGCACCTTACTTCGACGGCGCCGAAAAGTTTCCTGCCTATCCAGTTTTTCGACACAATACCGGCCTGCGGCTCCGGTTTCAGATCCCCAGCAGCTAAAGCCCACGGTTTTCGTGATGATCGGCAGGTTCTCGCCTGGTGACGGGTTCGAACCATCAGGAATCGGAAGACAAGACGCGTGACAAGGCAATCGGCCATCACGAACAATAGCCGGAGGAATCAAGACGCGGCAACACCCGTGACTAGCCGGGAAAGACCCGGGGGACACACGTCGCGGTCGACCGCCTAGCGGCGCGATGGCACGCTGTGGAGGGAGAGGTGGTCGCGAAGCGGCCGAACTGAACCCGGAGGTCCGCGCGTTCGGCAGCTTGCGCGCAGGCTAAAGTTGCGGCCCCCGGTTCTGCCAGCGGATCCCAAAAGCCCCCGGGGGAGCCAAGTCGCCTTTACATCCAGATCCCGCGCGAAGCCGTGGTCATTGCCCGGTAACGCGCGGCGGGGGAAGAGCCCGCGTAATGGTCGTACTCTTCGGCTAAGGCAAAACCCCGCCGGATGATCTCATTTCGTAGCCGAACGGGTTCAAGCTCAATGCCATTTAAGTTATCGACCCCAATATAATTTCCGGGTGAAACCTGAATTTGAGGAACCCAGGTATTTTCTGCCGTTAAGAATTCCGCTCGAATATCGAACATGCGTCGATTGCCGACGACTTCCCATACGCCTGTCCAGGGGTGGGGCCCGAACACCACGTGATACAGGGTCGACCGTTGGGGGGTCATAATGTATTTGCAGAAAATCGGTCCACCAATGGTGGTGTCAATTTGATACAAAACGTGCGACAGAATAAACCGCAGTAATTCCTCTCGGGTCGGTTTTAATACGCCATTGGGAAAATGCCGTTCCGTGTTGTTCCGCCGTCCCCGGCTCTTCGGTTTGGGTCGGGAAAAAATAGGCGTTGACAGTTCCAACACCTGATCATGAAAGAACGCCAACGACTTGCTCACGGCAACGCCTCCCCACCACAGAATTCCTCTTTTTAACCCGGCTTCGACGGATTGCCACCAGATCCTTTTTTATGTGCAGGTTTTTTCGTCAGCCGAATGAACCGTCGCGGATAAACACGCTGGCCGCGACGGCATCCGGTCTCTGCGGATCCGTTTATCGGCGCAGAGCGGCCCGTCTCCTCGTTTGACACCTTTTGTCAACCCAAAGCGCCGCCGCAAGCGGATATCCCCTCCACCAACAAACACGGGCGCTGGCCCAAACCCGTGTGCCCGCCCTCCCGATTCCCTGGGGATGCCGCAAGCACGCGGAAGCCGCATCGGCCGTTCGGACACTCCTCGACAAAATCCGGAGACAAAGCCAATTAGCGCTCCGTCGGCAACCGACGAAGCGCTGGCTGGTTCAGTGGATGCCTGACAGCCCGAATCCCTAGTGCAGACCCCGCGCAAAACCAATCGCAACCAAGGCCAGCATGACAAGAATGTAGGCTCGGAGACCCCAAAACACGAGGCGGATGGGACCTTTCGGCGCAATCCGGGTCAAGGGCACCGGCGCCTCTAAATCTACGGGCTCGACAATATGCAAGGTGCCGTGTTTCTGACGCATCATCCTGCCTCCTTCCGCATGCTAAAAAAGTTTGGGAAGCGCAACAGATGCCCCGTAGAGACCGTTAAGCACGACCAACAAGCCGACAATGGCCCACGCCGACACATTCTGCCACCGCCGGTTGACATGTTCTCCCATGATCTCCCGATCATTCAGCAACAGCAGGAGAAACAGCATCGCCGCCGGCATGAAGATGGAAGCCACCACCTGAACCGTGAGGTTAAGGAATCCCAACGGCGCATGCGGGATTAACACAATCCCGGCGGCGACCGCGGCGCTCACCAGTCCCGGCAGATAGAACTGCCAGGCTCGGCTTGCCGGCATATTGATGCTTTTAGGCCACCTGAAAGCCTCTCCCATGGCCCACGACGTACTAGCGGTCAAGGCGATGGTCGCGAGCACGCCGGACTCGACCAATCCCAAGGCAAACAGGTCTTCTCCGCTGCGGCCAAGGTGTTGGCCTACCACCAGGATGATCTGCTGGATATCGTACGTGCCGGCGCCGGGACGCCCAAAGGCAAAGGTGCCGGTCAGCACGACAATGGCGATGGCCACCACGACCATGGCGGCCGACCCAATGGCCGTGTCCCATTGGCCATGGCGCACATCGGCTACCGTCAGTCCCTTGTCGACGACGGAAGACTGTTGAAAAAACAGCATCCAGGGCGCGATGGTCGTTCCGAAATTGGCGAGCACCACGAAAAGAAAAGCCGCAGTTACCCCACCCGGGACCGTCCAGTGCCGAAACGCGGCCGCCACCACTCCCCAATGGGGATGGGCCATCAGGGCCAGCGGCACAAATACCAAGTTCCCGCCCGCAATCCAGATCGATACCCGTTCCCAAGTTCGGTACCGCAGAAACAACAAAATGACGGTATCGGCGACTAAGCCCCCGACAGCACTGGCGAAAGGCGGTACGCCAAAAATAGACATGCCCACCGTAATGCCGATAAACTCGGTGACCAACGTCAGCATGTTGGCAACGACCAGATCCCCCAACGAAAACCAGCCCCAAAAGCTGCCGTAGCGTCCCCAAATCATCTCGGCGTGCCCACGATGGGTGACGGCCCCAAGCCTCACCGTCATTTCCTGCACCACGTACGCAATAAGTCCTCCGAGCAGGATCGCCGGAATAAAGAAGCCGATTCCATAGGTCGCGCCGGTTTGGGCATAAGTAATGACACCACCCGCGTCGTTATCGGCTATCATGACGAGGATTCCCGGGCCGACCAGCGTCATCGCCAATAGAACGCGCTGCAGCCATCCGGACGATCGCCGCAATGTCTCCACATAAGCCCGATCCTGTGCGCGCAGCAGGACCTCATCGTTCACGGGTGCGGAACCCGACCGAATCTTTGTCACGTCAATCCCTCCCCGGCCCTCTGCCGAGGAAAGTCTGACACGCCAAAGCGGTCGACCTAGTTCCTCGGCAGAGGATTTCTATGATGATGCGATTCGGTGGCGTTGGCACCGCCAGGCCCTCCAGGGTCCGCAGCCATGAGTCCTCACCTCCTGAATGTGACAGACAAAAAAATTCTCTTGCCCCGTGGCACGCAAGAGAACCATACTCTAGCCCATCTAGAGAATGCGTCCCCCTGGTGGAGCTTCAGCACTACAGCACGTAAGAATCTTATGTGATTCAGCCACTTGCGAAGAAGCCTTAATCCGGCAACCTCTGTTCTACCCCTTAACGTCTTTGGACGGTTCGGAGCAGTGGCCTGTGTTGATGTAGACGCCTCGCCTAACGGGGATCATTATTCATCTGTCAAAGCTAGTATATTAACGATACGACGTGCTGTCAATAGAGATTTAAAGAGATCGGGAACTAAACCGACTGCCACGCTCATTATTTTAGATATTCGCGGGATTTCGGCAATATGGTGCCGATGGCGGCTAATCCTGGCTCATGGTCAAATCGGCCCGGCCGCGGAAGGTTATTACGCGCGACGCACTGGGCCGCATGGCGAAGCCGCGGGTCTAAGCCGGCATTGCCCGACAATCCTCGCAGGCGGACCGCCAGCGTTGCGCACCGCTCGCCCCATCCAAGAGCGCGTCGCCGGCCAACTGAGGCTTGGCCGCAAGCCGCTCCCCGCTGCAGGGCTGGGGCTGCCGGCAAACGGTTTACGCCACGCCAGCCGAAATCCGGCACTCTGCCACGCTTGGGGCCGACTCCCGTCGCGAAATTTCAAACCCAAACGTTCTGCGCGAGACAAATCCGTATAATAAGGATGAGCGGCCGGTCGCCGCCCAGGGGGGAATGGCCATGCGTCAGTTCATCATTGGTCTGGTGATTGCCATTTTGGTGGCGATTTTCGCCTTGCAAAACAGCGAACCGCTTCGGATCCACCTCTTCCTATGGAGCTTTCCCCGCATCTCCGAGGCCTTGGTCATTCTCGGCAGCGTTTTGTTCGGGGCCGTCTTCGGCGCCTTGCTGGTCCTGCGCGAGCACCGGCAGAAGAGCCGCGCAATCAAAAAATCGCCCCCGGTCGCAGGCGCTCCGTCCGATGAGCCCGTACACCCCCCCTCGGACAAGACTTAGCGCCAAAATCGCTCGATAACCCGGTTCGACGCCCAGCGAAGAATCCAGCGAGCCGCGACGGCGCGCACCGCCGGCAAGAGAAAGAGGAGACCGATGAAACCGGTCAACGGTCCGGGCGTGATCAAGAATGCGCCAGACACCACCAACAGCGCGCCTTCCCCCAGCCGATGCACCGGAAATCCCTCTGCTGCCCACTCCGTGCGCACCGTTGTCCACCAACGGCGCCCGCTGACTTGGGCCAGATAGGCTCCCAGCAGGGACGATCCCACGGTAATAACCAGTGTCCAGCCCCATCCGAGAAAGTGTGCCAGGCCAAACAGTGCCAGCAATTCGATGGCTGGCACGACCAGAAAGATGGCAAACAAGCGTCTGAACACAGCCCGTCCCTCCGCTCACAATTGACCTGGCGGAATCGGTGTGGGCCGCCCCGGCAGACCATTGACCAGCCACCACGCCAAAACGGCGGTCAGAAACGCGGTCAAAACCAGTGGTGCCCCCGGCCAATGCGCGTAAAGCGTTCCCCCCGGCAAGGGGGCCAGCGCACCCGCCAGTTCCGTCGCCAGATTAAACAGCCCATAGGCGGTGCCTGCCTCGTCCTGGCGAATGGTACGCCCGATCGCAACCCCCGAGAGGCCCCGCGATCCTTCGCCGACGCCGCGCAAGACCCCAGACAGCAGCACCCATCCGACACTGGTCGGCGACCACAGCAACGCCATCCATCCCGCCGTGGCCAGCCCCAAGCCGTAGCCGAGGGCGCGCGGGATGCTCGCCCGTTCTCCGATCCGCGCCCAAACCGGTCCACTCACCGTGGCGCAAAACACCCCGGCCGATCCCAACAATCCAATGGTCTCCACCGACAAATGTCCGACGGTCTTTAAATAGGGTACCACAAACGGCCAGGCCATCCCCTGTACCGCTCCGAGTGCGCCCGCAAACAGCATCCACTGAAAAAGCCGCGGACGCTGACGCGGGGTCCAGGCGGCTCGCGGGATGGTGCGCGGAGCCGAGGGATGGGGCCGAATCGGTGTCAAACAGAGCGTCGAGGCCAGATAAATACACCCGCTGACGTAAAAAACCGGGCGATATCCCAGGTGCAAAGCCAGGTACCCACCGGCAGTGGGGCCCACCACCATGCCTGCGCCAAATACTCCCATAACCAGGTTGTAGGCATTGGACAGGCCGTGCGCGGGCGCCTCGGAGACAATAATCGCCTGCAACGCGGGGGTGGAAAAGGCCGAGCCAAAATAGAGCAGAACCGGCGGAACCAGCCATTGCCAGCGGGTCGCCAGCGCATAGCAAAAGGGCACCGGGACCGCCACCACCCACCCCCAGAGGAGCAGGCGCCGCCGATCCACCCGGTCCGAAAGCCACCCCCCGGGGAAGACGGCCAACGCGGTAGCGACTCCCGCCATCGTGGAAATCAGTCCGACCACGACCGCCCCGCCGCCCAAATGTTCGATGTAGAGCGGCCACAAGACGCCGTACAGTCCATAGCCCAGCCCCCAAAGGCCCATGGCCAGGGTCAACCACCATAAATCCGATGTCATCCCCCGGCCTGCCGTTAGCGCAGAAACCACGCTCCTCCCGCCATGGATGCGACGATGACCCACACCGCCGGAACCTTAAGCCAATACAGCAAGGCAAATCCCGCCACGAAAAAGACGGTCGGCACCACGAATTGCTGACGCGGAAAGGTGGTCGGAACCAGATCAATAATCAATATCACCAACAGCACAATCACAATCGGCTTAACCCCCCGGATAAGCCCCGCAACATAAGGATTGGACCGGTATATCATCAATACCTGATAGAGACCCAACATCAGGACTAGTGACGGGCCAATCACCCCGACCAGTGCCGCCAGGGCTCCGACCGGTCCCGCCACTTGATAACCGATGGCAGCGGCCAACTTGGTCGCAATGGGCCCCGGCAGCGCGTTGCCAATAGCCAGAATTTCCGCAAATTGGGGGTTCGTCAGCCAGTGGTACTCATCCACCGTGACCACCTGGATGAGCGAGATCGAGCCGGGTCCACCCCCAAAACCCAAAATCCCGACCTCAAAAAACCCCGCGAACAACGCCCACCATTGACCCATGCACCCAAGCCCTCCTCCGTCTAGTGGGAGGAGAATTCGCTTCGCATCCGACGAAATCCTTTTTCCCTCATCGCTACCCCCGGCCGCTATCCCCCCCGCTTCGCCGCCCAATGATGCGTCGTCCGCTTTCCCCCATTGCCATGCGCGCGCGCCGACCTGCAGACCCGGAGCGAGGTGGCCGACGCGCATCGCATCCCGGATCAATCGCCGGCATCCCCCGGAGACGCGGGTGGCGGCTCCTCCAGGCCCGCCCATACGCGCGTCATCCGCCTTGCCTCAGGCCCATCTTCCGCCCATTTCGCCAGCCACCGCAGACCGCGTTTCCCGCCGGAAAAAGACAGCCAACCCCCAGACCAGAAAGATGTCTTGAATGAAATACCAGTCCGCCCGATGGACCAGAATCCACGAACCGGACGGCGCCAAATACGCCAGCGGAAATGCCAGCGTGGTCCAGAAGGCGCCCAGCAACCAACGCCAGTCGAGGTCAAAATCGGCCATTAACGGGGCCACCCAAATCAGATACTGGGGCGAAAAGACTTTAGAAGAGAGTATCAGCGTCCACAACACCATCACTCCGCCCGCTCGCAGCGACATCCGGCCTCGCGCCACCCGAGCCAGCACCACCGCCATCACCGCCATCCCCAGCCCATCCGCCAGCAGCGAAAGCGGCCCCGCCAGCACGGCGTTCACCACGTACGCGCCATAGGTCATCCGGTAGCGATAATTCCCGGTCAGGACCGCCGCCAGATCGCCAGGCACAGATCCCAAATTAGCCGGTCGATTGACCAGGAACCCGACCCAGTGTCCTCCCGTGCCCGAGAGCGTCACCGCCACCGTCGGCATGATCGCCAGCGCCGCGCCGGCCGCAAGGCGATCCCAACGCCAACGACCGCGCTCACGCCACTCGGCCACCAACCAGAGAGGCCAAAACACCACCGGATACAATTTCAGCCACACCCCGAGCAGACTCCAGGTCCACGCCGCCCGCCACCGCCCGCGCTCTGCCGCCCGCACGCCCAAAAATGCCGGGATGGCGGCGAAAATGTCATACCGTTGAAAACTGATGAAGGCCGTGGCCAGCAACAGATACACCGCGAGCCGATGGCGCCGGCCCGCGGTGGCGGCCGCGTCCCCCCG
>JAJZZA010000074.1 GCA_021797825.1 Bacillota bacterium | reverse complement strand
GGATCGCAGCCCTGACCGGCGTCCGCCGCGGGCCGACCCCAGTCCGGGCCTGGCTAAACAAAACGGGTTTGGCCGTCGTCAAACCGGCCAAATCCCGGCCCAAGCGGACCCGGTCGCGCAGCAGCCATGCCTGGATGCCCCACTCACCCCAACCTTAGACGAGGCCCAGGCGGGGCGCCGCCAGGTCTTTTTCGTTGATGCCGCGCACGTTGTCTTGGGCGCCGGGCTGGGCTACTTGTGGTGTCTGACCCGGATCCTGCTGCCGACGCCCTCCGGGCGTCAACGCGTTAACGGGCTCGGGGCCTGACCCGCGATCACGCACCAGGTCATCACCGTGACCCATGACACCACCATCAACCGGGAAAGCGTGGTCACGCTCCTGAAAACACCGGCGGCCCAGTTCACGGACCTGCCCATCATCCTCGTGCTGGATAACGCCCGTTATCAACGCCATGCCTCGGTGATGGCCGAGGCGGCACGCCTCGCGATGACCTGGCTCTGGCTGCCGACGTATTCCCCCCACCGCAACCTCATCGCACGGCTCGGGAAGTTGGTAAAGGCCGACTGCCTCCATGGGCGGTATTATCCCAAGTTTGGGCCGTTCAAACAGGCGATCAGCGATTGTTTAGCCGATACCAACGGCCGCCATCAAGCCCAGCTCAATACCCTGTTGACACTCAAATTCCAAGTCTTCAAGCCGACCGCCTAAACCATCAATTATCCTACGCGAGGAGTATACAAAGCGTGCAGAGAGGCGTCGCCGGAATTAACACACAACGGGTATCCGGGATTTATGATGGATCCGTCCGGTTCTGTGTGAAAGAAACGCCGAGACGCCTCGTGTTGATCCAAAGCCTTCCGCTGCCCAACGACAATCGCTCACTATCGATTGACCGGGGGCAAGCACTACCGTACTTAGGCCCCCGAGGGCCGCCGGGCCCGCGTGATGCCGCGCGCCGGATTCCCGGCGCATCGGACCCTGGCGGACTTCGATCGCCGCGGCGCGTAGCTGCCGAGCACCCTGACATGGGAGGATCTCGAGCAGGGGACCTTCATCCGCGATCACCGGAGTCGCGTTTTTTTGGTGGGGTCGGGTTAGGGAAGCCCTACCTGAGTGCGGCCCTCGGGTTGGCGGCCTGCGAGCGGGGCCGGACGGCGCGCTTTTTCACCGTCACCGGTTGAGCTTGCCCACGGTGACCGTGTCAGCCTTAAGGATTGGCGCCGCCCGTGATGGGTGAAATCATCCTCTCGCGGCAAGCCGCCCCTTATTTGGAACGGCTGCCCCGGCGACCGGCGACGTGATCGTGCCCGGATATGAGGCATCGACGGCCAAAACCTGTGAACAAGTGCTGCAGGTGGTGCTCCAGCGCTATCCCGCTAAACCCATAGGTCTGCTCCTCGCAACGCCAACATTTTCGGTCCTCACCATATTTTTCACGGACCAGCCGGAACGGCCGCGCCTGTTCTTGCCGCCATATTCCCCGCATCGGAATAACCGCGAACGCCGGTGGCCGCGCTACGCGACAAGGTCATGCGCAATACGTATTTCCCCGACCGCCTGGCGAAGCCCGCCATCTTGCGCACTCTTCGTTGCCTGGAGGGGCGCCAACCCGCACGTCGTTCGCCCCGTGGCCGACTTCCGGGGGATCCCCAGAAAAATTCCGTGCGATGGATAGCGATGCGGGTTCGGGTTGACGTGAGCGGGCGTGTGTCCCGTCTCGTTCCCGCTTACCGCGCCGACTTGCCGGTTGTCGCGGACACCGTCCGGAAGGTTCGTTCCAGCATGTACCAGACTAACGAAAACAACAAAATTCCCAATAGGAGCAGAAACGGCATCGAACTGGCCGCTCCGTACCGGGGATCCAAGGTTAAAGACAGGATCATGAAGCCCCCGGTGGCGGTGCCGGTCAGACCGATGAGGGTGATCAACGGGATCCCCCCGATCACGGTATGGGGCACCGGTGATGCCAGATACTGGGTGGTGTGGCGGTAGGGCAGCAAGACCGCTGCCAACCCGCCCGAGGCGACGAAGACATAGCCGTTGGCCAGTGTCACCTCGAAGGTGTAGTGAATCCAATGGGGATCGAGGTTGTAGGCGAAAATCCACAGGACGCCGAGGAGGAAATAAAGCACATGGATATTGACTTGGGTGCCCAGACGGGGGTGGGACCGACCCAGCCAGCCCGGAAGGTAGCCGTCGCTGACCATGGCCGAGACAATGCGGGTCATGCCAATGTAGCAATTGGCGAAGATTTGAAAGCTGTTGGCAATATAGCCCAACGTGATCAACGCGATAAGCCAGGGGTTGCGCAAGAAGGCAATCGCCAGCAGGTCGGGCAGCGGACGGATGGCCAGGGATTGGTCGCGGTCGTAGAGGAACGAGTAGGCTGACAGGAACGAGCGGCCGAGGCCACGGGTTTCCGCCACCGCCAGCAACACCAGCAGCAGGGTGGTAAATGCCAGTGCCCCCACCGTGATGGCCAGGTGGCGCCAGAAATGGCGCTGGCCGGCAATCTCGCCGCCCTGTTCCACGCTATAGGTGGACCACTGCAGATTAATCCAGGTCATGGGGGCCATAGCCCAGGCCCACGACCATCCCCCGGGCAGCGTGGGTGTCCAGCCGAGCGCACGCGCCGCGGGGAGAACCGTACCCGCCGCCTGCCGGGCACCGGTTACCAGCACGGAGAATTGGTCGAAGCGGACGCGGAAGCTTTGGGGGGTGGCGATGAGAAAGGTCAGGATGACGAGCGCCACGGCGACCAAGGTGAGGTAGAAAATCGCGTGCTGCAGTTTCACGTAGTGATGGAATCCGGCAATCAAGAGGAGCGTGGCCAGGCCCGAAAACAGAATGCTGAGAATCACCACCGGCAGCGGCCGTTGCACGGCCAAGCCCAACTGTACCAGAACCTTGGCGTGAAGCGCTACCCCAAGGCCCAGGAACAGTGGAGAAAAGCCCAGCATGGCAATCATCCAGCCGGACAGCGCCAGCCATTGCATGACCCAGATGACAAAGCCGCTCAGCACCACCGTAAACCCGAAACCGCGACCAATGATGCGGCTTTGAAACGCCCAATCGCCCCCCGATTCCGCAATCACGGTGCCAAGCCAGGTATAGGCCAAAGACAGCGGGAGTTGCAAGGCGAATCCCAGCAGGATGCCCATCACCAGGCTGGCCTTGGGGAAGGCGCCGGGGCCGACCAAAAAAATCCAGGGGAAAATCAGGCCCATGGTCAGTACGTTATAGACGAAGGCGGTGTAGGGGGACATGGCTTTGTGCTCAAGAATGCGGCGGGGGGATGTTCGCCCAAGCATGGCGCCTCCTTCAGCGTCGGGCTGAGCGGCCGGGCGCCGGCAGCGCATCAAGCACCTCGGCGGCCGTGCGGACGGTATAGTCCGCACCGCAGCGCGTAAAGTACACGGCTGCGGCGGGACCCATGGCACCGTCTAACACCCCGACGAAAGTGACGGTTTTGGTCGATGGGCACTGCCGGCGGAAGGCGAGGACAGTACGGCAGTCATCCACGGTATCACCGATATACCAAACGTGCTGCCATTTTACACGGGTTAAAATGCGACCCAGCCCGTCGGGATCGGGTTTGACTAGATGGTCGGAGGCGGTCATCCGGAAATGGGGTAAAAACCTCTCGGCGAAGCCATGCCGAGCCAGTGCCCAGTCCGTCTCCGGGCGGTTGCGTCCGGTGTAAATGCCAAGTCGGCCCTGCCAGGGTTGCAAGCGGGATGGCTCCAGCAAGCCCCGCTCCACACGCTGCCAACCCGGTCCGGTGCGAAATTGGGGGTTAAAGCCAAACAGCGTCGCGCACGCCTCATCGCCCCCGTAACATTCCTTTCCGAGCCGGGTGAGCAGTTCCCGGGTGCAGCGCTGTTTGATGGCGTCTTTGGCCACAGGTGAAGCTTGGCGGCGGATCAGATCTTCAGCGGCGAAAACCCCTCCGCCCGCTTGCCCAATCTGCTCGACGTATTCCTGCAAAGTCGGGGCCGCCGGGTCAAACGCCCGCCAAGTGGACCACAAGGCGGCCGTGTAGGTCAACACCCATTCGTCGTTAAATCCGCCGGCCTGTTTAAACCAGGCGGTTTGTTCGGCGGTCACCGGGACATCGGGGTCTCCGGGCAGATTGGCCAGTTGGCGGTACCGGGCGACGGCTTCGGCGATGGCTCCGGGGTACGACTGGGTGGCATCCACCAGCACGCCGTCGATGTCGAATATCAGAAAATCGGGACGGAGGTGCGCGGCTAAAGGCGGCCGCGTCGGCAACGGCTTGGTGCACATCATGCCGGGATCCTCTCTGGGCCGGTTTCACGTCTCGGACCGGGGTATTGGCGATTAATGTAGTATATCCGCCCTGACGCCACGAAGAAATAGCCATTGCGGCATAGACCAAAAGGTCTAGTTGACCAGGGCGGGAACAGAAAAGTCAGACATATTGTCCTATGGGAGGGGAGCAGGCAAATCCCTACAATTGAAGAGGTAATATCCCATCTTCTGTCCCTGCGTCCGATGGCTTCCGGGGAGATTCCCTGGCGGTCGTGTGAAACCGGGGTGCCGGTTTGCCCCCAAGCCGAATTGATGTCTTCAGCGGGACCTGAGGTAAACAGGAGGGAATAGGTGTGGCAAGAACGAGTCGCGAAGAAACTATTCGCCAAGATGAACTGACCTTAAAACGCTTCGGCTATATCCAGGAATTGTATCGGACCATGGGTGGTTTTTCGAATTTTGCCATCTCGTTTACCATCATCTCTATTCTCAGCGGACCGTTTACGTTATTTGGGTTTGGGTTGTTCGCCTCCGGGCCGGCGTCCGGGGCGTGGGGATGGCCCATAGTGACCGTGTTCGCCATGTTGGTGGCTATGACCATGGCGGAAACCGCATCGGCGTACCCGACGACCGGGGGCTTGTACTTCTGGGCGAGCATGCTCGGAGGTCCGGGGTGGGGATGGTTTACGGGATGGTTCAACCTGATCGGCCAAGTGGCCATCACCGCAGGGATCGATTATGGGCTGGCGATATTTGTGGATGCGCTGATTAACCAATACGCCCCCAGCTTTCCGGTGGCGGGACATGCCGGCGCGGTGGCAACGCTGGGGATTTATGCCGTCATTCTGCTGGCGCACGCGTTCTTGAACATCAACGGGGTGCGCGTGGTCGCGATTTTAAACGACGTCAGCGTATGGTGGCATATCGGGGGAGCGTTTGTGATTGTGCTGGCGCTGGCATTTTTTGCTCCGCACCATACCCACGTGTGGTCGTTCATTTTTACGGTGGCCAAGACTCATACCGGGTTTCCCGCCTGGTACGGATTTCTCATTGGTTTGTTGCTGGCTTCTTACACCATCACGGGATTTGACGCCTCGGCGCACATGTCGGAGGAAACGGTGGGTGCGTCCAGCGCACCGTCGTGGGGGATTGTCTTGTCGGTGGCCATTTCCGGGGTGGTGGGTTACCTGCTGTTGTTAGCTATGATGGCCGCGGTGCCATCGTTGGGCAAGACCCTGGCCGCGTCGAATGCGGTGTTGTACGTGCTGACCACCGGCTTGGGTTCGGTCGCCGGCACCCTTTTGTTTGTGGTCGCGCTGGTGGCCATGTTCTTCTGCGGGATGTCCTCGGTAACCGCCAATTCCCGCATGATCTACGCCTTTGCCCGCGACAACGGACTTCCCGCCTCGGCCTCGCTGAAAAAACTTAATGGCATCCGCTCGCCCATGAATGCCATCTGGCTGGCGGTGGTGCTGGCCTTCTTGCTGGCGGTGCCCGCTTTGTGGAGCACGGTCGTCTATTCGGCGGTGACCTCGATCGGGGTTATTGGACTCTTTATCTCGTACGTTATTCCGGCGTTTTTGAAGTTGTTGTATCCCCACCGGTTTGTTCCGGGTCCCTGGAGTCTGGGACGGTGGGGCCGTGTGGTAGGGTGGCTTTCGGTCTTGTGGGTCGCCTTTATCTGTGTGCTGTTTTCACTGCCGGTAACGGGACCCATCACTGCGGCCAACTTCAACTATACGCCGGTGGTGCTGGGGGTGGTGCTGCTGATTCTGCTGCCGGTGTACTTTTTGCGAGCGCGCGAGACCTTCCAAGGACCCGCGATTTTACACCACCAGGACGCGGTGGAGGCGGTTACGGAATAAGGGTTGCGGGATCATTCCGTCATAGCGGATGACCGGAGTCGGAGATAGCCGGAGGTGAGCGCCCCGGCGGCCGAAGGAGCAACTGGAGGATCGACTGACAGTCCCCGGGAATCTCTCAGGCGAACGGACGGCTTTGCGACGCGCCTCTGGAAAGAACTGATCGATGCATGAGCGGTCGGTGGCCGACGGAGCAAGGGCGCGCGAACCGGCCCCAAACTCTCAGGCAAACAGACAGAGCCCGGAGTCAGACGGCTGGGCTCTGTCTGTTTTGGCTTGGCCTCGGGTGAGGTCAAACGGCAAGCCCCTTGCAGCGAGGAGGCGGGGGAAATGGCATTTCAAACGTTAAAGGAATTGGTGCTGGCGGCCGGGAACGGGCGCATCGCCGACGCCATGCGGCGAATGGAACACGAAGAGAGCGGTCAGTCCGCAACGGAGATCGACGAACGCATGCAACGCCATTTTGCCGTGATGGAGCAGTCCGTGCGCACGGGCTTAGCGCGACCCCGCGTGTCGCGCGGCGGACTGATCGGGGGAGACGCAGAACGGTTGGCCCGTTATAGCCAAGCCCCGTCGGGGGTTCTGGGCCCGGTTGCGTTAAACGCCATGACCTATGCGATGGCCGTTTCGGAAGTCAACGCCGCGATGGGGCAAATTGTGGCAACGCCGACGGCCGGCTCGGCGGGCATTTTGCCCGGGGTGCTGGTGGCGGTGCTCGATTCCGGCCGTTTTGACCGCAAGCAGGTGATCGACAGTCTGTTTACGGCGGCGGCGGTCGGTTTGGTTATCGCCAACTCGGCCTCCATTAGCGGTGCCGCCGGTGGATGCCAAGCGGAGGTGGGTTCGGCCACGGCGATGGCAGCGGCGGCCGTGGCCGAGCTCAGCGGAGGCAGCCCGCAGCAAGCGGTGGAGGCGGTGGGATTGGCTCTAACGAACTCCCTGGGGTTGGTCTGTGACCCCGTCGCGGGGTTGGTGGAGGTGCCTTGTCTTTATCGCAACGGGTTGCACGCGGTGACCGCGCTGGCCGTCGCGGAGTGTGTGTTGGCGGGTATTCAGGGGGTAATCCCGCCCGATGAAGTGGTGGGCGCGATGTACGACGTGGGCAACCATTTGCCGCTCAGCTTGCGCGAGACCGGACTGGGCGGTCTCGCCGCAACGCCGACCGGCAACCGCCTGCGGATTCAAATTTTTGGCGGCTCTCCCCCCGACGAGCCGGACGCGGGGATCCGGGGATGAAGTACACGAGCGCTTTTGACATTATTGGGCCGGTGATGGTCGGCCCCTCCAGTTCCCACACCGCCGGTGCCAACCGGATTGGCCGCGTCGCCCGCAAGTTGCTGGGGACCCACCCGGAACGCGCGGCGTGCCGATTTATGGGATCGTTTGCCGAAACCTATCGTGGACACGGAACGGATTTGGCTGTCGTCGCCGGAATTTGCGGCATGTCGGCGGCAGATCCCAATATCCCGATGGCCTTCGACGTGGCGCGCGAGGCGGGGGTGGAGGTGTCGATTGCCACCGAGGCGGTGGGGCTCTACCATCCCAACACGGTAAGCATCGCGCTCTCTGCAGGCTTTGAGGCCGTTGCCCTGATAGGCAGTTCGCTCGGTGGGGGAAAGATCGAAATCGTGGAGATCGACGGGTTCCCGGTCCGGCTCTCCGGTGATCGCATTGGTCTCGTCATCTGGCATACCGACAGCCCGGGATTCGCGGCCAGTGTGCTCCGCCTCGCCGCCGAGAGTGCGACCAACGTCGCCCGGCTTACGGTGGAAAGGGCCCGGCGCGGGGGGCATGCGCTTTCCGCCATGGAATTTGATGGCCCGGTGCGGGTGCCGCTGATTGACGGGATGCATCGCCTGCTGGCGGAGACGGTGCGTTACCGGTGGATCGACGTCGTCTGAGACCGCGGGTGTTGGGCACTCGCGTCAAAGGAGGAAATCGGGTGGCGCGAGCAGGCGAGTCGCTGGCGGATTGGGTGGAAATTGAGGTGCGGCGGGCATGCGGGCACCGACAGCGGATGCGGGTGCAAACTCCCGCCGATTATATCCGTGGTGTGGCCGAAGAAGAGCGGTGCGTGCCATGCGGATTGGGCGGCACAGCGGGCGCGGCCCTGCGCGGCACCCGGACGTTTTGGTTTTCGCCGCGGTTTTTTGAGCGGGACGCAAATCCTCCCCCCGGCTTGCCGTAATCTCGTCGATCGCCGTACGCTTAGCTGGGGGAGGGGAGAAACGTGCCGCGAATCAACGCCCGCATGACCGTCATTCCCGCCCTGCGCGATCCCCGCCAGGAAGCCTGGCTTCCCCGCCCCGCGCGGGGACGGTGGGTGTTCGTCGTCCGATCCGCACTCGGCGAGGTTTCGGCGCAGGTGGCGCGCTTGCAGGTTCTGGGCTGGCGAGTGGGTTTGCACGTGGATACGGTGCGGGGACTGGACGGCAGCACGGAGAGTTTGCACTTTTTGGCCTGCCATGCGCGCCCGGATGCGGTGATCAGCACCCGCCCGCAATTGATCCGGATGGCTGCCAATATGGGATTTGTCACCATTGAACGGATGTTCCTGATCGATGGGCTAGCGGTTAAAGAGGGGATCATCCGCGTGCAACAGTCGGGTCCGACGATGGTGGAAGTACTGCCCGGCACCATGCCGGAGATTGTCGCCGAGGTGGCCGTAGCGCTCACCCAGCCCGTTATCGCGGGGGGACTGGTTACGCGGCCGCACGACATCCTGGCCCTGGAACGCGCCGGTGCGCTGGCGGCCTCAACCAGCACACCAGGGCTTTGGCATTGGGGCCGGGTATCAGTTGGAGGAGAGGATGGCACCAAATAGGGGCGTCGAGCTTTCGGGTCATTTGTCTAAAGAAAAAGGCGCCAGGCACAGGCCCGGGTAGAGCAGATCAAAACGTTGTGAGACGGCGCCTGCCACCCGCCCGACCCGTGCCAACTTTATGCACTGCCTGGCCGTTCCTCCCGACCAGAGCCGTTTTTGAGTCGGCTAATCCCAACGGACCAACCCACCCATTTACTGAACGGGGACGCGGAGCCCGCCGGCGATGGCTCGCCATAGGCTGCCGGCAGTCGTGTCAGCCGGACCTGGGCTGCTAGCGGGGCCGGTCATCGTGCCCCCGGTTCCCGACTTGCGGCGGGCAATCCCCGTTCCGACCGCTTCTTTTTCGCGGGCGGCGTGATGACCAGGCCTCCGCGGCCACAGAGTGTTTTGCATCTTGACGATGTCGTAGGTTCCCTCACCTTCCTATACGGTTGCGAAAATTAGCTCCGCGACTCGCTGCGTGGACTCCACCAGGCTGTTGCGGAGTCAGTGCAGCGTATGGCGAGAGGCGCCTGCGTCCGCTGTTGGTGGTGTCGACTGGTGACCCACCGGCCCACCAACGAGCGCGCGTGAATCGTTTGCCGTGCCGTAGGTTTTAAGGGCATACAGCTTGTTCGGTGGGGATTCGCCGCCCCAGGCGAAACACCCGGATACAGTCCGACCGCCCGGCGCAATTCTGCCCGCCCCTCAAAATGCCTGCAGTCCCGCTTCGTGCCGGGTTATGACGGTCGGGGCTTTTGGATCGACTCCGCGGGCGAGGAACGGTTGAGGAACGCTGCAGGGGTTACTATGGGGATCGACTCGGCGTCTTCAGCGCGAGCGCACCGCGGGAGATTCCAAGAGGGGGTCCGCAAACAGAACAAAGAGCTGCACCTGGGATGGCAGGTAGGCACTCCCGGATGGGGAGAGCCACCATAATCGCAAACTGGGGGGAGTCCGATGACCAAGCGGCACCATTTGGGAAAACCGCCTCTTAGGGTGTTGCGGCGCACCATGCGCGAGACGGCAACCTTCAGCGGATCCGTAAAAGCGGGATTTTTGGCCGCCTTGGCCAGCGGCCCTGGCTCGGCCGCCGACTGGGCGCAGGGTATGCACGCCACCGAATCCGGCACGATGCAACTGGTTGAGATGCTGTCGCAAGCCGGATTGATCGAGCCGACTGGGGAGCAGTACGCCCTGATCCCGGAGTCGCTCGGGCTTGGCGCTGACGGTCGGCAAGACCTCACGTCCGCCTTGCTCTGGGCCGGAACCTGGCAAGCCTTGGAAACCTGGGATGCGGACGTCAGAGAAAGTCGTCCGGTACCCGACTGGCGCCGGGTTATGGACGGCAATCCGGGAGTCGGTCTGACCCTTGCGCAATACCGGCAGATGAAAGCCCGGGCGGCGCTCCCGGCCTTGGTCCAGACCCTAAAACTACCCAACCGGGCGTTACGCCTTTTGGACATTGGGGGAGGGCATGGTCTGTACAGTATCGGTTTTTTGCAGGCGTATCCCGCATTGCGTGCGCAAGTCTTCGATTTGCCTGCGGCCCTGGCCGAGACCCGCAGTCTTGCCAAGTCGGCGCGTGTCGGGCACCGCCTTGAGATCCACGCCGGCGACTATTTGCTCAATGACATGGGCCGCGACTTTGACGTTATTTTCTGTTTTGATTTGGTTCAGCATCATCGCCCCGACGACAACGCCGGGATCTTTCGCCGGGTTGCTGGCGCGCTCGTGCCCGGTGGCCAGGTGTTTGTGGGCGATATGCTATGGGACATTCTGGCCGATGCCTACCAAGCGGCGTTTTGCCAGGTCAGGGCTAACCCCATCGGAGGTCGGCCGCACTCCGACGAGGACATCATCAAATGGCTTCGCAGTGCCGGATTGGAAGTGGCGGGACACGTCGATCTGCCGTCCATCCGAAGCACGGTGATTAGCGCACGGAAACCCGCTTGACCCGGCCCCGATCCCATGGGGTCGGCCACCATGAGACTTGAACGTGTGGTCAGGGTTTAGCTGTCCGTGGCGGGCGTTGGCGGATAAAGCCGCATGCAGTGTCCGAACGATATCCCGCGGTTTCGAATAACCGTGGTCGGCATTGTCTCCTATTGCCCGTGCGCAATCGGCCCAGCCTGGCCTGAGGTTTCCTGCGCCTGGGAGATCCGTCACCCACAGGTTGTTGGCCAGCTCAGGTTATTTCGGCCCCGAAACCGCCAGCAACGCTAGCCGGTGTGCCCCGCCTTGCGGGGGTTTGACGGTCACGGCTTCGCGTCTGATGGGAGATGTGTTTTTGGCTTCGCGTCAGGCTCAATTTGTCATCGTCGTGGCCGGGCACTGGGGTTATCCGCAATATCGTTCCCCCCTGCGGATGCCGCTTGGGCGCGGGGCCGTCGCCCGCCTGTTTGACGTGAATCGGTTGGGGATGACAGGCCAGGTTCGGATGGCGGTCTACTCGCCTAATCGCGCCGACGGGTCGATTGGAACTTCCCGGTGAGGATCTCCCCCGGACCGCAACGCACCGGTCAACAATGACCCTCCTCCCAACCCCAAGCCGAAACCCTCCAGCCCTTAATCATCGCCACGGCCACTGGCTGCCTCTCACGCCTGCGGCTGTCGGCCTTTTCTGTGTGCGCCCCAACAGTCGGGCGGAGAGAAGGGAAAATCATTATAATAGCGGGAGTAGGGCAGAAAAGATTGGGAATTGGGGCAAGACCGGCTTTCGTGGGTCAACCCCAGCAGCCGCAGATGCCGGTTCGTTTAGGGCGGACCGTGCTTCCATCGCCGCGGGCCCAGGCGCAAGTTGGGCGAGCCTAAAAAAGAATGGGAAGGACCCCGGCGACAGTGGGAAACTTGGCCGCACCAAGCTATTCATTGTGGCAACGATGAGGCAAACCGCGTGAACTACCCCGGACGATATCGCGGAGGTGACTGATGACATACATTGGACAGAGATTGCCGCGGAAGGAAGACGATCGATTGGTACGGGGCCGCGGGAATTACGTCGACGACATCATGCTGCCGGGGGGAATGCTCCATCTGGCCATGGTGCGGAGCGCCTATGCCCATGCCCAGGTGCTTTGCCGGGATTTTCAGCAAGCACGTGCCTACCCCGGAGTCGTGGCGGTGCTGGGTCCGGAGGAGGTGAGCGGGATTATGCGGCGGGAGAGGCAGGTGATGGCCGACCCCCGGGCTGTCCCGGCGCTGCCCACTCCGCTCGCCCAAGAGCGTGTCTTGCATGTGGGAGAAGCGGTGGCGGCGGTGCTGGCGGAAAGCCGTTACATCGCGGAAGACGCCGCGGAGCGGGTGCGGGTGCAGTATCGCGAAATCCAGCCGGTCGTCTCCCCCCAGCAGGCTCTGGCGGCTCCCGCGATTCACCCCGAATTGCCGGACAACCGGGCGGGCCGGGTCCACTATCGGGTCGGACAGGGGCGCCAGGCGTTGACCCAAGCCGATCTGGTGGTCCGCGCGCGGCTTCGCCTGGGCCGGGTGGTGGCTCTTCCCATGGAGCCGCGGGGGGTGCTGGCCGCTTACGATTCCGCCACCAAGCGCCTGACCGTCTATGCCGGCACCCAGGGCGTGCATAGTTACCGCGACGGATTGGCCGCCGCTCTGGCCATCGAGCCGCATCGCATCCGGGTGGTCTCGCCTGATACCGGAGGCGGGTTTGGCGTGAAAAACCGGGTGTACCCGGAGGACGTGCTGGCCGCGTATTGCGCGATGCGCTGGGGACGTCCGGTAAAATGGATGGGCGATCGTCGCGAAGAATTCATCAGCACAAACCAGGAACGGGATCAATGGCATGAGGCCGCCCTCGGGGTAACCCGAGACGGTCGCATCGTGGCCGTGGTCGATGATTTCATTCAAGATCAGGGGGCATATCTGCCATCGGGCATTCTGGTTGCCGATACCACCGCCATCTCGATCCCGGGCCCGTACAAAATCCCCCATTTCGAAGCGGTGGGCGACACCATCTATACTAACAAGGTCTCGGTGGGTCCGTACCGGGGAGCCGGCCGGCCGCAGGGAACCTTTGTGATGGAGCGTCTTTTGGACCGGGCGGCTGATGCTTTGGGGATGGATCGGGTTGAAATCCGGCGTCGCAACCTGGTGCGGCCGGAGGACATGCCTTATCGCAACGGCCTGGTGGCACGCGGTCGCGCCATGACACAGGAAAGCGGGGACTACATCGCCTGCCTGGATGCCGTAGTGCGGGATCTGCGATCTATGCGGGTGGATGCGCCCGCCGGCTGGCTGACGGGCCTGGGCATCGCCAACTATCTCGAAATGTCCGCCGGCGCCGGCTATGAAGGCGCGGTGATGCGCCTTTTGGACAACGGACAGGTCGAGGTTAATTTGGGCGTCTCTTTTCAAGGGCAAGGACATGAAACCACGTTTAGCCAAATCGCCGCGGACCGGTTGCAGATCCCGCTGGAGCAGGTGGCCGTGCGGGAAGGGGACACGGATGCAATTGCCCGCGGCATTGGCACATTTGGCAGCCGGGCCGTGATGATGGCTGGCAATGCGATCGGATTGGCGGCGGCCGCGTTTCGCCGGCAGGCCATGGCCGAGGCGGCAGCCATGCTGGAGGCGGCGGTGGAGGACGTGGAGTGGCAGGCAGGGACCATGGCGGTCGCCGGCGTTCCCGCTCGGGCCGTCAGTCTGGGCGACCTGGCCGCCCATCTTGGGAGGCAAAACCGCATGCTGCGGGTTGAGGAGTACTATGAAGCGTCCGGAGCCGCGTTCGGGATGGGGACCCATGGGGTGCGGGTGGCCATCGACCCGGAGACCCTGCTGGTTCGGATCATCGGCTATCAGATCCGCCACGACGCAGGAACGGTGGTCAATCCGCTGCTGGCGGACGGGCAGACCATCGGCGCTACCGTGCAGGGCCTCGGCACCGCGTTATTCGAAGAATTGCTGTTTGATGGGGATTCGGGCCAACCGATTAATGCGTCCTTGCTGGATTACCTGTTGCCGAGCGCCGACGTGATGCCGGATATCGCCGTAAGCGAGCAACCGCATCCGGATCCCAACAATCCGGAAGGGTTCAAGGGGTTGGCGGAAGGCGGCATTATGCCGCCGATGGCGGCGCTGTGCGCCGCCATCGAAGAGGCCCTGCGCCCCCATCGGATCGTGCTGGATACGATTCCGGTCACCCCCAGTGACTTATTTCGGGCCCTCGAGACCGACCAAGATCGCATAACGACAGGAGGTGAGGTCTAAGTGAAACCGGCTTCCTTTCAGTATTTTCGGCCCGACATCCTGGCAGAGACCTTTGAATTGCTGGCGTCTACGGCGATAAAGCTAAAATCGTAGCCGGCGGGCAAAGCTTGCTGCCGATCATCAACATGCGGCTGGCGCACCCCGAGGTCCTCATCGACATCTCCGGGCTGCAGGTCCTGACGGGCATCGATGTCGTCGGCGATACGCTGGGGGTGCTGACCACCCATCGCATGCTGGAAACCACCCAGCTGCGGGCGGTGTGTCCGCTGCTTACCGACCTGGCCCCCTTCATCGCTCTCTTGGCGGTGCGGTTTCGGGGAACCCGGGGAGGTTTCTTGGTCCATGCCGATCCGTCCGCGAAATGGTCGATGGCGGTGGCGACACTGCGCACGGCAATTGAACTGGCATCGTCCGCCGGCGTGCGACGCCTATCGGCGGAGGAATTTTTCCTGCGCATGCTGGTCACTGCTTTGGCGCCGGATGAAATATTGTGGCGGGTAGCGTTTCCCGTGCTGGCCCCGGAACCGGTTTGGCGGTAGAGGAATTGTCGGTACATATTCGGTTATCTACCGCGATTAGAACTGGACTCTGAGAAATTTTTGATGTAGTCCAGAGGCATGAAGAATCATCCGTGATGCGCTGGTGACGCGACCTGTGGTCTCCGCCAGCAGCCAGAAACCCGAATCGAGCGCATGGCGGCGTATGCCCAAAAGCTTGACCACCGTTTCACGGTGGTCTCTGCCGAACGGGATGCGCGCCAGGCGAAGGTGGAGCAGCTTCACCGTGCGGGAGCTCCAGACCGAACTCTACGGCCGTCGGCCGGAATGGAGCGAGCGACTGCCGGAGTCTCCCGAACCGGAACCGACGAAGGAGGCCGAGACCTCGGTGGTCCCGACCGCCCCCCGACGGCCCCGTGGCCTACAACCTGGGACGCCAGGACACGGTCGGCAGCGGCATCCGGCCTGGCCCGAAGAGATTGTCGACCATGAGTTGCCCGAGGCGGCCCACCGCTGTCCCCGATGCGGGGCGCTGTATCGGGAATTCGGCGACGCTGCGCCCGCGGAAGAGCTGGACTGGCAAGTCCGCGTGGTCCGGCGCGTGCATCGGCGGCATCGCTATGCCAAGACCTGTTACTGTGACCCGGTGCCAGCCCTGCTCACGGCACCGGGCCCCGCCCGTCCATTCCGAAGGGCCGCTTTTCCGCGGGATTTTTGGCCCAACTCGTGATCGCGAAGTTTCTCCTCGGTCTCCCGGTCCATCGCCAGCGGCTCCGGCTCCGCTTGGCCGGCCTGACTGTGAGTGCCGGCCCGGTCACGGGCGCGTTGCACCGCGTGCAGACCCTGGTCGAGCCCTGGTATCAAGCCTGCGTCCGCGCCAGTCAAGAGGAACGGCAGGTCCATGCCGACGAGACCCGGTGGCCGGTATTCGGCCCCGAGGGGTATCGGGGGTGGCTGAGGGTCTTTCGCGGCCACCAGACCACCGTCTTCCGGGTCGCCACCACGCGTGGCGGTCGGATTGTCCGGCAGCATTTGCTGATGCCGCCGGAGATGGACGTGCGGGAAGCGGGGCCGGATGACCTCACCGATGGGCCCTAATCTTTACCCATAGGGAGGAATATCCTGCCAGAGTGGGGCGAACGGCGACGGCGCATAGGAACCTGTCGTGCGGGTTAATGGATAGGGGAGCGCTTTCTCGGAATCGTCACAACTTGGGGCACCGGTGTTTCAGGGCATCCCCAAGCCCCGTCGCGGCACGCGACGGGTGAGGCCCGAGCAGCACCTTACGACGGGTTCCGGGACACCGCGTCCCACCAACAGCGCCATGGCAATTGGCGATATCCCCGCCAGCAGGTTTTCACCCCGGGCTCGCCGTCGCAGTTCCGGCCCAGAAACCCGCCGAGTTTGGCCCTGGCCCGGACCGCATCGCGGAGCGTCAAGGGTGGCCCGGCGGGCCGGGTCGGCTTGGGGGTGGTGGCGAGCCGTTCCCCGACGGCGATTTCGGCGGGCGAGACGGCCCCCGTCGGCGCCGGATCGGGATCGATCCGCGCCGGGTAGGTCATCCCTAAGAGCCGCCAGGAGAGAATGGAATACCGCGTGAGCGCCCGTTCCAGCCGCTCACGGTTT
>JAJZZA010000012.1 GCA_021797825.1 Bacillota bacterium | reverse complement strand
TGTAATTAACGCTATGATGGCTATATATAGCGAAAACTATTTCCAATCGCCGTGCGACAGCGCAGACCCCAAAGCCACCATAAATAGCACGTTTGGTCACCCTTTCGGTTTCATCCGGGTTGGCTGCGTCAACCCAGGCTCTGCCGGAGCCATTACCGCGGTTGAGTCCGCTGTTCTTACTCGACGCGGGTTTGCTGCCGACCCCCTGGACAAGTTTCTTGGTCTTTGGGTTACCGGTTGCTGGGGGACGTCGCCGCATTCGTGGTTCCCATGTTCGAATGGAGAAGTCCGACACGGAATATCCGCAGAAATTTAAACCTCCCAAGGCGCCGGTTCCTTCTCAACCGCCCCCGGGTTCGAATCGCAACAGGTGGTTTGCCCAAACCAGGATTACGGGGACGGGGAGCCGAGAGCCGCGCCCCGGGTTGGCGTCTGGTTGGCATCGGCGGTCATCAGCCGGTTCAGCCAGTCCACGGTTTCGGTCAGGCGTGCCGGATTGACCGAGTAATAATGCCAGGTGCGGTCCCGATCATGAGAAACGAGGCCGGATCCCGACAAAATGGCCAAATGGCGCGAGACCGTCGACTGAGGAGCATCCAAGTGACGAGACAAGTCGCGCACGCAGATGCCGTGCACAGTCCTGCCGGAGGATTGGCAAAAATACTGGGAATCGCTCAAGAGCATGAGAAGGCGCCGACGGAACGGATCGGCCAGCGCCTTGAAGACGACATCTAAGTCATTTACCGCGTTGTGCATGGCGCCTCCCTGCAATCCGGTCGCAATGTGAAGAGGGAACCCGCAGTTATTATAACAGAATCCGTCTCAATGATTGATCATTCCGTATTTCCGGATTAACGGATATAATGAGGAAAACGACAGACAATGCAGACTCACTCGGCGAAACCCGGACGATTCAGAAGTAGCACCCGTATTCACCCGGATCTCGCTATTTTCCATAGGCGGCCCTGCTCGGGGCCTGTGCCGGTCTGAAGCGTTGCGGCGCCGGCCGGGTTGGCGGGGAGCGGATGGTGTTTGGTTGGCAAACCCGGGACGACGGTGATGAATTACCCGGTCCGGCCAGACTGTGGATCAAACCCCGCACACGGCGGGGCAAGATCGGGGCAGACCACCCGTCACTTTGCCCGCGTACCAATCTGGTAGCGGCAGGGCTACGGGGAGCAAGCGCCGGGGGGTGCCAGGGATCGAAAATCCCGCGCCAGCGGTTGGCCTGGCTGTCGAACGGATGGGTGCGGCGTGGGGTCCCCGCAATTGGGTTCCCCCCGCCTGGATGAAGGGACGAGGGCTTGCCCAGGGTGGTCGTGCGCAGCGACCGCGCTACGCACGAAGTGTTTCTCGGGGGCTGGGCGGGATGGTTGCATCCGATAAATTGGCTTCGCCGGGGTTGGGGGGAGGAAGGGGATTTATGGCTAGAGAGCAGGGCATTCGGGAGAATCTTCCGCAATTCTTGTGGCTGGTGCTGAACACGATGTTGGTGGGGCTGACGGTGGGAATTGAGCGCACGGTGGTGCCGTTGGTGGGTCAAGACGTCTATCACGTCGGGGCGTTGTTAACGTTAAGCTTCATCGCATCCTTTGGTTTGGCCAAAGCCCCCTTAAATCTGGTGGCCGGCCGGTTGTCTGATCGGGTGGGACGTCAGCCGGTGCTGGCTGCGGGTTGGGCACTGGGTATTCCCATGGTGGCGCTAGTCCTGCTGGTCCATGCCTGGTGGGCAATTATCGTGGCCAATATATTTCTTGGGGCCAATCAAGCGTTTGCCTGGACGATGACCGTGACCGCCCAGTTGGACCTGGCCGGTCCGCAGCAACGGGGAATCGCCATGGGGATTAACGAAGCTACCGGCTATTTAGGCGTGGCCTTGGCGACCTGGCTGAGCGGCGATCTGGCGCGGCACTGGGGTCTTGTCACCGCGCCGTTTGTGGTGGGCGCGGGGGTTGTGGCCGCTGGTCTGGCGAGCAGTCTCTGGGTGATTCACGACACCCGCCCGTGGGTCGCTTTGGAGCCCCGCACACATGCGACCCAACACCAACACCCTTACACCGCCTGGCAATCCTTTGTGTATACCAGCTTTCAAGAACCTACGCTGTCGGCGGCGGCGTGGGCCGGATTGACCAATAAGCTGGCAGATACGGTGGCCTGGGGAGTCGTCCCGCTTTTTTTGGCCGCCCGTCACCTGCCGGTGTGGGCTATTGCCGAAATCAGTGGAAGCTATGCCGCGGCCTGGGGTTTGAGCCAGTTTGCCACCGGCCTGCTGTCCGACCGCGTTGGCCGCAAACGACCGATTGTCGCCGGCTTCGTTTTGTTGGGAACGGGACTCGTGGCGCTGTCGGCGGTGCGCGGGGTTTTCGCCTGGGAAATGACGGCCATCATCAGCGGCTTGGGCATGGCGCTCTTGTACCCCAACCTCAATTCCACCGTAAGCGATATCGCTCCGCCCGACCAGCGGGGAAGCGTGCTGGGGGTCTATCGGCTGTGGCGCGACGGGGGCTACTTGGTGGGAGGGCTGGCGGTGGGAGCCTTATTGGCAGCGGTCGGCGCCGCTGACACCATTCTTCTGGTGGGTGTATTGGTCGGGCTGATGGCGGCGGTGCTAACCTTTCGCATGCGCGAGACCCATGGCCGCCAAGCCCGGTCAGCGCAGACGCCCGACCCGCGCCAGAGCCAGAGCTCTCCGCCCGTTTTGCGCCGCCGCCAACCCCATTGACCGCGGGAGGGCCGAAGAGGGCGGGTTTTGGCGTTGGGGGTGCGCGATCCAATGCGGAGGTCCTCGTATCCGAATGGTTCCCCGACTTGGGCGCCGCGGAGCGGGTGAGCTGGTGCGCGTACCCTTGCAGTCGTCCCGGGAGTTTGTGCAGGAGCGATTTCATTCGCGGACGGTGTAAACTTCCTTCGTGGCCAGGGGCTTAAACCTCAATTTTGGCCCGGCTACCGTGAGCGGCGCGATTCTCCCGTTCCTGGCACCGATCCTCGACCACCGCAACGGGATGGCCATCGTGCGGGGCGGATAGGGCAACTGGCTGCGGCTTTGGTAGGGATGCGGGAGGCTAGGGGTGCGCGGATGATGCCCGGGTCGCGGGTGACATCCATTGCCAGGGATCGGGCCGCGCCCGCGGAGTGCGAACGGCGTCCGGTGGCGTGTTCAGCGCGGGCCGGGCGGTAATCGCCAACATCCGCCCAGTCTGTTTGTTCTCGGACCTGGTGGCGCCCGAGAGGCTTCCTGGCCGCTCTTGATCGCGGGTCAGCAGACGGCCGCGGGCGGCCACACCCTCTGAATTCAAGTGCGCCCGCTCCCGTCCGCCATCCGGGGAGACGCCGCCGGGATCATTGCGGCCAAAACCGGGGCCGACGTGAAAAGGCCGTACGCTGAGCGTGTTCTGCACCAGATTGAAGAAATGGCCCCCGGATTTCGGCAATGAATCAGAAAGGGGGTCCTGGGGCCCGATGAGCGGGAACGGGCTAATCCCAACCTGGTCCACGGCGACAGCGTTTCGGGCAGCCATCTCCTTCAGCAGAATTTCCTGTTTCGACCGGGATGGTCCCGCTACCAGACCCCGATCAAAAGGCTTTGGAAGTACGGAGCATCGTACGGGCCCGGGGCGGGATTAAACGTCCCCTCAGGATATTTGGCGGCCCGGGCGGTTTTGGCAGCCAGGGACCGGTGATGCCGGCATCGGCGATAGTCTTTGCCTGTTGCGGTTAGCCCGGTTGGTGCTCGTAGGTGGCGAAGGGGCCCACTCCGGCCCGGCAGGCAGACCGGTTAGCCCCGATTAAAACCCCAACAGGGCGCGGGAGAGAATCGCCCAGGCCGACAGCCAGTTTAGCCGGGGACATGGGCCAGTTGGTCTGCGCCAGGGTTTCCGCTCACGGCGTATACCGCCAAATGACACTTAACGCATGTTGCCCATTTTCCCCCCCGATCCATAAGGCGCCGGAATGAAACGGGACCAATGCGCCATCCCCTGCGGCGGCTGGCAGGGGAGGCCCTGGTTGCCAGGTTTTGGTCGACGGATTGTAGACGTTCACCCGTTGGGTAAATCCGCCGACGTTGCTTCCGCCTGCGACCCAAAACCGCCCCTGCATGACCAGCCCCTCCGCATGCTCCACCGCATACGGCAGCGGGGGCAAACGCGTCACCGTGCCCGTGCGCAGGTTGATGGCGGAGGCCGTGCGGGTGGGTCCGCCGGCGGCCAGGCCGCCAGCCACATAAAGCGTGTCACCGGCGGCGGCCACGGCGGCGTAGCGCACTCCAGTCGGCAACACCGCAAATACCGTATCGCCCGCCCCCGGCCGGTACTGCCACACCCGATTGGAGGGAGCGCCCGCTTCATAGCCCCCAACCAGATAGATCGCCGAGCCATAACTGATGGCGGTGGCGTCTGACAACGGGGCGAACAAGGCGGGTGCGGACTGCACAGGGCCGGGCGGATTGAGGGCGATTTGCCAGGCGGCCGCTTCGGGTACAGCTTGGCCGCCGCCCAAGACATAAAGGGTGCCGTTTAGCACGGCGGCTCCGGCATCGTGCACCCCCGCCGGCAAATTGGCCAACAGCCGAAGGCCTGTGCCGGTCAAGACATAAACCGCCGGGCTGCTGGTTTGGTTTAAGCCGCCGGCGAGGTAGGCGGTGCCGCCCGAGAAGGCCGCCGCCAATCCTTTCAGCGGTTGGGGCAGGGCAAACGGCGCGGCCGTCCAGGTTCCCCCCGCCTCGGCGGCGGCTTTGCTCCCGAGCGTCGGTTTGGCGGAAGTTGGCTTGGTGTCAACCGGGAGATGCCGGGGCGTTCGCGGCCGCGCGGCCCAGACCGAGGCCAGGATGATCACGGTCAAAAGGCCCAGAAACACGAAAAAACGAGGACGCACCCGACGACGGCGGCGCCTAACGGCGGCCATGGACGACCTCTTTGGCGGTGGTCTTGGCATGAAAAAAGTCTCCGCCTTTTTGCACGGCATCGTCCGTCCCCCAGGCGATGCGTTTTTCCAACCGCGCCAGATGCGGAACGTGCTTGGAACAGTGCATATAGGCTTCCTCGACGGTTAGCCATACCCACCGTTCGGGTTCGGGCCGGGATGAGGGGTCGTCCGCCGGGGCCAAGCGGGAGAGTTCCCCGTTCGGCAGCACCCGGGCGGTGCCGTTGACGTGCAGGCCGACCGTGGATTCGAAGAAATCGATGAATAAGAGGCCCACATGCGGATTTTCCTCAATATTGCCGAGGCTGGCCATAACCCCGTTGCCGCGATATTCGGGCCACGCCAGGTGGTGCTCATCAAGCACCTCGACGAATCCCGGAGGACCAAAGCGGGCCGAGGCATCACACTCGCCCTGGCTGTCGGCGGTGGCGACAAAAACCATCGCCTGCTTGCCGATAAAGGACGTCATCTCCGCATTCAACGCCGTCAGCATTTGTTGGCTATAAAATGCGTCGGCGCGCTTAACGGTATGATAGCGCTCTTGCAAGATGTGCTCGCCCGCCGATCCGGGACGACTTGCTCTGTCCATTGGCTCATTCCCTTCGCAACATCGATGCTGTTAGCGTACCGTGTTCCGGGACCCGTTGCCAACAGGATGCCCGATTTTTTCGCGCGGATATGCTAAGATCAGGGGGGAAGGGGGAGGCCATGACCACCATTGCCACCGTGTTGTGCGATCTCGACGGGACCATTTTGGATACGACCGAACTGATTTTGGCCAGTTTTCGTCATGCCTTCGCCAGTCGCGGGGAGGTTGTGCCCGACACGCTGTTGCTCGAGCATTTCGGCCGTCCCTTGGCCGAATCCTTTCGCCGGCTGCGGCCCGGATGGTCGGATGATGAGGTGCGGCAGATGGTTGGGCGGTATTTGGACCACAACCATCAGGAACACGACGGCGGGGTGTCGCTGGTGCCCGGGGCGGACGGGGCGCTCCATACCCTGCGCAGCCTGGGCTACCGTCTCGCCATTGTCACCTCCAAACGGGAAGCCATGGCCGATCACGGGCTGACCCTGTTTGGCCTGCGTGCGCTGTTCGAGGTGTTGGTGCATGCGGACAGCACCGCGCTTTCGAAACCGGATCCGGCGCCGGTGCAGTATGCGCTGCGGCAAATGGATGTGCCGCCGCAACGGGCAGTAATGGTGGGGGACAGCCCGTACGACATGATGGCCGCGCAGAGGGCCGGATGTCACACGGTCGGACTGGTGCACAACACCTTTTCCGCCAGTGATTTGCTGGGCGCGGGGGCCGAACGTGTCGTCTCGCGATGGGATGAGATCCCGGCGGCCATTGCGGCCGTGGCGGATATGGGGGATGCGGCCACCCGGACGGCTGGTTTAGGACCCTAAGCGGTGCTCGACGCGCACGATGCCAACGAGGAGGGATGAGCATGAACTTAGAAGGGGCTGGGCTCACGTGGTTGGGTCACGCCACGTTTTTGCTGGAGACCGCGCGCCAGCGGTCCATCGTGGTGGATCCATGGCTTGTGGGCAACCCGAAATGTCCGCAGGAATTCCATCAACTGGATCGGGCGGACGTTATCCTGATTACCCATGGCCATTTCGATCACATGGGCAGCGCCGTCGATTTGGCCAAACGGACGGGGGCGACCGTGATTGCGAATTTTGAAATTGCCTCGTTTCTGGAAGGACAAGGCGTGGAGAACACGGTGGGCATGAACAAGGGGGGCACGGTCAGCGTCAACGAAATCCAAATCACCATGGTGCATGCGGAGCACAGTTCCGGGATTACCACCCCCAATGGTTTGGTCTATGGCGGCGAGGCCTCGGGATTCGTCATCACGCTGGAAAATGGCTTGACGGTGTACCATGCGGGCGACACCAATGTGTTCGGGGACATGGCTCATATTGCCGCGCTTTATGCTCCGGACATTGCGCTCTTGCCGATTGGCGGACACTTTACCATGAGTCCCAAAGAAGCGGCTTATGCGGTTGGGCTGCTGAAACCGAAAACGGTCGTGCCCATGCACTATGGCACCTTTCCGGTGCTGGCGGGTGAGCCGCAGGCGCTGGCCGATCTCTTGGCCGGCACCGCCACGGAAGTGGTGGTGGCCGAACCCGGCCACACTTATCGGTAAGGGTTACCATGACGGAGGGCAAAGGGCCTCGAAACCGGCGGGCCGTCCGCTGGTTTCCCCCGTCGTTGGCTGGGCAGTGCCTGCGCTATGCGGTGATGGATCTGCTTGGCTTTGGCCGGGCGATCGATCCGGATGGTTTGCTCGCCATGCAAGCCGGGGCCGTGCTGCACCGCCAATTTCAAGCCGAATTGAAGCGCGAGTACGCCGAGAGCGTAGCCGTCGAGGTTCGCATCCGCAGCGAGGAACTCGGCGTTTCGGGCCGGATGGACGCGGTTTGGCAGCGGGCCGAGGGGGCGGCGGTCATCGAATATAAGACGGTGCACCGGGAGAAATTTGACGACTTGGCGGAGACCGGGCCGTTGGTGGGGCATTGGGCGCAACTGCTGTTGTATCTGGATGTGACCGGACATCCTCTGGGCTACCTTATCGTAGAATGCCGGGAGACCGGACGTCGGCGCACTTGGCGAACCGGGCCGGACCAGGCCTGGCAGGGCTGGGTGCGCGCGCGCATCCAATGGGCGAGGGCGCATCAAGCATCACGCACTTTGCCGGCGCGCGAAGTGAGTCAGGCTTGCCGGCAGTGCGACCGCTGGCGGCGGTGTTTTGCCAGCGAAACCGAGCGCGAGCAGGCCATTCTGCGCCATCCGGTGTGGGAGCCGTCACCGCCGGTTCCCGCGGTCTATCCGGGTGTGGTACAGGCGTGAGCCGGGACCGCCGGTAATTTTGATGACAGGCAAGGGGACGAGAGAAGGGAGCGAAACGAGATGCCGGCCACGACAATCACCTGGGTCGAAGGGATGAAATTCTCCGCCGTGTCGCAATCGGGCCATACCGTGTTCTTGGACGCGGCGTCACAGGCGGGAGGGAAAAACGAAGGGATCCGGCCCATGGAGATGGTGTTGGGGGCCTTGGGCGGATGCACGGGCATCGATGTGGTGTCCATCTTAAATAAAATGCGGGTGGCCTACACCGCCTTTGCCATCGACGCGGAGGGGGTCCGGCAGGAGGAGCATCCCAAGGTGTTTCGCGAAATCACGCTGAATTACCGATTTGATGCGCCCGCCGAGGCGGAGGATAAAATCAAACGCGCGGTTCATCTTAGCCAGGAGAAATATTGCAGCGTATCGGCCATGCTGGCTGCGACCGCACGCATAAAAACCCAAATTTTTTTGAACGGATCACCGGTGGAAGTGTTTGCGCACGCCCCGTCGGCTGGCAAGATTTAACGGGGTTTGGCGACGATTGCGGGGACATGCTAAGCACGCAACGAGGAGGTGTTAGCATGTCAACGGAAAAGCCCAAAACCGTTCGTCAAATGACCCCGGCCCGCTTCCAGGAAGAAGTGGCGCGCGAGTTGGGCATCGATCTCAATGAATCGGCCGGGGTTAAAGGCCAGCCGGGCGACAAGGCGGGATCCCGAGAGCAAAAGGACAAAGAGGGCAACCCCGCCAAAAAAACCGACAAGACAGCCGAGGAGCGGAAATAGCACCTGCGACGCGTTTGCCCGCGCAGCGGGATCGGGTCTGCCTAACGAGGGGGGCGAGGTCGGCTTAAAAGCACCGGAGTCCGTACCCTAACCGGGGCCTGTGATCATGGCAACGGAGTTGTCCCCATCGGCTATGGGCGGGGGCAACTCCCTTCTTTTGGACCGGGATGACGCGACGCGGCGCCAACCCAAATATAAGCCGCGCTGACCGGTGAGCCTGGCGGGAGTACTTCGCGGCAACGGTCGGGCTCGCCAAGTCGGACCGTCGCCCGGGACTCCGCCGACTGCGCCGGGTCACGCCAAACTTCGCCCCCAAAACTACTGGGCGGGGGCGTCCGTCAGGGGTCCCCGGCCTGAACGTATGCGTACCCATAGCGGCCTTTGACGCAGAGCATGCCATGGGTGACCGGATTGTCGTGCGGGGAGGTGACTTTCACAATACGGTTATCCATGACCTGGAGGCTTAAGGTGCACCCCACCCCACAAAAGGAACAGACCGTCTCGGTCGTCGTTATTCGTGCCGGATCCCAGACGGCTTGGCTCCGCAACTGCCACTCCTGACGATCGATTAGGGCACCGGTCGGGCATACCGCCACACAGTTTCCGCAAAAAACACAGTCGGATTCCGGCAATGTCCGATCATAGGCGGCGTCGATGCGGGCCGAAACGCCCCGTCCCGCCGCCGAGATGGCAAAGGTGTTCTGCGCGTCAACGCCGCAAGCCTCGACGCAGCGGTAACACAAGATGCATTGGGAATAATCGCGAACAAAGAACGGATTGTCATCCTTGACCGGCTCGACGCGCGGCGTAGCGCCGCCGAATCGTCCGACATCCGCTCCGGTTGCCTGAACCAACTCCAGCAAATCGGGTGCCCGCTGCGGGTCGATGGCGGACGCCAACAATTCCGCGATAATTTTTCTCGCATTCAGCACCCGCGGCGTGTTGGTCTCGACGACCATGTCCTCCGCAACCGGTCGCGAACACGCGGCGACCAGAGCGCGGCTGTCATGGACTTGTACCACACAGGCCCGGCAGGCGTTGGCTGGCGTGAGGTGTTCGTGCCAGCACAAGGCCGGCGGGGTTTCGCCCGCTGCGCGGCAGGCTTCGCGCAGCATCGTCCCGGCGGGGACGCTGACCCGTCGTCCGTCAACGGTCAGCGACACCATTTGGCTCATAGCGATTGGCCCCCTTTTGACGCGCAAATATCTTCCCACAGCGCCGGCCGGTCGATGGCGGACAGCAGCGCCATCGGAGCGGTTTGCCCCAGTCCGCAGATCGAGGCGTCGCGCATCGCGGAGGCCAGATCGCGCAGGTCCGGCTCCCGCCGGGCGAGCGCATCGGCTTGCAAGATATCCAGCAGGCGACGCGTGCCGATCCGGCAGGGCACACATTGCCCACAGGATTCGTCGGCGAAAAATGCGGCGAGCTGAATGAGAATCCGGCGCATCTCGACGGTATGGTCAAAGACCATGATGGCGCCGGATCCGATGCTGGCTCCCAAGGCGCGCAGCGGTCCATAATCGAGTACAGCGCCGGCGACTTCCGGCGGAGACAAAAAGGTGCCGGCGGACCCTCCCAGCAACACGCATTGGAGCTGTCCGCTGCCGGCGATGCCCGCTGCTAGTTGCGGGTCGTCCAACACCGTTTGCAAAGGAATACCGAAGGGAACTTCATAGACGCCGGGACGTGTGACATGGCCGCTGACCGCTACCAGTTTGGTGCCGGGCGTGGTCGCCGTCCCGACTTGGCGAAACCAGGGCGCGCCATGGACAAAGAGCTGGGCGACGTTGGCCAAGGTTTCCACGTTTTGAATCAGGGTGGGGAGCCCAAACAGCCCGTGAGTGGCCGGAAAGGGGGGTTTGACGCGTGGCTCCGGGCGACGCCCTTCGATGCTGTTGAACAAGGCGGTCTCTTCCCCCGCGATATAGGCGCCGGCTCCGCGCCGGATTTCCACGCTAACCCCTTCCGGGCCGATCCACCCCGGTTTCTCCAGCACAGCCAAGGCTTGGCGCATGGTCCGTTCCAGGTCCGGGTACTCCCCGCGGAGATACACGTAGCCCTGACGCGCGCCGACCGCGCGGGCTGCAATGAGCAGACCGATAAGCGGTCCCAACGGATCGTGTTCCAACAGCACCCGGTCTTTGAATGTTCCCGGCTCGCTTTCGTCGGCGTTCATGATTACGTAACGGGTCAAGACGGGTGCCGCCGCCACGCTGGCCCATTTGCGGCCCGTTGGAAAGGCGGCTCCGCCCCGTCCGGCCAGGCCGCTGTCCACCACTTCGCGGATAATGTCGCCTGGATCGGTGGTCAGCAGGCGCGCATAAGCCTCGGCGTATCCCCGTTCCACCATCCGCGTCCAACTGGCGGGCGCGGATGTGACACCCGGCTCGGGCAGCAACCGTCGCACCTCACTCATCGAGGGCCTCCCGGATTTGTGCGCGGAGTGTGTCCGGGGTGGCGTTGACCACGATTGCAGACCCCACCATGGCCGCCGGGGCGTGTTCGCACCGGCCCAAGCAGTGCGCGGCGGTTACCGTCACTTTTTGGGGAGCCCACTCGGCGGACGTTTCTTGCCACAGGCGCTCGCCGTTTTGCAGTTGACAGAGAATGTCCGTGCAGATGTGGGCTTGCACCGCCCCCCGGGGAGAGACGGGAATCAACGCGTAAAACGACGCCACACCATAGATCTCGGCCACCGGGATCCGCATCACGCTACTCAGCGTCGCCATCATTGCGGGTGATATCCAGCCGAAGCGCTCAACCAATGTCCACAGTGCCGGCAACAGATAAGTCCGGTCCGCCGGCACATCCGCCAGCGCCGCGCGAACGTCACGGTCCGACATGTGTCCTAAATCGTCGGTCATCACCGGTTCCTCCTTCTTTTCGCTGGTGGGGCCGGAGGTGTGATCCCTCTAGCTCCGGGCGGTTTTCGGCTTGCGGCCGGGTTACTGAGGTGAAAAAGGGCCCTAGCCAATCCGTTCGATGCGGACGGCGGACGCCTTGAATTCGGCGGTGCCCGCTTCGGGGTCGAAGGCATCAATGGACAACAGATTGGTGCCGACTTGGTCAGGAAAGTGAAATGTCATAAACACCGTACCCGGTGCAACCGTGTCCGAAAATCGGACCGGAACTTCCACGCGTCCCCGGCGCGACGTCACGGCCACCCGTTCTCCGTCGGCCAGGCCTAGCCGCGTGGCGTCCGCGGGATGGATTTCGATCCGTTCTCCGGTGTTATGCGGGTGCGGGTACAGGTTGGATTGCACTCCGGTGTTATAAAATGCCAGTCGGCGACCGGTGGTGAGCATAAACGGGTAGGCGTCGGTTGGCGTTTCCGCCGGGGCCTCCCATTCGACCGGGGTAAGGGCCACCTTGGGGTTGACCACCGGCTCCCAAAGCCGGGTATGCAGTGTTTTGGTGCCGGGGTGCCCCTCGGTCGGACAGGGCCATTGCAATCCGTGCTCCTGCTCGATGCGGGCGTAGGTCATGCCCCGGAAATTGGGGGCCAACTGCCGCATTTCGTCAAACACCTGTTCAGGCTCGGGACTCGCCCAGTCGTATCCCATCGCCCGCGCCAGCGCGGCCACGATCCAGAGGTCATCTTGCGCTTGTCCCGGAGCCTGGCGGGCCGCGCGCACCCGTTGCACGCGCCGCTCGCTGCTGGTATAGGTGCCGTCGCTCTCGGCAAACGATGCCCGGGCCGGCAAGACCACGTCGGCGATCTCGGCGGTGGCGGTCAGAAAGATGTCTTGCACCACCAGGGCGTCAAGCCGGCCGAACAGCTGGCGGACGTGGTTCCCGTTGGCTTCCGAAGCCAGCGGGTTTTCCCCAATGACCAAGAGTCCCTGCAGTTCCCCCCGGCCCATGGCCGCAAACATCCCGGTCTGATTCCAACCCGGCTGGGGGCTTAACGGCACCCCCCAGGCCCGTTCGAATCGAGCCCGCACCTCAGGATCCCGCACATCCTGAAATCCCGCCAGGCGGTTGGGCAGCGCGCCCATGTCCCCGCCGCCTTGGACATTGTTCTGCCCCCGCAGGGGGTTAAGTCCCGTTCCCGGCCGTCCCACGTGGCCGGTTAGCAGGGCGAGGTTGATAAGGGCGAAGACGTTATCCACGGCATTATGGTGTTCCGTGATGCCTAAGGTCCAGCCCAGCATCGCGCGGTCAGCCCGGGCATAGCGGCGCGCGGTGTCGCGGAGCAGCTCCGCGGACACTCCCGCTATGGCCGCCGCGCGTTCCGGCGTCCAGGCGGCAACGGCGTCGCGAAACCGGTCAAATCCTTGCACCGCGCGGGTGATGAACTCGGTATTGGCCAGTCCTTCTTGGATGATCACATGCGCCAGGGCATTTAAGACGGCAATATCGGCACCGATATTGATGGCTAGATGGGAATGCGCGGATAAAGCAGTCGGGGTTCGCCGCGGATCGACCACAATCAGGCGGGCACCATTTCTGACGCCGCGCATGATGTGATGAAAAATGATGGGATGCGCTTCGGCGGCGTTGGAGCCGAACAGCAGGATCACATCGGTGTGGTGAAAATCCTCGTAGGAACTCGTGCTCGCCCCGGTGCCAAACACGGCCGCGAGACCCGCGACCGAAGGAGCGTGTCAGGTTCGATTGCATGAGTCGATGTTGTGCGTGCCAAAGACTACCCGGGCAAACTTCGACGCGAGGTAATTGAGTTCGTTGGTGGATTTTGAACAGGAAAAGATGCCGAGTCCATTGGGGCCGTGCGCGGCCTTGACCTGGGCAAAAAGTTCAGCGGCGCGCGACAAGGCGCGCTCCCAGGAGGATGGTTGGAGAACGCCCCGTTCCCGAACCAGCGGAACCGTCAATCGCACGCGTGTCTTGGGTTGAGTTCGCATAGCCACTTGCCTTCCCCCTCGCTAGACGGACGACACGATCCGGAGCAGCCTACTGTCGCCCCTGTCTCTAGCCCCTATTCTACGCCTTTGCGCACCAAATGGCTTAACCGAGACGCCATCGCGCGGCATCGGCTTGCAAAGCAGCGGATCCCGGTTGCGCCGGGAGGCCATCGTTGCGCGGTGGCGGGGGGGGGGGCGGCGCGCAGCGCGAAGCTGCCGATGCGGAGGGTGCTCACGGTTTAAGGAGACGTGAAATCCCCGGGTCTCCAAGAAATACCGGATTGGGCGCCATGCAGGCCGCTGCCAGTGCCGGGAGGGAATCCTTGCCGGGCTTGACCCTCCTTTCAGCGTGCGGCTTAAGCAGGCGAATGCGCGGCCATGATGGTCCTTCGCTGCCGACTGCGGTGGGGTCCCGGTGTGCGCGGGGAGACGGTGACCTGACCCGGTCCGGAGGCGTTATGCCAGTAGCAGGCACGAGGGGGTCTTCGTCATGCCAGGGAAACCGGGATTGCCTGGCAACCGCATCGGCGGTTGGGTTGCCAGCTTGGCTGGCACCGCACTGTTGGCGGGCTGCGGCTTGACGCCGGTTGCGCCCGCTGGCTCCACTGCGGCGTCTTTGACACCCGTTGCCAGTGCCAATTCGGCGAGTTTTCTGGTAAATATTCACATGTTTACAACCGGTCAGGGCGTCGGGATTGGACCGCGTGGCGTGTATGCCACCACGGATGGCGCTAAGACTTGGGTCCCGGTTGCCCCCCCGGGAGTGGCGATTACGGCCGCAACCACCGCGGCACTGGCTCCCGGGGAGACCGCCAGCGGCTGGACGGCGGTAGGCCTGACCCCGGACGGCACGGCGTGGATCGTCAACCAAGCGCCGGCGCATCATCAGTTGGCGGTCTATTGGACCGCCAACCGGGGACAGACCTGGAGCGGAGGAGTTTTCGCCACGTCCCTGTTCTCTCAGGGAGGCGGGGTTTGGGTGCGCAGTCTGAGTTTTCTCGGGAAGGAAACGGCTTTCATCACGGTGCAGCCCCAACACGGCATGAGTTCGGAACCCGGCGAGCTCTGGGTCACCCGTACCGGCGGCACGAGCTGGACACGCATCGCGGCGACCAACCATCTCACCTGGCCAGCGGCAGGCCAGGTGGGATTCCTAAACCGAACCACGGGCTGGGACGTGGCAAGCCTGACCACAACCACCCCCAATGTGATGTGGGAGACTACGGATGGGGGGGCGACCTGGACTCCGGTCTCGCTGCCAGGACATCCCGCGGTGCGGCTCAGCGTGTTAACCCCCCCGCAATTTTTTGGCGCAAAGGGGATTTTGCCGGTCGAGTATGTTCCGCAAAGTGCGCGAACCGTAGCGTTTTCCACGATTCTTTATCATTCTGCGGATGGGGGACGGACCTGGCACGCGGGTGCCCCGGTTCGCCCGTCGCCGCCGGGAACCCGGGTGGATATCATAAGCCCGACCACGGCCTGGCTAGCGACCGGCTATCAATTCAACAGCTACTCGGGATATCCGGTCACGGGCGGTCTCTATCTGACAGTCAATGGCGGGGTGAGTTGGATCAGGCGGCCGGCCAGTCCGCTCTTAAAAGGGCTTATGGCTAAGGGTTATGCGATTCGCCAGCTGGATTTCCTCGACCTGCAACAGGGGTGGGCAACGACCGCCAAGTTGGATAGCACCCAAAGCGGCCCCCTGCTGCAAACCCAAAATGGCGGACGCAGCTGGCAGATTGTGAAATCTGTCGTCCGACGGCCGCCGAAAGGCCAGTCCGAGGACGCGTGATGGCTAGGGGCGGAACCGGGGTTGGCGCAAGGGAGACGGTTTTGCCGCGTAGAGGCTCCTTCGTCTCGCCGCTGCGTGCGGCGCGATGAGCGTTCTGGCCCGGTCCGCACGGCTTACGAGCGGGAAGTTTTTATCCAGCGGGTCTTGGCAGGTTCCGCCACCGGCGGGATTTCGAACTCCTCATCGTCCTCCTCCACCTCCTGCGGAGGTTGGGGTGCGGGTTTACACAATTGAGCTCGCCAGTCGGGCGTCAGCGGATAGACCCAGAGCATTTTAACGGACAGGGCGCTGGCGTGTTCACGGTCTTGGCGGCCCCGACCGGCCGTGTCGCCCAAATACTGCCAGTTAGCGGCGCGATAGCTGGTGCCTGTCCAAGGGGGTTCGACAAACGTCTCGAGGAGCACGGGCGCATACCCATAGCGGGATTTCCAGTCGTCGGGGAGGCGTTTGGTGGCGAGGGCCAGCACATGGCTCGCCAAATGGGGAACGGCAATGCCTGGCAAAAGTAAAAACCGATTGTTATTGACGATCCGCCAACGAAAGCGGGCGCGCTCGGCCGGGGTCCATCCAATCCACTCATCGCGGGCGGCGAGGGCTTTGGCGGCTGCTCCGAACAACAGGGCCCCCACAATCGCGCGCTGCTCCCCCACCTTAAGACGGATCCAATAGCGTTGGTGGGCGCCGATCGGCCGACGGTAGCCCAAAGGGTGAAAGGCCTGCATGGTGGCATTCCAGGCCCGACGTTCCGGGGCGAGCACGGGATCGATGGTAACCGGGCGCACGTCCGCCAATGGGCTCGTCAGCGACAGGGTTGGCACCACCGGACCTTCCCACTCCTGAGGCCGCAATGTGCTCCCGCTGCGGCTGCGTTTGGTGGGCAGCGTGATGAGCCCCTGCTCGGCTAAATCCTCCAACAACTCGCGGCAGGCCGCCATTTTGAGTTGCCCGTTGGGGGCCTTCCACGGCAGATTCTCGCACAAGGTGGCCGCAATTTCCGCTCGGCTAAACTTCCGGCAGCGATGCACGGTCTCCCGAATATGCGCCAGATCGTCGGGAGTAAAACAGCGATCGCCAATCCAAAACGGTTGATCCACCGGAACGCGCATGAGATGCCCCCCCATAGACCGTCTGACAGCATCATAGCCTATCACTTGGGAAATGTCCAGCCCCAATCGGCCCAAAGACCGGCTGGCGGCGAGGGAGGGGTGCCGTCAGCGATTACGCCTCGCACCGCCGGCTGGACTCGGGCATGGGGTCGACCGGGCCGGATTGTGGCGCGACCGCCGATCGCAACAAATACTCGACGACGTCCCGAGCCGAATAATCGGTGCCGTCGGCCGGTATCAGGGCACGCACTTCTTGCAGGGAGTCGCCGCTGGTAACAATGGCCGGTTCAGTGCCCGATGCTTGCAGTTGGGCAAGCCCAGCCGCGGACAGCAGGCCGTTGCAGAGGCATTTGCGGCCGTAGGTGTCGGCCAGTTGTCCACCTTTCCGAACGTAGTCCCTGATGGGTTCGGCCGCGCACCGAAATCGCACGCGGCCCCGGTCGTCGAGGAACCCTTCCCGCAAATATCCCAGATCGCAGATGCGCTGCCGTTGCCGGTAGGTTTCCGGTTCCGACAGGGTGTGTTCCACCTCGACGACTTTAAAAGGGAATCCGGTTGGCGAGGCCAACGGGTCGGTGCGCACGAAGACCGGGCCCTCTCTTAAACTCTGCATCACTTGGCGCTTCAAGCCAGAATCCAACCCCGATTCCCGACAGTAGGCAAAAAGACTGCCGACTTGGATGCCGGTTGCTCCCTTGGCCCAGGCCGACTCGAGACCCGACGCCGATCCATAGCCGCCAGCCAGCCAAAAAGGATAGCCCATCCGGGCCAGCGCGTCCAAGTCGACCATATCTCGGGCGGTGTACACGGGTTGGCCGAGTTCATCGTATTGTTTAATGCCCCGGGGCGGGGCATTGTGACCTCCCGCGGTGGGGCCTTCGACAACAAATCCTTCAATCGATCCCTTGGATTTTTTCGCCATCAGTGTCGCCAGGCTGTTGGCCGCTATGATGGGGAAGAACGCCGGCCGTTTAAGCGCCACCGTCGAACCGGTATCGTATTCTTGCGGGTTGAAGCGAATCCAAGGCGCCTCGCCCGCAGGCATGCCCACCACTTCGCTGCGGATCATGGCCGGTTCGTGCCGGGACAATCGGTCCAGGGCCTCCGGAATGTCGCGAGGAATCCCGGCCCCCATGAGGACCACGTCGACACCGGCTTGCATCGCCCCGTAGATGACTGCCAAGTTGGGCAACGCGACTTTGCTGAGGAGGTTTATTCCTACCACGCCGGCATGGCCCGCCTTGGCCAGCCACACTTCGGCGAATCCGCCCAGCACCGCCAGAGTGGTTCGCCAGCGGTTGGGATCCAACGTCCACAACGGCAGTCGCGCGTAGGATTGGCTAGGCTGACGGCCATGCGGCAAATAGAAGCGTTTTAGCACTTGTTCAGCCAGAGTGGGCCACGGACAAGCCGCCAGGGCCCGGCGCATCTGTCCAGTCGGGTCGCCATCCTGCAGACGCCGCATGAGCACGGTGTCAATGCTGGTGCCGGACACAACTCCCAACTGTCCGACCAAAGAAACAGCCCGCGCCAAAGACCAGTTCGACACGGCCACTCCCATGCCGCCCTGAATAATTGCGGGCCAGATCCGTTTCGTCATAGTGCTCCTAACCCCACCGGTAACCCAAGATGCCCGACCCGAAGACGGCTTTTCACATAAACTCCCCGTTGGCTACGACATAACTCCCTATATTAACCGATGCATTACCGATTATCGCACGAACAGTCCAGGGAGAGGAAACAAAAAATCCCCCTCCCCTATCATCCCTGTTATCTGGCTATAAATCTATACCCAAAAGATCCCCAACTTCCGGCTCGAAGAGTTCCGCCGCCCAGGCGGGTGAACGTCCGTTCGCCGCCCGCGACGCGGTGCTTGGTTGCGGATTCCCGGGATGGCGTCCCTTAGGCGCCCGTCCCAGATGGCCGATTGAGCTTGAAAGGGCGTAGATGATGCGGAATCCATCTCGGTTCCGTTCTGGCCGGGATCTTTAAAGGTCCATCTTAAGACCATGGTAACAGAACTTCGGGATGGCGGCGAGCGCTATCAGAGCACCGCGCAGCGCCCAATGGCCGTGGCGCCGGTTCGCTTTGAACAAACGCGGGGGGAAAAAGCCCGGTCGTTTGCCTCGGGACCGTGCACCCTCTTCGCGCATACCGTTCGGCCCCCGCAAGGGGATTCGCCGGATGAAAGATGTCAAAACAACCGACGCGGATTGAAGGGATTTCAGGTTTGACAGAGAACACTTCTCGCAATGGTTTCGCAATTTGAAGGGGGGCACACGTCGTGAGGTCACGGCATCAGTTGGTGGGCGGCCTTCGGATCGCTTTTGGGGTCATCTGGTTGATTGACGCGGCGATGAAATGGACGCCGTCTTTTTTTTCCCAGTATCTCTCCATGCTCAAATCCGGGGCACAAGGGCAACCGGACTGGCTGATGCCTTGGTTTCACCTCTGGATCGCCATGGTGGCCCCCCATCCCGAGATTTGGGCCTTTGTGACCGCTTTGGTGGAAACCGCCACCGCGTTGGGACTCATTTTCGGATTTGCCCAAAAAACCGGCTATGTGGTTGGCACGCTATTTAGTCTGGCGATTTGGAGCACCGCCGAGGGGTTTGGTGGGCCCTATACGCCGGGCGCGACCGATATCGGGACCTCGATTATCTATGCGCTGGTCTTTGTCTATCTGGCCGCCATGCAGTATCTCGAGGGGCTTCCGGCCTGGAGCCTGGACCGCTGGCTGATCCAACGCTGGCCGGGATGGCAACGCGTGGCCGACTTTGCCAAACATGCCCCCTAGCTAGCGGACGGGAGTCTGCGGCGGAAACCCATCGGGGCACGCGCACGTAAGAATCGGGGCCCAGGCCCCGGAACTGGGTGTGTGGCGGTGACCGGCCGGGGTGACGCGCGGGCCAGGGCGCGTCCGTCCGCACCCCCGGGGTGAATGAGACCGCCGGGACTGACGGGGTTTTTCCCGCCATGCGCGGACCCGCCGGTATGCCAACCACTCGCTGGCCGCTTCACCCCGTTGTTGGCGGACCCGCTGGCTGGCGAAGATCCCCCAGCGGGTCCCTGCAGGCAGGCTGAGACGGGGCCCCTGGCGCCGGCCAGACGGGCGCTGTCCTGGCAAGATGGGTCTGACCCAAAACGCCGTAACATGCTCCCATTCCCAGGGGTCCCCAAAACCGAGGCGCAGGGCCTTGAGGGGGTTGTGATGGGGATCCATCCAAAGTCCGGGAGCGATGGTCCGCCTCGGCTTCATCCGCCGCCCCACCAAGCCGAAAAATTTTTTTCTAAATCGTTGACAGGTTTTGGCGCCGGTGGTAGGCTTAGGACGAAAGGTCAAAGAAAGACAAAGTCAGTGGAGGTGCTGAAGATGAACGTATTTCCGGTTCTGCGGGAGGTTTCGGTGGCACAGGATCCGTTTTGGCGATGGCAAGAGGACGTGGAGCAGATGTTAGGCGGGTGGTTGGGGACGGCTAGACCGGTGCAGCGGTGGGAGCGCCGGGTCTCTCCGGTGATGGAGTTGGAGGAAGGCGACGAGGTCTTTTGGGTTCGGCTCGACATGCCGGGAATTGAGGCCGAAGGGATCACGGTGACGGTTGAGGATCAGAAATTGGTGGTGACCGGGGAGTCGCGAACCGAATCGAGGCCGACGGATGGGCGCTACGTATCGGAACGTGCCTATGGGCGATACTACCGGGAAATTGGCTTGCCGGCAGGGGTGGACGTGGAGAAAATTGAGGCCCTGCTGAAAAACGGGGTACTGACTCTATCCGTGCCCAAGGCCGCCTTGCCCAAAGGCCGGACCATTCCCATCAAGACCGCGTGAAACGCGAAGAAGGCGCCGGCAGCGGCGCCTTCTTCGTGCGCTCCTAGCCGTCGCGGGCGGTATCCGGCAGGGGGAGGGCGGAAGGTGCGCGCTCACCGAGGGCGTTTAAGTATTGATGGGCGGCCAGAGCGACTTGCAGGCTTAGCCGACGGGTTGGAGAAAGGAAATCGGGGCCCAGCAGACGGCTCAGCAGGCGAAGACGATGGTAGAGGGTTTGTCGATGAATGTAGAGTACCTCGGCGGCTTTGGCGCGTGATTCGGAATAGGTGAGGAGAACGCGTAAAGTCCCGGTCAGGTCGGTGCGGTGAAGTGTGTCGTAGGCCAATAGCGGCTTCAGTTCGTAGTCAATCAGGGAGGATTGCAGCACATCGCGCGGCGTGCGCAGCAAGAGCCGGTAAAGTCCCACACTGCCATAGGTAAATATCCAAGCGGAATCATCGCCGGTGACCGCCAGCAATCCCGCAACGGTGAGGACATCCATGGCCTGGCGCCGGGCTTCGGAGAAACGCGACGGATCGGCGATGGTATCGGAGATGCCAACGCGACAGGCAAAGCGTGTGGCCACATCGCGCAGCAGCCGAAGCCAGTTGGGAGCCGCCGGGTGCGCCCGGGGACTGATAATGGCCCACAGGTGACGGTTCCCCTTGGCCAGCCCCACCGCTTGCCGCCCTTCTTGAAGAAGTATGCTGTGACAGGCTTGGCGCGCCAGCTGCCACTCGGCTGCCGACAGCGGCGAATGCGGTTCGACCGCGATGACCCAGGCGGCCAATTGGGTGGAGTCCAAACCGAGTTCGTGCAACACATCGTCGGCGGTTCGGCTGAGCGGGTGATTGGCATACAACAGCTGCTCGGCCATCCAGGTCTCGCGATGTTCGCGACGCTTACGCTCCGGTTGGGTGCGCAGCCACTCTTGGGCCAAAGCGGTGGCGGTGCGGTCCATGGCCAGTACCAGCCATTCGTCCCAGACGCGGGCGTCGGCAGGCAGCCATAACAGCAGCTCCCCCGCCCGTTCACGACCCGCATAGACCGTTTGACGCGCGAGGGCAAGGTGTGGGGCGAACGGGAGCCGTTCCCGGCCCATCGCGGACAGCGGGGGTTGATGGGTCAGCCAGTCGGCGGTATCGGGCGGGATTGACCCCGCCGGGCGCAGCCAGGGTGAAAAAAACGCGGCGGACAACTCGGTGGCACGACTTAACTGGTCAACGATGGCCTCAAATCCCAGAGTATTTAACAAGGCGTGGCGAAGTCCGCGAGCCAAAGGTTCCAAATTTGCGAGCGTTTGATGCCGCTGATTTAACAGAAGGGGAATGACATCTTGCGATAAGTCCAAAAATCTTACGGGACGGCAAAACACGATGAGCGGCACGCCCAAACCATCGGCCAGGTCGATCATATCGTCGGGAGGTTCCGGCAAGTATCTTCCGCACTCCAAAATGATCCCGGCTACATGTGCCAGCCCGCGCAGATATTGGGCGCGAGCCTCGCGCGTGCTCAGCCCGATGCCGGTGGTGAGGATCAGTTCATTGCCTTCCAGATAGGCCGAAACGTCGGGAACCTCTCCCACGTGCACCCAACGGATGGGCCGGGAGATTCCCGAGGCGCCAGCCACGATTTGAGCGTCGGCAAAAAGGGGCCGCCCGAGAATTGCGGCGACGGTTACGGCCTCCACACCATCCACCCTGCTTTCCCATAAAGCTGACATGTTGTTTCCCGATATTCGACCAATCATGGGGGAACGAGGAGTCTAGGCACTAATCATAGCAAAAAACCTGCCAACAGCGTTACGGATTACGAAACCTCTCACAGACGAATTGATGGATCTTGGCAGTGTTGGCAGACTCCACGAAATGTCACTAAGACGTCGGTTACGCAAAACCGGTCGCGGTCGTCGCCATTCAATTGCAGTTGGGCCAAGCCTTGGGGTTTGATATCGTACCAACGCTGGCAGGTTTCGCAAAAGAAGTGGTGATGGGGGTCCAGCCTCAGCCCGTACCGCAGGGAATCGTCGCGGGACGGGATCTCTTCGAGCATTCCTAGTCGCACAAACTCGTTGAGCACTTTATACGTGGTTCCCCGCGCCAGCTCCGGCAGTTGCGTGAGCAGCCGCTCGCGTACTTGCTCGGCTGTCCAGTGTTCGCCGGGGTGAGCGAGAAACCAGGATAGCACCAAACGCCGCTGCGGGGTTACCCGCATATGGTGGGACCGCAAGAGTTGTTCCGCCGTGGGGAAAGGAGAGGGGTGCTGGCCGGACTTGGTCATGTTGGTCACCCTTTACTTGGTTGTTCCCGCCACCGGGTTCGTTTACGAATCCATTGCCGCCCAGAGCGTTTCGCTAGGCTGAACGGAACTCCTATGGATGCCGCCCTTCGCGGGGACGCGCCGCAAAAAAGACAGTCCGCTGTCTTGCCTTTTATCATTAGTGCCATAACCGGGCGCAGCGGCTCGCACCCGAAACTGGTCGACGGACCAGCCGCGCAAGGGCTGTGCCCCGCTCCCGGCGCGGCGGCGGAGTGGATCCGGCCGGGAGTGAGGGGCCGCCCCGAGACAGGCTGGGGCTGGTCGGCCCAGCGTCCTCAGGCGGGTTCGTGCGCCTCCAGCATCCACAGATCCTGGTCCAGGATACGGGAGAGTTCGGTCAAAAGGTCGGCGGTGTCGGCGTCTTCGGCCAGTGCCGCCTGATCGATCCGTTCACGGACATGATTCGCCACGATTCCCAGGCGGTCGGCCAGCGCGGCCAGAACTTTCGCGTCGGCGCGCAGAGTCATGGGCCAGGTGGGCAAGGGACTGGTGGTGGCGATGTCCTGAACCGGCAGGCCGGCCACCCCCCCTAGCGCGGCCACCCGCTCGGCCGTGCTGTCGCTGCCCTCGCGGGCATGTTCAGCCACCTGGTCAAAAAGCTGGTGATACATCAAGAAATGGGGACCCCGGACGTTCCAATGAGCCAGTTTGGCTTGAATGCTCAAATCGGTCAATTCTGTGGTGCTGGCGTTTAACAGGGTGATGGCAGCGTTGCGCGAGGACTCGGGAAGCTGGATGCGGGTCACCTCAATCACCTCCGGATTAGTTTGTTACTAGATAGTATTATATCCTAACACGGACAAAATATCAATACCTGGTTCCGGTTTCTTGTCCTCAGGGAGTCGGTTCTCGTATAATGGCGGAAGGAAATGGGGGAACAGGGTGGATGTCGGTTTGATTGGCTTGCCGCAGTCAGGCAAGACCACCATCTTCAATTTACTGACCGGCCAACAAGCGCAAGTCAACGCCTTCGGCGGGGGGAAAGTGCAGTCCCGCCGGGCGTTGGCCGCGATTCCCGACAGGCGTTTGGACCGCTTGGCCGCGCTTTATCGCCCACGCAAGGTTACGGCTGCGCAGTTGACGGTGGTGGATGTTCCGGGTTTGGGCCACAGCGAGGCGGGGGGGCCCAACCGGTTTTTGCAGGATGTTCGCCAGGTGGATGCTTTGATTCATGTCGTGCGGGGATTTCCCTCCGCCTTGGCTGAAGCCCCGCATCCGCTGGCTGATCTGCAAGAGATGGAATTGGAACTGGGTCTTTCCGATCTGGATTTGCTCGAAAAGCGGCGCGAACGGATCGCCGCCGGTCGCAAGGTCACTCACGAACAGCAAGTCGAACTGGCGCTGGTGACGCGTCTGCTGGCCGCGTTGGAAGACGGTCGCCGGTTGGATCAGGAAACCTTGACGGAGGACGAAACGCGCTTTCTGCGCGGGTATCAGTTTCTCACCCTAAAGCCGATGATCTGGGTCGTCAACCTGGACGACCAGGCTTTGCAACGCGGAGACTTTCCCGACCAGGCCAAGATTGTGGCCTTGGGCAAGGCCCAAGGCATCCCGGTGGTGTTGATGGCGGGAGTTCTCGAAGAGGAAATCGAGGCACTGGCAGCCGAGGATCGGGCGGCCTTCATGACGGAGTTGGGCTTAAGCGAAAGCGGATTGGCCCGAGTCGCCCAGGCCACGTATGAACGCCTGGGCTTAATGTCGTTTCTCACCGCAGGAGAAGACGAAGTACGCGCCTGGACCATCAGTCGCGGGATGGTTGCCAAACAGGCGGCGGGACGCATTCATTCCGACATTGAACGCGGTTTTATCCGGGCGGAAGTGGTGGCGTTCAGCGACTTGGATCAGGCGGGCTCGTTGGCCAAGGCGCGTGAGCAGGGACGGGTTCGGCTGGAAGGCAAGGACTATGTGATGCATGATGGTGACGTGGTGAATTTTCGATTCAACGTCTAGCCCGCGCGCGGGCGTCAGGAGGCAGTCGCCTTGACCGATTTATGGGAGAGAGCGCAAAGGGTGTTGCCCGGCGGGGTGAATTCTCCCGTGCGTTCCTTCAAGGGAGTGGGCGGAACCCCGTTTTTTTCCGTGAGCGGGCAGGGGGCGTATCTGGAAGATACCGCAGGGCGGCAGTACATCGACTACGTGATGAGTTATGGCCCGCTCATCCTGGGACACGCCTATCCGGAGGTGGTGGCCGCCGCCCACACCCAGATCGCCCGAGGGTTAAGTTATGGAACCCCCACCCCGCTGGAGGTGGCGATGGCGGAGCGGCTGACGCAGGCGGTGCCGGGACTCGAAATGGTGCGCATGGTCAATTCGGGGACGGAGGCGACGATGTCGGCGCTGCGCGTGGCCAGGGCCGTTACCGGACGCCACCGCGTGGTGAAATTTACCGGCTGTTATCACGGGCACCACGATTCGCTGCTGATTCGCGCGGGATCCGGGGCCGCGACGCTGGGGGTTCCGGATTCGGCGGGGGTCCCGATGGGGCTGGCCGAACTCACCCTCACCGCCCCGTATAATGATCGCGAGGCGCTCACCCAACTCTTTGCCCGCTACGGCCGGGAGATTGCGGCGGTCATTATGGAACCCGTGGCGGGCAATATGGGCACGGTGCCTCCTTTGCCCGGATTCCTCGCTTTCGTGCGGGAGGTGACCGAGCAACACGGGGCCTTGCTGGTCTTTGACGAAGTGATGACGGGATTTCGCACCGCTTGGGGCGGGGTGGGCGCTCTAGCCGGGATTCAGCCGGACCTCATCACCCTGGCCAAGGTGATTGGCGCCGGGATGCCGGTGGGGGCGTACGGCGGCCGGCTGGCGCATATGCAGCACGTCGCGCCGCTGGGACCCGTCTATCAGGCAGGCACCCTCTCGGGCAATCCGGTGGCCATGGCGGCCGGCCTGGCCCAGTTGGACGCCATCCGCGTCCCGGGATTTTATGAGCGGTTGGGCGAGTGGACGCACACGTTGGCGCAAGGCTTGGTGGAGCGGGCCCGGCGGCATGGGATTTCGGCCAGTGCGCATGCGGTGGGGGGAATGTTTACGGTGTTTTTCCGCGATGTCCCGCCCCGCAACTTCGACGAGGTGGCGAGCAGCGATGTCGACCGTTACCGCCGCTATTTTCACGGTATGCTGCAAGCAGGGATCTTTATGCCGCCCTCACCGTTTGAGAGCGCGTTTCCCTCGGCGGCCCATGGACCGGCGGAAATGGAAGCCACGCTGCGGGCCGCGGATGCGGTGTTCCGGGCCATGTAGCGCCGCCTCCCGGGGACCCAGAGCCGCCGTTCGGCCCGATCGCCGGCGACCGCCGGGGGATCGCAGCGGGGCGGAGCGTGCGCTCCCGCCACGGCGCGAAATCCGCCAAGAAAGGAAGGGAAACTCTTAACGTGTATATTCCGTGGTTAAATCCTTACGCATTCAAAATCGGTCCGGTTGGCGTGCATTGGTATGGAATTTTCATGGTGATGGCGATTTTGGGGGGCGGCTGGTACCTGATCGAACGGGGACGGGAGCTCGGGGAAGATCCCGACAAACTTTCCAATATTACGTTGTGGACGGTTATCTGGGGCGTCATCGGCGCACGGCTGGTGTTTGTGCTGGCCAACGAACCGCAGTGGCTCTGGACCGATCCGGTGCAGGCGCTCAGAATTTGGGACGGGGGCCTAGCTTATGACGGCGCCGTGGGGATGGGCGTCCTGGCGCTATGGTATCAACTCCGCAAAAAACCGCTGGTATTTAACCGGCTGGTGGATTACACCGTGCCCGGCATCGGGCTCGGCATCTTCATGGTCCGCATCGGCAATATTTTCAACCATGAGGTACTGGGCCGGATGACCCAGCTCGGTTTTGGGCGATGGCCCGAGCAGCTGATGGGCTCGTCCATCGGGCTGATTCTCATCCTGCGCTACTTCTGGCTGGAGCGCTACCGGACGCCGCCCCCGGGATACCAGTTCTGGTCCGCGATGTTTTATTACGCCATTATTCGCGGCGTGGTGGGGGAGACGACGCGCGCCAACCCGCTCTACCTGATTCACTATATTAATCCCCATTGGGGCATCGGGTTTACCACCCTGATGCAGCTTTTCACCCCGCCCATCTTGATCTTCACCGGCCTGATGATGCGGCGGACCTGGCGGCGATCCGCCCGTTGGCTGGGTGAAGCCGAGGATACCCCGGTGGCCGGCTAAGCCTCTGCGGCGGAAAGCCGGATGCCCGGGCCGCGGGACGGCAGCGGGTTTCAGCCTGGCCAGGCGTTTTGAGATTTATCCGGCGGACGGTGCGGGGGCCCCGCAAGCCGATGCGGCCCATCACCGTGGGGGCGGGGGCATGTCGTCATTTTTTCTCCGCCCTTACCAGGGCCCATCGGCTGCGGCATAATGGGACTGTGGCGATGACAAGCTGGTTAGGGGAGTCGGATGCGGATGTTGGCGGCGCCGCTCAACGCAGAGAGCGACCAGGTCTGGCCGACCGCGATTCGGGGTGTTTTAAACGGTACGGCCATCCCAAGCGGCATGACGCCAGCCACGGGGGAGACGAGGAAGGGGAGAAGGCTGGTGGCGACCATCACGGCCACGGTGTCGGTGCTGTTTTTCTCATTCGCCGCCGATCGGATGCAGCGGCGGGAAGCTCAGTATGCGGTGACAGAAGGGACCCGTCTGGACACGTTTTATGCCGAACATTTGGCAAGCGCTCTCCGCGCTCCATTGACGGCCTGGATGTTTAGCGCCAATCAAGAATGGGTGGCTGGAGACTACCTGATCCGCGATGGGGATGAACTCGCGGTGATTCCGCCAGTCAGCGGAGGCTAGCGGGGAGACGGGCCCAGGGGAAGGAAGGTTGGGTGTGGCGGATCTCTATCGGATTACCGAAGACCCGATTGACATCGCAGAAGTGCTCGCGGCGGTCGCGGACCCGGCGACCGGGGCCCACGCCGTCTTTTTCGGCACGGTGCGCGACGAGTTTGAAGGACGTGCCTCCCGCGGTCTCTTTTATGAAGCCTATGCGGAATTGGCGGAAAAGGAAATGCGGCAAATCGGGGAAGAACTGAAAGCGGAGTTTGGTGTCCACCATGTCGCCATGGTGCACCGGGTCGGAGAGCTGGGGTTGACGGAGGTCAGTGTCGTGGTCGCGGTCTCCTCGCCCCATCGCCCGGACGCGTTTCCCGCCTGCCGGGCCGGAATTGATCGGTTGAAGGCGCGGGCGCCGATTTGGAAAAAGGAGCTCTGGACCGACGGGCAGGAGCACTGGCATTACGACGACGAGACACCCTTGCCGTAATCTGGCACGAGAGAAGGGATCGTCATGGCTGAACCGGCCGTGCGTCTGTTGGTGTTTCCCGGCGTGCACAATTTGCCGCTGTGGCTCATGCAGGATCTTGGCGTGCTGCCGATGAGCATCGCGTATACAACCGGCCGGGATGCCTTGTTTGAGGATTTGGGTCAGGATCGGGCCGACATCACCTTTGCCGCTCCCGACAATTTTCTGATGGACGATGCCGTCGGATGGGAACCGTTCCTTAACGCCACGGTCGGGCCCTTGCGGTTGATGGCGTCCCCGAGATGGCCCGCGAGCCGCCGGGTTGCCGTCGATAACCCCCGGTCGGGATACGCCGTATTGGGCTATCATTACTTAAATCAGCATGGCTTTCCGCCGCCGACGTATACCTGCCGCGGGTTCGGCGGCACTCCTGCCCGCCTGCAGGCGCTCGCGTCCGGCGAGGCCGACCTGGCGGTTTTGGCGGAACCGTACACGACCTGGGCTCGCCAGCAAGGGTTGTGGGAGGTGGGGCGGGTCGACACCGGGTTTCCGACTCTGGTGGGAGCCTGCCCGCAGGGGCTGGCCGGGACCAAGGCGTTGCACCGGTTTATCGAGGGATACCGCACGGCATTGGCCTGGTTAAGGCAGGACACCGGATTCGGCAAAACGGCGCAGACTTTGCTCCGCCACGGGTTGGATCGGGATCTATCTGCCCGGTTGGCGCCGGTGATGGGCGCGGAATGCCTTCGCCAGCCCACGACGATAGATCCTGCAGCCATTCACCGGCTAGCCACGCTAACCAGCCGGTATGGGGGATTGATCCGGGACGGCTAGTAAATGTGGAAAATTTCTTTGACCCGGCGAACGTTGGACCGGCTGACCACGACCTCGCTTTGCGGCTTGTCTTTCATTTTCAGGAGATAGGTGCCGTTAAAATACGGCATGATTTCCTTGACCTGGTGCATGTTGGCGATGAAACTGCGATGGGTGCGGAGAAACGGGTCGGGCAACCGCTCCTGCAGTTCTTGCAGGGTAAACTTGGTGGGGAACCGGTCCTGGGCTGTCGAGACATAGATGGTTTCCCGCTCGGCGACGATAAAGACGATATCGTGGACCGGGATGGGCACGGTGTGGCCGTTTAATTCACAGGGAACCCACTGCAGTCCGGAATGGTCATCCTTGCGTTCGCCGGCGGTCAGTGACGCGGTCAGCCGCCGCATGGTCTCCGCGATGCGTTCGGGGCTTACCGGCTTTAAGAGATAGTCCACCACATCGATGGCAAACGCGTCGATGGCGTAGTTCTCATAGGCCGAGACGAAGACGATCCGGGTTTGGGAGCGTTGGGTGCGAATGCGCCGGGCCAATTCGAGACCGTTGACTCCGGGCATCTCGACATCCAAGAACACCACGTCGTAATCAATCGCCTGGATCAGCGCGAGGGCCTCTCTCGCCGACTGCGCTTCGCCGATGACCTCCAGCTCTTCCTTATACGGCTCCAACAGATAGCGGAGTTCCATTCGGGCCGGCGATTCGTCTTCCACGATGAGGGCTTTTAGCATGGATGCGCTCCCTTGTTTCAGTTTCCCGTGGACCGGGCGGGCAATAGCGGTGCCGGCGAGCCGCAGGGGACGACCAAACGGATGGTGGTGCCGTGCCCTTCGCGCGACCGCAAACGCAGGTGGTGCGACGGTCCATAGAGTCCCACCAACCGCTCCGACACGTTGGAAAGGCCTAGCCCCATTCCCGTCCCCGATCCCATCTCAAAAATTTCGTACTGCTTCGATTTCGGGATCCCGGTTCCGCTGTCGGAGATGTAAATGACCAGTTGCCCATTGGCATCGCCGGCCGGGGTTCCTTTTTGACGGCGCACCGTGAGACTGACCAGACCCGCATGCTCTTTGGGCGCGATGCCATGCACCACCGCATTTTCGATCAGCGGCTGCAACATCAGAATAGGCACCGGGACGTCCAGCGCGCTGGGGTCAATCCGGATGCGATAGCGCAGGCGGTCACTGTAGCGTGCCACTTCCAGGTTCAAATAGGTCTGCACGTATTCGATTTCATCCTTAAGCAGAATGGTGGGGCCACGATGGGCCAGCGACCGCCGGAAAAACGTGGCCAATTGGATGAGCAGCTCACGGGTTTTGTCGGGGTCGGTGCGTGAGAACGAAATGATGGTGTTCAGCACGTTAAACAGGAAATGGGGGCGGATTTGGGCTTGCAACGCCTCCAATCTGGCGTCCGCCGCCAGACTTTTTTGCCGATCCGCTTCAGCCAGTTCCAACAGGATGGACAACAACTGGGCGATCCCTTCGGCGTGCGCCACGATGCGCTGCGAAAGGGAACGGTCCGTGGATACATAGAGTTTGATGCAGCCCACCGATTGGTGGTGCGAGACCAGCGGTGCGATGACGACCGTTCCCAGGTCGCATTCCTCATAGGCTCCCGCCAAATGTTTGGTGTCCAGCGTGCGATTGACCTGGTCACGCAGCACGGCCCGGGTGGTTGCGGACAACAAGGTTCCGGGCGCGTGCTGCGGGCAGGGTTTGCCCGCCCATCCCAACACCATTTGGGTGTCGGTAATGGCTACCGCGTCGACGCCGGCGGTCCGCTGGATGATGTCGGCGATGTGTTGCGCGGTGTCCCGGTTCAGTCCCTGACGCAGGTGGGGGAGCGCGGCATTGCCAATTTTGAACGTGGTTTCGGTGGGATCGGGCCGCATTTCCTCGGGGGGGGAGGCTGCCGGTTCGGGCCGCGGACCTAGCTGGCGCGATCGGGATATGCCCCAAAGTGCCGCAACTGCGGCGATGACGACGACGGCCCAGAGGGTTGCGGGCGCGCGGGTCAGCCAGGCGTCCCCCGCCAGCAATGCGGTGGGCGTGGTCAGCAGTCCAATTGTCAACGCACGCGATGGCATGTCCTCTCGTCTCTCCTGCCCCATTACCTAGCGGATTCTATCAGACCGGCGCCTTTTTCCGCGAGCTCCAACAGCGCCCGCTGGCTGTCTCCGCTCTTTACGTCGACACCGCGGATGGCGTCCACCACCACCCACGTCGTGAATCCCTCGCGCAAGGCATCCAAGGCGGTGGCCCGCACGCAGTAATCGGTGGCGAGACCGGTGAGGTAGACCGTTTCGACCCCATGATGGTGAAGATAGTCCGCCAGGGTTTCGCCGATCATCTCCCCGCCCGGTCCGATCCGAATCCCCTCGAATCCACTATAAGCGTCCCGGTCGCGGGTAAATCCTTTGATAAAGTGAGCCGCCCGGGATGGCACGACCAGATCCGGATGATAATCGAAGCCGTGAGTACCCACTACGCAATGGGGCGGCCAGGGGCCGCCGCGCGATTGAAACGAGATATGGTCGGCAGGATGATGATCGCGGGTGAGGGCGATCGGTTGGCCACCCGCCGAAAAGGCGCCAATGAGAGCTTGGATGACTGGCACGACGTCATTTCCCTGCGGAACCGGGAGCGAGCCCCCGGGACAGAAATCGTTTTGCAGGTCAACGACAATGAGCGCACTGTGATCGGTCACCGGTATCATGGTCTCCCTCCTGTCCGCAGCGTCCTCACCCTTGGCGCAAGCCTCCGCTTCGGGGCGGGTTCCAGCCGTCGGGCAAAACGTTGGAATGTGCCCTCTATCTTAACAGGTCGGGAGATGCTTGGCATAGTCCCTGGCACAGGGAAACGCACTGGCGAGAGCCGTCGCCGGATAACCGCCAGATTGCGCATGGCTGTTGGGGGGTGCCTGGTGACACGGCTTAGCACCCATTGCGCGCGGGCTGCCGTCCTGCGCCGCCGCCCCGGCTCGCCGGGAGCGATTCCCTATAAGGGGGCGCGATGGGAAAAGTGTGGAGGATCCTTCCCGGGATGGTGCCGATAACGAGGAAAAGGGGCCCCGTGATGCGTGGGCGGGCCCCTGGGGTTGATTCAATGGGAAGCGCTGCTGCCGGTCAGATGCCAGACATCCCGGTTCCCGGCCCCTTTTCCCACGGCGGAACCGACGGGCCAACCCACGCTATGGCGTCCGTTGCCGGGGCCCAGCCTGCGGCCGGCTGGCTTTACGGGGTGTCTTTGGACCGGGCCCCTTCTGGAAGGGGTTCGGGGCGGACGATGGCATCAAACCGGATCGGCGGCCGCCCCCGGCAGGAGGGTTGCAAGCCGCGCAACCTTTAGCCATGGGTCAGGCGGATGCCGCGGATTAGGCGGCTCCCCGTTGGTCATTCGGCTCCCGCTGCTGCCTCAATCGAGATCTTTCACCAAAATTTCGAGTTCGTCATTGGGAATTCCGCTCCCGATCCCCCAGTAGAAGAACACGATGGAAAGGACGACGATGCTTACGGTATCCCACGGGGCCGGAATGGCATTGGTTCCACCAAAAGTGGTCGAACCGAAATACGACATCAGCCCCATCACGACCAGATAGACTACCAGCCAGATTCCGGATTTGACCTCCTTGGCTTTGCCGCGGCCGGTGAAGTACATGAAGGCATAAATCACCACGCCAATGGCAATGGCGCCTAGCGCGTACTTGTTAAAGCCCCAACTGGCCCAATAGATGATGAGGCTTCCGATGATGAAGGACAACAAGGTAATGATGTTGGCCCCGCCGAGTTTTACCGGCCGGTTGAGGTTGGGAGCGGTCTTGCGCAAGACCATCAAGGCGACCGGGCCGGTGATGTAGGCGAAAAAGCCGGTGATGGAAATGAAGCCGATAATCTTTGACCAGGCCGGGAAGGGACCCATGGCGACGATGCCGGCGATCAGGTTTAGCCAGAGCGCGTTGGCCGGGACCGCAAATTTCTGGTGCAGCTTCATCAGTCCGGGCGGGAGATAGCCGTTTTCCGCCAAGGCAAACACCAGCCGCGAGGTGCTGGCGGTGTACACCACCCCGGTGCCTCCCGGCGAGACAAAACCGTCGACGGTCAAAATCACCGACAACCAGCCCAGTCCCAAGAGCGAGGCGATGCCGGCGAACGGAAAGCTGGAGATGGCCGTGTACTTGGTGAGTCCGGACCACCCGTACTTGGCCAGCGAGGCGGGATCGACCCCGACCAGAAACGAGATCTCCAACAGCATGTAGACCACAATCCCGATCAGGATGGCGATGATAATGGCGCGGGGCACATCGCGGGTCGGGTTCTTGGCCTCGCCGGCGAGGTCGATGGCCTGCCGGAAACCCAGGTAAGCAAAGACGATTCCGGTGGTGCCCACGGCCGTCAGCGACGCGGCGAATCCGCTCGGCGCAAACCCGCCGAAGTGGGGATTGGTGATATTGCCGAAGTGATGGGCAACGGCAATCAAAATCAGGGCGGTGCCGGCCGGCACCACCAGCTTAAACCAGGTGGCGGTGGTGTTGACCTTTTTAAACATGCCAATGCCGTAGTAGTTGACGACGAAGAAAATGATGGTCAGGACGACCGCAAAAGCAAAACCGGCTGACGTCATGACCCCCTTGGTGGCGTTGTAGAAATGAGGGTAGTAGCTATTGACAATTTGCACGATGGCTTCCGCTTCGGCCGGGGCGACGGTCACATACGTCAGCCAGGCCGCCCAGCCCATCACCCAACTGACCAGGGTGCCGTGCGAATACTGCGGATAGCGGGCAATTCCACCGGCTTCGGGCAACGCTCCGCCCAGTTCCGAGTAGACCAGTCCCAGCAACAAGACCGCGATCCCACCGATTATCCAGGAAATGATTGCTGCGGGTCCAGCCACCCCGGAAGCGAATAATGACGCCAAAATCCAGCCGGATCCGATAATGCCGCCTAGCGAGGCAAAAGTTAGGTCAATCAAGCCCAATTCATGCTTGAAGCCCATTTCTCGTTTGCTCAAGGCCATAGTCCTCCTCTAACCTTTTTTGGGCGCCGTCCCGTCCTCCATCTGACATATCGTGCAGATGGCTGACGAACTAGGCGCTTGAAGCGGTTATTCGCCAAAACCGAAAAAACTCCTGCTTCTTGGAAAATCCGGACCAAGCTTCGTCAAACTGCACTATTGGCGGGGTGATACGGGTATGGGAAAAAGCCGGGGGAGCCGGCACCCGGCGGCGCTGGCGGAGCTAGCGGCCGCCGGGCGGCGATATCGGGGGCCCGCCGGGCCATATTTTGACCAAAAACCCGGCCGCGGCTCAGTATCCCCGAGCGCGGTCCACCGCCCCTAACAGCGGCTCGCCCGCTGCGAAGCGGCGAACGTTTTCCGCCACCAGCCGGACCACCCGTGCGGGGCGGCTGGGGCCCGCCCCATGCGGCGTGATCACAAGGCCTGGCGTGTCCCACAGCGGGTCGTCCGGTGGCAGCGGTTCGGTTTCAAACACATCCAGCACCGCCAGGCTGAGCTGTCCGCTGAAGAGGGCGTTTTGCACCGCCCGGGAGTCGACCACCCCGCCCCGCGCGATGTTGACCAAGAGGCTGGCCGGCGCCAGTTGCGCCAGCATCTCTTTGTCCACCAGGTGCCGCGTCTGCGGGGTCAGCGGCACGACCACCACCAGGACGTTGAGGCCCCGCAGAAAGGCCCCGCGCTCCGCCCAGGCGTACCCGTCAACACCGGGGATGCCGGGTTGCGAGCGCCCCAGGGCGCGGACTCGGTGGGCCAGGGGAACAAAGCGCAGCGCGACTTCTTGGCCAATCGAGCCCGCTCCCAGAACACCGACGGTTTGTTCCGCCAAGCTTCCTACCCGAAACGGGTCCCAGCGATGCGCGCGCTGGGCCGCTTGCCACCGGCGAAAGTCCTTGACCCAGGCCAAGGCGGCCAACAGCGCATATTCAGCCATGTCGGCGCCAAATTGGTCGATAACCCGGGTTATCCGCACCCGGGGATGGAGACTGAGGGAGAGCACCCAGTCGACTCCCGCCCCCAGATTTTGAATCCACTCGAGTCGGGGGCAGGCGTCAATGATCGTCTGCGGCGCCTGCCATCCCAGCAACGCCGTCACCTGCTGGCCGCGGCCGGCGGCAATGGCGTCACGAACATCGCCAACCCGGCCCAGCCCCGCCTGCTCCAGCAGGGTCTGATAGAGGGAGGACTGCTCGGGATGATACAGGGCGATCATAACCCCTCAGCCGCCCGCGCCAGCAGCTGTTCGAGCAACGCCAGGCGCGGATTCATAGAACTCCAGGCGATATGTTCATGACGCGCATGGGCCCCTTGTCCGACCGCTCCCAAGCCGTCCAGGGTGGGCGCCAGCCGCGCCGTGAAATTCCCGTCGCTGGCACCGCCCACCCGCATTCCGTGCATGACCTGGCCGGTGGTGTGTTTCCAGATCGACGCCGCATATTCAAACCAGCGCAGCATGGGCGGGTCGGGTTCCATCGGGGGCCGGTTGAAGGCCCCGCGATACTCGACTTTGACCCGGGGATCAAACCGGGGAGGCGCGGCCAGCGTCTCCGTGATCCGCTCCATTTCGCGGGCGGTTTGCACCCTGACGTCGATGTAGCCCTCTGCCCGCCCGGCCACCACATTGGTGCGCGTGCCGCCATCCACCACGCCCGGGTTGAGGGTGGTGCCGAGCAAGCGGTTTTCCAGACCGCCGAGCCACAAGATTTGCTGCGCCAGCTCTTTGATGGCGCTGGCGCCGCGTTCAGGCTCCAATCCGGCGTGGCTTTCGACGCCGGTTATGCTCAGGTGAAAGTCGCCCACCCCGGAGCGCGCGATCTTGACCGCGCCGTCCGGCATGCCGGCTTCCAGCACCAGCACCACCTGCGCCTCCCGGGCCCGGGACTCGAGCAAGGGGCGGCTGGCACCGCTGCCAATCTCCTCGTCCGGCGTCACCAGCAGCACCGCGGGCGCGTCGGAGCTGCGCAGCGCCGCGACCGCCAGCACCAGACCCGCCTTCATGTCGAGGGTGCCGGGCCCATAGACCAGATCCCCGTCTTCTCGCCAAGGCATCGTCTGCAACGTGCCGCGCGGCCAAACGGTATCCGCATGTCCCAGCAGCAAGGCGCCGCCGGACCCTCGCCGGGCTTCGAAAATGGGCCCCCGGGGCGTATCATGCCAGCGCATGGCCATGTCTTGGGGAAGATCTTGGGACAGACGGCGCATCACCTGGCGAATGCCTTCCGGTTCTCCCGAAGGGGATTCGATGGCGACCAGATCTTTTAATAGGGTCTTCATCTCAAAAGCGGGCTCCGCTTCCGTCATAGGGGACACCTCCTCGCACGCCGGGTTCATCCCGGCGCCAGATTTCCTGATAGCGGCGGAATCGGGCCAGACGGCCCGGATCCGGTTCCACGCCGATGCCGGGTCCCTGCGGCACGGGCAACGTGCCGTGCGGGGATAGCCGAAAGGGGGGGTCGATCAAATCGTGCGCAAAGTAGCGGTCACTGGCGGAGGTGTCCCCCGGCAACGTGAACCCCGGCAAGGTGGTGAGATGCAGGTTGTGGGCACGGCCGATTCCGGTTTCCAGCATGCCTCCGCACCAGAGCGGGATTGCCTGGTTGACGGCGAGGTCGTGAATCCTGCGCGCCATCGCCAGACCCCCGACCCGACCGACTTTGAGGTTGATAATCGCGGCCGCCCCGATGGCGATGGCTTTGCGGGCATCCTCGTCCGATTCGATGGCCTCGTCGAGGCAAATCGGGGTTCGCAAGCGTTTGGCCAACTCCGCATGATCCACCATATCGTCTTCCGCTAACGGCTGCTCGAGCATCATCAAATTCAGGTCGTCCAGCAAAGCCAGATGGTTGGCGTCGCGGAGCCGATAAGCCGAATTGGCGTCGGCCATAATCGGCACCGTGTCGCCCACCGCCCGGCGCAAAGCGGTCAGCGGGGCGAGGTCCCGACCGGGCTTGATCTTGACTTTGAGGCGGCGGTAGCCTTGCCGCAGATAGTCGTCGGCCAAGGCCGTCAGCGCCTGGTCGTGGGGCTGAATGCCGATTGACACCCCGACCGGAATGTCGCGGCGGGTGCCATCGCCCCCGAGCAAACGGTAGAGCGGCACTCCCCGGGCTCGCGCGAACCAATCCCAAACCGCCATTTCTATCGCGGCTTTGGCCATGCGATGGCCGCGGACCGCCGTCATCGCCGACAGCGCCTGTTCGGGTGATTGCAAATCCGCTGCGCGCAGCCGCGGCCACACATGGTTTTTGAGCGTGTAGTAAACCGTGGCATGCGTCTCGGGACTGTACCCCGGCTCCACATCCGCCACCGATTCGGCATAGCCGCTGAGGCCCTCGGCCTCGACCGTCAGCATCCAACAGGACTTGACCGTGCTCACTCCGAACGAGGTTTCAAAGGGGGATTTCAAAGGAATCTCGACAAAATCGAGTGTGACCCGTTCAATCTTCACGGGGCCGACCTCCCCTCCTGTAGGACGTAAAACAGTTCCCCGCCATCGCGACGCACTCCCGTAATCCGCCGGCCCTGGGCGAAGTGGCGCCGGAACCGCTGAAGATAGTCATCGGCCAGACGGGCGGCGCCATCCGCATCGGTTTTGCGCAGTAAAGTGATATCCCGGGGGATAGGCACCAGCCACGACGGACCGGGACTGGCCGCTTGGCCCGGATTGGTTTCCTCAACGTCCCAACGCACCCAAAATCTGTGGCTGGGGGCCGAGCGGTTGATGCCGTCGTTCAACAACCCGTAGGCGTTTTCAACGATGTCCACCACCCGTGCGCGCAAGACCTCGACATTGAACCAGGCGTTTGGCGCCTGCAGCGGATCGTAGGTCCAACCGATATAGGGATAGCCTTGGGCGCGCGCAAACTCGCGCTGCGCCAGTTTCAGCTGCCGACCGGCTCCGCGGCCCTGGTATGACGGGTCGACCCCCGTGAGATGGGAATGCAGATAGGTCGCCCCGGTCGGGTCGCGACCGCAAAACGCCACCGCCAGCCCCACCAGCCGCTCGTCCTGATAGGCGCCCAACACCAATCCGCCGTGGTGGGCAAACACCGTGAGGAGCGAGACGGGAATGGCGTCGGCCTGCCAGATGTGCCGTTCCAGCCGGTGCGCCGCGTTTAATGGCTCGAGCTCGCGCAGGGGTTCAATGCGCATCCTCCCCACCTCCCATGATGTCCAGCAAAGCGGCTAAAACGCGGCCGGTCGCTCCCCAGATCGTTCCCCAAAGCAAGGGGAATTCCGGGACCAGCCGGTTGGGATCGAGTCGCCAGGGTACATCCCGGCGGGCCTGGCGCAATTCGCCCAGCGGAACCCAAGCCCATTCGGCCACTTCCTTTCCCGGAACGACCGGTGGCCGCCGGGGGGCGGCGGCCACCACCGGCAGAATCGTGTACGCCGTCACCGGAATAAAGACCGCCGCCAGAAACCCCCGGGCCCACTGCCGCGGCACGTGAATCCCCACCTCTTCGGCGGTTTCCCGTTGCGCCGTATCCCACAGGCTGCGGTCGCGCCGACCATCAAATCGCCCCCCCGGCAACGCCAGCTGGTCGGCATGCTCGCTCATGGTCGACGGGCGCCGGATGACCAACACCACCCAGTCGCCATCCCCATGCGGCGCCAACAGCACCATCACCCCGGCGGGTTTGACCCACTCTGAAAAAATCGGAGGGTCGTGGGACAAACCGCCAAACCCATCGGTCACCCGTCTTCCCCCCTGGTCTCCGCTCGTCTAGCGTGATCCTAACACACCCCGGCTGGCAAATGAGCACGAACCCGCCCGGTTAAAACCCGTAACTGGCCGGGGGCCGGCTGACTTTGCCGTCGATGGCGTGCAGGAATGTGTAAAGATGCTGCAGGTACGCGACGGGGGACACCTTAAACGCTTGCACATGCGTCGCGCGGGGGACCAGCCAGAGCGCGGCGTGGGGGTCCACCCGGCGGACGGTTTGAAAGAGACGGAGGCTGTTCCGCTCGGCAATGGTGGCGTCGTCGGTGCCCGCAATCAGCAGAATGGGGCGATGACCCATCTGGTCAATGACTCCCAGGGGATTGGCATCGCGAATATTTACCCCGGTCAGCAGCGGCAATATCCCGAGAATAATGGCGTTAAAGGGGAAAGCCGGCAGGTGCGTCCATACCGGCAAATTTTGCTGCAGGTATTGCGCGAGATTGGCAAACGGGCTGTCGGCGATCACGCCGGCCACCCGCGGGTCTTGCGATCCCTCCAAAATCGCCGTGGACGCACCCATGGAATATCCCAGCAACACCACCCGCGATGCTTTGACCCGGACCACGGCGTAGTTGACCGCGCCCCGCAAATCCCGTTGTTCATAGACTCCCACGGACACCAGGCTGCCGGGCGAGCGTCCCTCGCCGCGGAAATCAAACAGCAGCACATTAGCCCCCATCGCGTGCAGCGCATGGGCAACGGCCAACACCGGCACCCCGCTTTCCTCGCGATTGGACGCATAGCCATGGGCCACCACCACCGTCAGCCGGCTCCCGGCGGCCGGGATCCACCAGCCGTGAAGCCGCAGATGGTCGGTGGCGGACACAAACCGGATATCTTGGTAGGGCATGCCCCATAAAGACGGGTTGCTTTCCAGCGGGTCGCGCGCGGGGTGGGTCAGCGACCATCCGACGATGACGCCATACACCACGGTGGCGAGGACCAACAGCAGTGCGGCGGCCACCGCGAACCATTGGGCCTGGGGTCGGGGACGCCCCGCATGCAGGGTCTTGATCAGGGGGCGTCTAGTCGATCGTCGGTCCATGCTCTTCCGCCTTTCGGGTGGGGGCGTCATCGGTTCGGATCTTGGGTAATGGGGGCTGGTGGCCGACGCCAATGGCCTGGCAGGCTTGTTCAAACAACTGCCAAAACATATCCGCATCGCGATCATACGGCAGATGACCGGCTCCGGTCTGGACCCAGATCGGGAAATGGCCGCCCGCCGCCGTTTGCACCTCGCCAATCGGGAACAGCGGATCCCGGTCCCCGTGAATAATCGCGGTAGGGACGTGGCTGACGCGCAACCGTGGCACAAATTGCGGACTGTCGTAAAAAGCTCCCATGCGGGCCATTTCCCGCGCGTTTTGCCAGCCGTAGCGCATGCGCCGGCGAACCTCCGGGGAAACCCGCGCAGGCGAAACGCCCAGCGCGGCCAACATGCGGTTGCCATACCAACTAAACCCGGTCAGCCAGATGAGCAGCCGGTTTACGCAGGGCACCGGCGACGGGCGCAGCGCGTTCTGCGGGGCCACCATCCCGGCGCTGGCCACCAAGATCACCCCGCCGACCCGGTGCGGCCAGCGGATGGCCGTCTCCCCCGCCACCAGTCCGCCGAAGGAATGCCCCACCAACACCGGCCGCGTCAGCTGCAGGGCATCCAAAAACGCCCCGGTGGCAGCGACAAAGTCCGGCAGCGACTGACGCCGGCGCGGCAGCGTCGACGCGCCAAATCCCGGCAGATCCAGCGCGTAGGCGGGACCCGGCGGGCGATGCCGGTTGAGCAGATCGACGTAGGCCAGACGCGACGAGCCCATTCCATGCAAAAAGACGAAGGGCGTTCCCGACGGTTGCTGCCAGGCCACATAGGCCAGGCTTAGCCGGCGGCCCTCGACCATGACCGAGATCTTGCGGGTTGGCGGATCGCTTGCCCAGCCTGCCACCAAAATGTCACCCCGTTTCCCGTGCGCGTGATCGCATCATAGCGGCCCGCCGGCGCGGGCCGCGGCAACCGGATGATGGCCACCCCGTTGCGGTCCGTGCGTCCTCTGGCCAGGGCGCTGCGGCGCCTGGCGGCGCGTCCGCTGCGAACCACCAAGACCGGCGCGGCGGCCACGGGGTGCCCGCTTCCCGCCTGCAGCACCGAGACCAGCAGGCGCGCCTGGCGCAACGGCACCGCCAGCACCGATTGATCGGCCCCGCCGGTGGCAAAGCGCCAGGAGATGCGCACGGGCCTCCACTTACCGTCATAATACCGGGCATCGGCCGCAACCGAAACGGTGAAGACGGAATTGGCGGGCAATGGCCGCTGGGGCACCAGCCCAATCTGGTTGGCGCCCAGGCCCGCCTGATTCGGCCGATCCAAATAGAACGGGACCAGCGCCGGTCCCGCCAGCCAGGTGCATGAGATGTTCTGCAGCCGGGTGGCGGTCGGAAAGTCCACGGTGACGGGATAGCCCAATGGCGCTCCGGGTTTCGCCGGCACGGGGTTCGGCGCTTCCACATCCGTCCACCCGGTGGGCAGGCCGACTTGACCGGGCGCCGGGTACACCACCGCATAGGGCAGGGTCGCTCGGTAGCCATAACCCAGATCCATCACCCACGCCCCCTGGGGACCCCGGGATTGCTGCCAGCCTTCCGCCAGCAGGTTGGGCGAGAGGAGCGCGAGGCGATGCGACACGGTGTCGATTAAGGTTTGCACCGCGGCCACGCCGGACAGGCGGCTTGCCGACTCGATCCCCACCTCTCCGGTCAAGGGCGACGGCCAGCCGCTCATCATGTCGCGTGCCCAGGGCGTCGCGGCCGAATACTCCGGCTGGCCCGCGGTTTCGCGGTGAAACGACGGCGCCTGGTACCCATTCGCCGCCAGGTAGCGGGCATGCCGGCCCGCCGCTAAGGTTAAGCTGCGGCTATATCTTACGGCAGACTCCCCCAATTCGGTGCGCACGGTGTTGAGCGCCTGGCGAGCGAGCGGGTTTCGCGGCCAAGACACCGGGGCCGGGGAGTGACCGGAGATGGCGACCGTCCAGGTCCGCGCCGGGGAAAAAAACCGGGGGGCGGCCCAGGTCAAGCGATACCTGCCCGGGCCGCCAGACGCGATGGCAGCGCCAAACCACCCCGTTGCGGTGACCCGGGCCGCCAGGCGGCGCGGAGGCTGACCGGGTGCGGTTTCCCACAACTGAAAGCCATCCCGCCGCAGGGCGCCGGGGGCATCTCCCAGGAACTGCACGCCCGCCGCAAGAGGGAGGGCCGTGGCGTCAAACGACCCGGGCACCAGCGGGGAAATCTGGTCCGACGGGCCATAGCCAAAATTATCGCGGGTGGAGTCCGGGCCAAACCGGGTCGACGGCAAGACCCAAGACGCTCTGGCGGGCGAGGTGAAGGGCGGACCCGCCCACAGCGTGATAAGGCCCACCGCCAGCAGACCAAAAGCTTTCCATCGGTTGTCCCCCACACGCCTGCCCATAACCCGCCTCCATCTACCACAAGGGTAACCCCGACCTCCGCGTTAATGCATCGAATACCGACCCGAACAACCGATCGGCCGGTTTGTGGCGGGAGTTGCTGGCCGGCGGCGGGGGCCGCGGGCGGCGAGCAGGGCCGACGGGTTGTTCCTTCTATAACTACGAGCCGGGCGACGGCTGTGCGGACCGCGGGCGGCCGCTTTGGGGTTCTGACCCGCCGGGACGCCGCTTGGTGTGCCAGAACTCGGTTCGGGCGTGAATATACGCGAGATGGGACGACAATGCGCTATCATGGAAGTCAAGCGATGGACATCATGAGGCGGGAGCGGAGAACTCGGTGAAAATTGTCGCATTAGTCGGCCCGAGCGGCACGGGTAAGAGCCACCGGGCGTCGATGGTGGCGGTGCATCACGGAGTGGACACCATTATCGACGACGGGCTGTTGATCCATGAAGGCCGCATCGTGGCCGGCATTTCGGCCAAACGCGAAGCGACCCGGGTGGCGGCGGTCCGCCGCGCGATCTTGTCGGATCCGGTGCATGCCGCAGCGATCCGGCAGGGCTTGGAGGACATCCACCCCGACGCGGTGCTGGTGCTGGGGACCTCGGAGAATATGATTCGTCGCATTCAAACCGCGCTCGGATTGAGCAGCGCGCCGGTGGTGTGGACACGAATCGAGGAGATTACTTCGCAGGACGAGCGGACAATGGCGCGCCAAACGCGCCGGCTGGAAGGCAAGCATGTGATTCCGGCACCGACCATGGAAGTCAAGAAATCTTTTTCGGGATATCTGATCTTTCCGCTGCGTTTCATCTTTCGGGGCAAAGGACGGCAGATGGAGGTCGAAAAGTCGATTGTCCGCCCGACCTATTCCAGTCTGGGCCGGTTTTACATTGCGGATTCCGTGATTACCGCGCTGGTGGTGCATGTGGCACGGCAGGCCGGGAAAGTTTCCCGGGTGACCCGGGTGGCGGTCGCCTCGGGAACGAGCGGCGTGGATATTCAAATGGACGTGGTGCTGGCCCATCCCGATGACATTTTTGGAACCCTGGCTCACATTCAAGAGGAGATTGCATTAGCCATTGAAACGATGACATCGCTGAACGTGGTGCGTATTCGGATTGATGCGCGGCGCATCGCGCTGGACGGATAGGGGGAGGACATGGCCCAAAAGGTGCTCGTGGTGGATGATGAGGCCGCTATTTCCGAATTGGTGGCCTACAACCTGACCCGGGAAGGGTTTGACGTGGTGACCGAAGACAATGGCGTCAGCGCCCTGGCGCGCGTTGACGCGGAACCGCCCGATTTGGTGATTCTGGATGTGATGCTGCCCGGGATGTCCGGCTTGGACGTTTGCCGGGCCATCCGGCAAAAAACGGAAGTTCCCATTATCCTGCTGACCGCCCGCAAAGACGAGGTGGACCGGGTGTTGGGTTTGGAACTCGGGGCCGATGATTATGTGACCAAGCCTTTTTCCCCCCGGGAACTGATCGCGCGGGTCAAGGCCATCCTCCGCCGCACCGGGGCAAAATCCCGGGATTCTGCCGGGGAAATCCGCGCCTCGGGGCTGACTGTGGAATTGGAGCGGAGAGAGGCGGCGGTCGATGGCCGCGAAATCAATCTGACTTTTACCGAGTTTGAGCTGTTAAGTATTTTGGCCCGCCATCCGGGGCGCGCCTTTACCCGGGACGAGTTGCTGGTGCGGGTGTGGGGCAGTGATTTTTACGGCGATGCGCGGACGGTGGACGTTCACATCCGGCACTTGCGGGAGAAGCTGCAGGACAATCTGGGCTCGCCGCGTTTCATTGAAACGGTTCGCGGGGTGGGCTATCGGTTCCGCGACGCATGAGCCGGTTGCGGGGGTGGCGCCACTGGCTGTTGTTGGGCGCGTTGCTGGTGGCCTCGGCGGCGGCCTGGGTGGCACCCGGACCGCATGGGACGGTGTTGGCGGGGATCATGCTGGCCGTGGCCTGGGTGTGGATCGGCCGCTTTGTGATGGGGTTTGATCGTGATCAGCGGCTCTTTCAGGAAACGGTGGTGCAATTAAATGAAACCGTAGAGCGCTGGGCCAGCGGGGATCTGCAAGCCCGGGTCTATCTGGACCAGGAGGATCCCTTGGACCCGCTGGCGTATGGGCTTAACCGGGTGGCCGAGGTGCTGACCGAGCGGACCCATGATCTCGAGCAGGACAAACAGCGGCTGGAAGCCATTCTCACCAGCATGGCCAATGGGATTATCATCCTGACCCACGGATTGACGATTACCCTCAGCAACGCGGCGGCCCTGAAACTGTTCCGGATTGACGAGCCGCACGTGGTGGGCAAACATCTGCTCGAGGTCATCCGGGATGTGGCCATCGATGATGCGGTGCACAAGGTGACCAGGGAGGGCGGAGCGCAGACCGTCGAGTGGAGTCCGCCGGATTACGAGTCCACCGTGGTCGAAGTCACGGTCGCGGCCTTAACCCAGCCCACCGGGGGACTGGGCGCGGTGTTGGTGGCCCGCGATGTCTCCGCGCAGCGCCAAGTGGACCGCATGCGCCAGGATTTTGTGGCCAACGTCAGCCATGAGCTGCAGACGCCGCTGACCATCATCCGGGGATTTACCGAGACCCTGCTGGACAACCCGGATCCGGTTATGGCGGAGCGGTTCATTCAACTCATTCACGATGAAGCCGACCGCATGAGCCGGCTGGTCGATGACTTGCTGGCGCTGTCGCGCATGGAGCATCATTCGCTGCCGGTGGCGTTGCAGCCGGTGGACGTGCCCGTGCTGATCGACTCGATCGTCAGCAAAATGACACCGCGCGCGGCGAGCGCGGGTCTGACCATCACCAACCGCGTACCCCCCGGGCTTCCCCTGATGGCCGGAGACGCCGATCTCTTGGCGGAAGTCTTCTTGAATCTGGTGAGCAATGCCGTCCAATACACTCCGGAAGGCGGGGCCATCACCATTTCCGGCACGGTTGATGAGCAGGCCGGCCTGGTCGGGGTGTGCGTCACCGACACCGGCATCGGGATTCCCTCCGCGGATCAATCGCGCATTTTCGAACGGTTTTACCGCGTCGACAAGGCGCGATCGCGGGCCTCCGGGGGAACCGGTCTGGGATTGGCGATTGTAAAGCATATCATTGAACTGCATACCGGACGCATAGAAGTCAAGAGTACAGTGGGCCGAGGGTCGGAGTTTTTGGTCTGGGTGCCGGAATACGCCGGGGAACCGCTGGTCTGAGGTTTTGAAAAGGGGTTCGGCATGATCGCATGGAAAGGATGGATGGGCAAGGTGCTGGCGCTCTGGATAGCCATCGGCTCGGCGCTGCCGGCGGTTCCCCGCTGGCCGGCGCCCCGGAGCATTTCGGTAATGGGAGCCTCATCCGTGCTCGCTTACGTCAAGGCGGGGGCCCGCCTTTGGCAGCGCGCCCATCCCGGCTACCAGGTCGTGGTGTCGGGCGGCGGATCGGTGGCGGGCCTGATCGAATTGGGACGGGGCCACGTCAATGTGGCGATGTCCGATATTGCGCCCCGGGCAGAGTGGGCCGCCGGGGTGGTCGGTTTTCCGCTGGGGAAGCTGCCCATCCTGTTTGTGGTTAACCGCCGGGCCGGTGTGGATGCGGTGGGCGCCAACGTGCTGGCCGACATTTTGCGGGGACGGATTGGCAATTGGGCGCAAGTGGGCGGGCAGGCCATGCCGGTGGTGGTGGTGGGCCGGCCTCTGGCCTCGGGGGCGCGGCTGGCGGTCGAGCGGCAGGTGCTGGGGGGACGCGGTTCCTTTAGCCGCTTCGCGCTGATGCAGTTGTCCAACGGGGCCGTGCTGCGCACGGTGGCGGATACCCCGGGCGCCATCGGATTTGTAGAGGGAGAGCGTCAACTGCCGGGGGTGGTGCAATTGGCGGTAGGCGGGCGGAGCTTTGACCGGCGTGAGCCCAACGCTTGGCCGTACTACGCGATCCCAACGCTTTACGTCAACCCCGGTGCCTCGCCGGCCGTGCTCGATTTCGTCCGGTATCTTGCCCGGCGACCGGATCGGGCCCGTTATGGACTGGTGCCATTGCCCCGCGGGCAGGCGTCATGACGGCGCACAGTCGACGGCTGCGGACCGATCGGCGGCAACAAGTGCTGCTGGGGGCGGCAGCGGGACTGTATGCGGCGGTTGGTCTGGGCGTGCTGTTGATGCTGCTGGTGTCATCCGGACCGCTTCTTCTCCGGGTGGGAGTGTGGCAGGCTTTGCTGGGCGTGCACTGGAACCCGCTGGCCGGCCAATTTGGACTGGTGCCGTTTATGTCGGGCACCCTGTTGGTCACCGCTTTGGCGATTTTGCTTGCCCTGCCGCTGGCGATGGCGCTGGCCGTGGTGGGTGCGCGCGTGCTGCGGGGAACGGGCCCCTCGCTGATGACCCGGGGATTGACCGTGCTGGCGGCCGTGCCTTCGGTTATTTACGGTTGGTGGGGGCTGACGACGGTGGTGCCGGTGGTGCGACGCTGGTCGGGAGGGCCGGGATTTAGCCTGGCCTCTGCCGGCATCGTGCTGGCACTGATGATTCTGCCAACCCTGGCGGTTCTGTTTCAAGACGCCCTGACCCGGGTGCCGCCAACCTGGCAAGAGGGCTCGCTGGCTCTGGGCGCAACCGACGACCAAACCCTGGTGCGACTGATATGGCCCGCCGCCCGGGCCAACCTGTTCCGGGCGATGCTGGTGGCGGTGGCCCGGGCGCTGGGTGAAACTATGGCGGTGCAAATGGTGATTGGCGGCCAGACCATTTGGCAGCTAAACCTGTTGCGTCCGGGAGCCACCTTAACCACGCAAATCCTGACCGATTTGGCGGTCTTTCCCCCCGGAACCGCCGGCTATCGGGCATTGGCGGTAATGGCGCTGTTGCTGATGGCAGGCATGTACATGCTGGTTCGGATCAGCGAACGCTGGGAGCGCACACCATGAATCGGCGCGGGCTGACGCTGCACCGGGCCGCGCTGGGGCTGGCCGGTGTGACCGGGCTGGTTTATGCGGCCATGCTGGCATCCTTGCTGCGTGACGGCTGGCCGCTTCTCTCCTGGCGATTTCTGCTGGGCCTGCCGCGGGAGTTGGAGGCGGGCGGCGGAGTCGCCCCGGAGATACTGAATACGTTCAGCATGGTGATGATGGCGATGGCGGTCATTGCGCCGCTGGGATTGGCGGTCGCGGTACAACGGGTGGAATACGGGCGCGACGTCTGGTGGACCCGGGAGCTCGATCGGTGGTCACGCGTTTTTTTGAGCGTGCCGGGGATCGTGGTGGGGTTGGTCGCCTATCGCGTCTTGGTGGCGGAATTGGGCTGGCCGGTTTCGATCTTGACCGGAACGGTGGCGCTTGCCGTGCTGAATTGGCCGTTTGTCGCGGTTTCGGCGGGCGACGCCTTGGCGGGCGTGCCCGAGTCGCTGCGAGAGGGATCGTTGGCGCTGGGCACCACCCGCTGGCAAACCTGGCTGTTCGCGGTTCTCCCCGAAGCGTTGCCGTCCCTGGTGAACGGACTGGGCCTGGCCGCGGCGCGCATGATCGGCGAGTCGGCCGCCTTGATATTCACCGCCGGCGTCAACGTGTCGCCGCACTGGGGGCTGGCGGCTCCGGGTGAGACCTTGGCCGTCCATCTTTGGTATATTCGTACCGAAGGCCTGATGCCCGATGCCACGGGTCAGGCGGCGGCCACCGGTATCGTCCTCTTAGGCTTGGTGATAGCCTTGTTGTGGGCAAGCCAGCGGCTGGCCCTATGGCTTGAGCGCCGCCATTAGATCCCGCGAAGGGGGGTAATCCGCGTGTCTCAGCCTCCAGCCATCCGGGTGGCGGATCTTTCGGTGTGGTACGGCGCGCAGCGGGCCTTGACGGGGATCACTCTGGACGTGCCGGCAGGCCAGGTGCTGGCGCTGATCGGGGCCTCCGGGTGCGGAAAGTCCACGGTGCTGCGTGCGTTAAACCGCATGATTGACCGGGTGCCCAATGTGCGCTGGCAAGGATCGGCGATGGTGGGCGATACCGATGTGCTCGGCCCGGCGGTCGATGTGGTAGCCCTGCGCCGGCGGGTGGGGATGGTTTTTCAGCAACCCAATCCGTTTCCGTTCAGCGTTTTTGACAACGTGGCCTACGGACCCCGGTTGCACGGCATCAAACACCCGGCCAGACTGCGCAAGACGGTCGAAGACAGTCTTAAACAAGCCGCGCTGTGGGACGAGGTGCGCGGCAAACTGCGGCGGCCGGCGCGCGCCCTGTCCGGCGGCCAGCAGCAACGGCTTTGCATCGCCCGTGCCCTTGCAGTCAAACCGCAGGTGCTGTTGATGGATGAGCCGACCGCCGCCTTGGATCCGCTGTCAACCGCCAAAATCGAGGAATTGGTGCGGGAGTTGAAGGGACGCTATACGATGGTGGTGGTGACGCACAATCTGCAGCAGGCGGCGCGCATTTCCGACTGGACCGCTTTTCTGGAGGCGGGGCGCCTCATCGAGAGCGGCCAGACCGGGACCATTTTTACCACCCCCCGGGATGCCCGCACCGAAAACTATATCACCGGCCGATATGAGTAGGGGGTGCCCATGCGCCACTATTTTCAAACCGAATTGACCGCGCTCGAGCAAGAACTGATCCGGATGGGAGCCTTGGTCGAGGATCAACTGCGCCGCGCCGTGCGGGCCTTAATGGAGCAGAACGCGCCCCTGGCCCGGCAAATTATCGCGGATGACGACCGCGCCGACCGCATGGAGATGGACATCGAGCGCCGCTGCCTCAGCCTGCTGGCTTTGCAGCAGCCGCTGGCGGGCGATCTGCGGGCGGTGTCAACCGCTCTCAAAATCATTACCGACCTCGAGCGCATGGCGGACCACGCCACCGACATTGCCAAAATCACGCTAAGGCTTAAAGCCGACCCGTTCGTCAAGCCGTTGGTGGACATTCCCGAAATGGCGCGATTGGCAACCTCGATGGTGCGTTTGGCGTTAAACGCCTATGTCCACCGCAACATTGAAGAGGCGGACACCATGATTCGCCTGGATGACGATGTGGACCACCTGTACGCGGCGATTTTCCGCGAATTGCTGACGCTTATGCATGATCGGCCGGATACGGTCGCCCAGGCCACCCATCTGCTGTTTGTGGCAAATTATATCGAGCGGGTGGCGGATCACGCGACCAACATCGGGGAATGGGTTATCTACATGGTGACCGGCGAACGCAAAGATTTGAACGACTGACAGCGAGAACCATGATCAAGACGTGGCACGAACGCCGCGACTTTCGTTACAATAGGGGCGGGTCATGGCGATTGCCGTGATCTTGGGCGTGCGCCGCCAACGGATCGGCGGCCATTTGGGAACATACCCCACGACGGAATCCCACTCTTGTGGAGGGGGAGACACGCGGGCCGTGCCATGCGGCAAAGGGACTGCGCCCGGCTCGCCGGGGGTGGCAGTTGCGGACAAAATATCGGTGGCGGCGTTGGCACTTTTATTGAAATATGGTACAAACTATGGCATGTTCGGCAACGTGACGCAAGCCAGGGCGGGCGCCCGGCGGCGGACGGGCATGGCCCGCCTTGATTTGGGATGCGGGTCCGCAGGACGATCCGGCAGGTGGGCAAGGGCGGGATCGGCAGACCCTGGTTGCACGGAAAAGCGGGCCTTCGGCCGCAAACCGCCTGGCGCCGGTCGCGACGGATAGTGCTGTCGTCCCCATGACCCGGGGGCGAGGTTGCCGGCGCGATGCCAGGGTATGACAATGACGGGAGGTAGGCTCCCCGACCGGAGGATGCAGTCGGCAGGGTGGCGAAAATCATGGCGGAGATGCGTTTTCAAACACTGGAGCAATTGACGGATGTGGCTGGGCGCCGCGTGCTGGTGCGAGTCGACTACAATGTGCCGATCGACGATTTCGGGAAGATTGCCGACGATACCCGGGTGCGGGCGACCTTGCCCACGTTAACGGAACTCTTGGACGGCGGGGCCCGGGTGATTGTGATGAGCCACCGTGGACGCCCTCAGGGCCATGACCCGGCTTTGAGCCTGGCGGTGGTGGCGGAGCGCCTGGGCGTCCTCTTGCCCCATCCCGTTCATTTCGTCGCGGACGTGGCGGGTCCCGCCGCGCAAGCGGCCAGCCTGGCGCTGGCCCAGGGAGAACTGCTGCTCATTGAGAATCTCCGGTTTGAGGCGGGAGAAAAACGGAACGACCCCGCGTTCGCCGCCCGCTTGGCGGCGCTGGGGGACCTCTATGTCAACGACGCGTTTGGCACGGCGCACCGCGCTGATGCATCGGTCGTCGGGGTGCCGGGCATTCTGCCGGCGTACGCGGGCCGTTTGCTGGAACAAGAGCTTGATGCCTTGGGACAGATTCTTGGCCAGCCGGAACGTCCTTACTGGGCCGTTGTCGGCGGGGCCAAGGTCAGCGACAAGGTGGGGTTGTTGCGCCGTCTGTTGGAATTGGCCGATGGGATGGCGATTGGCGGGGGGATGGCCAACACCTTTTTGGCGGCGCAGGGCATCGCCTTGGGATCGTCCAAAGTGGAACCGGAGGCCGTGGCCGTCGCTGGCGAGATTCTCCAAGCGGCCTGGCAACGCGGCCGCCCGCTTCTGTTGCCGGTCGATGTGGTGGTGGCGTCGGCATTCCGCGCCGATGCTTCGTGGCGGATTGCGGATACGCACCAGGTTGCGCCGGGGGAAATGGCCCTGGACATTGGGCCCGAGAGCGTTAAGCGCTACCTGGCGGCTTTGGCCGCCGCCCGGACGGTGCTGTGGAACGGGCCGATGGGCGTCTTCGAATGGGAGGCGTTTGCGGGAGGGACGTTGGCTATGGCCCGCGGATTGGCGGATTTGACCGCCCGCACCGTCATCGGCGGGGGCGATTCGGTCGCGGCGGTGTCCAAAGCGGGAGTGACAGATCGGATGGCGCATGTGTCAACCGGAGGAGGAGCCACATTGGAATTTCTCGAAGGCAAGCCTTTGCCGGGCGTACAGGCGTTGACGCGATGGGGGCAGGCAGGAGGCGACGCGTGACCCGAGTGCCTTTGCTGGCAGGAAATTGGAAGATGCACAAGACCGTGGAGGAGTCACGGGCCTATGCCCGCCACCTCATTGATTTGTTGGGCGCCGACCCCCCGCTGGGCCGGGAGATGGTGGTGATCCCTCCCTTCCTGAGTGTTTGGGCGGTTTGCCGCCAATTTGCCGGCACGGGGTTTCAGGTGGGGGCGCAAAATTTGGATTTGGGTCGTGAAGGCGCCATGACCGGAGCGGTATCGGCCTATCACATCGCCGAAGCGGGTGCGCGCTATGTGATTGTGGGCCATTCCGAACGGCGGCAGTTCTTTGGCGAAACCGATGACGTGGTCGCCGAAAAGGCGAAGGCGGCGCACGCCGCCGGACTCTCGCCGATTGTCTGTATCGGCGAACGGGAAGACGAGTTTGACGCCGGGAAAACCGAAGAGGTGCTGTCCCGCCAGTTGGCACCGGTTCTGGCCATCCTGCCCGCCACCGCCTGGGAACGGGTGGTGGTCGCCTACGAACCGGTTTGGGCGATTGGCACGGGGCGGGTCCCGACACCCGCGCAAGCGGACCACCTGGCCGGATTTATCCGGCAGGCCATTTTTTCGGCAGTCGGCCAGACTGCCGGCGCGGTTCGCATCCTTTATGGCGGCAGTGTGTCTCTGGCCAATATCCAGACCTTTTGGGGCATGCCGGATATCGATGGCGCATTGGTGGGCGGAGCCTCGCTCAAAGCTGCCGATTTTGCCCGAATGGCGGCGGTTCCACTCGAATAAGGTTATTGAGGAGACTGGTCTATGAGTGTGCGTCCGCGTCCAATCGTACTGATGGTGCTTGATGGCTGGGGGGTTGCCGCCCCGTCGCCGGTTAACGCGATCAACACGGCGCCCGATCGCCGGTTTGAACGGTTGCGGGCGCGCTATCCCTCCACGACGGTGGCGGCGCACGGCCGCGCCGTGGGGCTCATGGCCGGGCAGATGGGCGATTCCAACGTGGGACATCTCACCATCGGAGCCGGTCGGGTGATCTTGCAAAATCTGCCGCGAGTTTTTGAATCGCTGCGTGATGGCTCCTTAAGCCAGAGTCCGGCGCTTCAGGAACTGGTGGCACGCGCCCGGGGCCGCCGTCTTCACCTGATGGGACTGCTGTCGCCGGGAGGCGTGCATAGCCACCAGGAACATCTAGCCGGTCTGGTGGAGATTTTGGCCCAAGCGGGGGTCAAGGACCTCGCTCTGCATCTCTGGCTGGACGGGCGCGACGTGCCGCCGCAAAGCGCCTTGGGCTCGCTCGAATTTTTGGCTGGCGTGATCAATCGCCACGATTTGGGCCGGGTGGCGAGTCTAGCGGGGCGGTATTATGCGATGGACCGGGATCGGCGATGGGAACGCACCGAAAGAGCCTATCGCGCGATGGTGCAAGGGATTGGCTTAACCGCCGAAAGCGCTCTGGAGGCGGTGATGGAAGCGTATGGCCGGGGGGAGAGCGACGAATTTGTGCAACCCACCGTGATGGTCGATGCGGCCGGCCGGGCGGTGGCCCCGATTGGCCCCGAGGACCCGGTGCTGGTGTTCAATTTTCGGGCGGATCGGGTCCGCCAGATTACCCGCGCTTTGGCCGACGAGAGGTTTTCCGAGTTTTCCCGGCCTTTTCCGGCGGTCGGCGCGATTGCCGGCATGACGGTGTACGACGAGAATTTTGTCTTGCCGCACATGTTGTCACCGCAAACCGTGGCCGACAACCTGGCGGAATGGATCTCCAAGCATGGGCTCTCCCAGTTGCATGTGGCGGAGACCGAAAAGTATGCCCACGTGACCTTTTTTTTCAATGGGGGGGTCGAACGGCTCTACCCGGGGGAGGATCGGGTCTTGATTCCGTCCCCGAAGGTGGCCACCTATGATGCGGCCCCGGAAATGAGCGCGCGGGCCATTGCCGACACGGTGGTGGAGGACGTCAAAGCGGGCCGGCACGATTTTGTTTTGCTGAACTTTGCCAACAGCGACATGGTCGGCCATACCGGGAAGCTGGAGCCGACCCAACAGGCCATTCGGGTGGTGGATGAACAAATTGAGCGCATCGCCCGCACGGTATTGGACTGCGGGGGTGCCCTCATCATTGTGGCGGATCATGGCAATGCGGAAATCATGGTCGCCGCGGACGGACAGCCGCATACCAATCACACCACGAATCCCGTACCATTTGTCGTGATAGGCGCCGATGCCGCCATGAAAGGGCGTAAACTGGCTTCGGGAGGCGGCCTGCGCGATGTGGCGCCCACGGTGCTTGAACTGATGGGGTTGCCGGTTCCGGCGGAAATGACAGGAGAGTCGTTATTACGACCTGAAAGGGTGGCAGCCAATGATTAATGACACCATCCGGGTGATCCGGGCCATTTACGTTTTCGATTCGCGTGGGAACCCGACGGTGGGCGTACAGATTCAACTCGACAACGGGATCGAGGCCTTCGCGGCGGTCCCGTCCGGCGCGTCGACCGGCGCCCATGAAGCCGTGGAATTGCGCGATGGCGGGGCGCGCTTTGGCGGCAAAGGGGTGCTGACCGCCTGCCAGCACGTGAATGACGTGCTGGGGCCGGCGGTGGTCGGCATGCGCGCATCGGATCAGGCCGATATCGACTTCGTGCTAAACAATCTGGATGGGACGCAGCAAAAGGAACGGATGGGGGCCAACGCGATTTTAGGGGTGTCGTTGGCCGCGATGCATGCGGCCGCCCGCGCCCAAGGCGTTCCCCTGTACCGTTATCTGGGCGGCGCCAATGCCCGGTCCCTGCCGGTGCCGCTGCTCAATGTGGTTAATGGCGGCGCGCATGCCGACAACAATGTGGACATTCAGGAATTCATGATCGTCCCGGTTGGAGCCGGCACCTTTTCCGAGGCGATGCAGATGGCGTCGGAAACCTATCACGCCTTAAAGAGCCTCCTAAAGGCCCGGGGCTTGCGGACGGCCGTTGGTGACGAGGGAGGGTTTGCCCCGGATTTGGGCAGTGATCGCGAGGCGCTGGATTTGTTGGTGGCGGCCATCCGGAGCACGTCCTTGGAGCCCGGCAAGGACGTCGTGCTGGCTCTGGATGTGGCGGCCAATGAGCTGCGGCGAGAAGGACGGTACCACCTGGGCGGGGTTCCGCACACGGCCGCGGAGATGGTGCAGTTTTACCGCCGTCTGGTCGAAGACTATCCCATCGTGTCGATTGAGGACGGGCTGTCGGAAGATGACTGGGAAGGTTGGCACCTGCTTGCCCATACCCTGGGCGATCAGGTGCAACTGGTGGGCGATGACCTCTTTGTCACCAATCCGGTGCGCATTCGTCAGGGGATTGATCAGGGCGCGGCCAATGCGGTGCTGATTAAATTGAACCAGATCGGCACGGTCAGTGAGACGCTGGAAGCGATCCGCATGACCCAGCATGCCGGCTGGCGCGCGATTGTCTCCCACCGCTCGGGCGAGACGGAAGACACCACCATTGCCGATCTGACGGTGGGGGTCAACGGCGGGCAAATTAAGACCGGAGCCCCGGCGCGGTCGGAACGGGTGGCCAAATATAACCGCTTGTTAATGATTGAGGCGGAAGATTCCGGCTTGCAGTATACGGGATGGGAGGCATTTGGGCGTTGAATCTGGAGCTCCGGCAAGTGGCCGCAGGAATTTTCGCGAACTCCCGCGCGATTATGCAAGCGGAAGTGGCCGACGTCATCGTATTCGATATGGACGGCGTGCTGATTAACGTGCATCAGAGTTATCCGGTGGTGATTTGCAAGGCGGTCGACGCCTACCTGGCTGAAGTCGGCCTGGACGGGGACGGATCCGCCGTGTTTCCCGAAGAAACCGAGTTGTTCAAAGCGGCGGGGGGATTCAACAGCGACTGGGCCCTGGCCCAGGGGATCGCACTCATCTATTTGGTCAAGACGGCGATGACGGGGGAAACCCGCATCACCCGGCTGCGGCGGGCGGCTCCGGATCTGGCGGCGATCGCGCGCACCGCCAGCCAATATGGCGGAGGTCTGGCGGGCCTTTCCCGCGGGCTGGAAAGCCTGGTCGACGGCGAGGAACTGGAAACCATCAAGGAGAAATGGGATCGGTCGCGGATTACCCGGCTAGCCCAGGAGTTTTATGCGGGAGATGCCTCGCCCGCCGTGTTTGGGGTGCCTAATGAAACCGTTCGCGGACCCGGCCTCTTGCTCCAAGAACATCCGCTGATTGACCGCGCGCAACTCAGCGACGCGCCGTTTCGCTATGCACTCTACACCGGGCGCAACCGCGGAGAAGTGGAAACCGCTTTTGCCATGGCGAAACTGCAGGGGATTATGGATGAAGAGGCCATCGTCACGGAAGACCGGGGAATGCGCAAGCCCAATCCCGCGGGACTCTTTACGATTGCCCGGGCGTTGACGCCACGGCTGATGATTTTTGCGGGGGACAACCTCGATGATTGGCAGACCGCGGCCCGCTACGAGACCGAACGGGCTTTGGACGATCCGCCCTGTCTGTTTTGCGGCGTGTTGGGCGGTTCGCCCGGCGCGCTGGCTTATGGCCTGTTCCAGGATCGGGGCGTCGATTTGATTGCCAGCGGGTCGGCCGCATTGGTGGAGTGGGTCACCTCCCGTCGGCAACACCGCTAAACGGCCGCACGCGAAACAGAGTCCAGGCGCCAGGCGCCTCCAGAGCTCTCCTGGCCACCGATGGCATCCTTAAGGGAGGGTTTAGTCGGTGGTTTTAAATACCACGCCGGTTGGTGGGCGGACGGATGGGCGATCTTGGCTTCGGTGGTGGTCGGCGGGGGGGATAATGGCCGCACGGCCCGGAGTCCAGTTGGCGGGCATTGCCACCCCGTCGCGGGCGCTGGTTTGCTGGCCGTAACGACGCGCAGGATTTCGTCGATGTTGCGCCCTAAATTCAACGGATAGGACAGCAGACCCCGGTGTCGTCGATAAAGAAGACGGTGCGCCCCTTGGCGGTGGTGGATTGACCGGGGGCGATCATGCCATCGAGCCGCGCCCCCCGCTGCTCAAGCTCAGCCATGACCGGACAGGGAATGGGTACGGCGACGGCTTCTTCCATACGGGCCTGTCAGGCCAGATGCGGATAGACCGAATCGAGTACTTGGTGAGCGGCTGTTGGATGGATGGCAGCACAAAGTCGGGACGGTGGCCAGGCCCCAAGTCCGCCGGCGCAGTCGAGACACGCGTTGCCGTCGACATCCCCCAGTATACAATCGGCGGCACGGATCACAAAAATTGGGGGCGCGTGGCGAAACCTTTGAGGAACAACCGCTTGGCTCCGCAAGGTGAGGTGCTTGCACCGGGTTCCTGGTATCGCCATAACAAGCCTCCTGGAACATAATGCCCGGTCAAAACGCCTGACGTCAGAAGTCTGGGTGGCTTAAGGCTAATCCTTGCCCATGGGCAGGGATTCCCTGCCATTTTGGAGGCTTTTGACCGATAGCCGGCCTAAAGGCGCCCCATCGCCCGCATCCGGACGGGCTAAGCAGAGGCCGGATAGGTGCACAAGCACTGGTCAGGCGCAAGGCCCGCGCTGAAAATATCCCCGCCAGGCCTCATCCTGCCGGCATGCCGAGGCGCCCCCATGAGAGGGCTGGCGACGGCTTAGGTGGCGGACTCCGGGGACAGCCTGCGACGCTCGGGCATCAGGCACCCGACGATGAGGGCATGCGGGTTACGTTCGTTGCGGGGTTGGCGCGTTGCCAGTCCAACCCCAGTTTGAGCTGGTGGGCCATGTGGTGCGTGAGGGGCGCTCCGATTAATTGTTCGATTTGTTTGAGGCGATTGTTCAAGGTATTGCGATGGACGCCAAGACGTTCGGTGATGGGGCGGATCTGCCCGCCTTCTTCCAGCCAGGTCGTCAGCGTCTCACGGAGCTTCCCATCCGTAATGCGATCCCACGTCATAGCCGTGAGAAGCTGCATCGGTTGATTGGGGAGTTGCGTGAGCAGCAGCGGGTAGATCAGGGTGCGGGCCGGGAGCGCCCGGCCCCGCTGGGCGAAGGCCAGATTTGTTGCATTTGGCGATCGCTCAGATGGTGGCCGGTCGTTAGAATCGCTAAGTTTGGTTGAATCCAAGCGTCCACGTCCGGTTCTTCGACCACGTGGGCAAATTCCACGGTTCGGCTCAGCCCATTAAACCCTGCCACCAATTGAGCGCTGGTTAATTCTGGCAGGCGCAGTCTTGCACAGAGAACATGGCCGCACCCTTTCGTGAAGTGAACAAATGCCCAATAAATTATTTTAGAATTGGGCATTTGTGCCAAAGTATTTCCCGTCATCCTGACGAATGATGCCATGTCAAGGCGGAGTGGCCGGTCTATTCTTCGGGGAACACCGATACTAATACACCAACCCGACCAACCCGGCTGACTATCGATTCCGTCGCGGCGGGCAGGCAACATCAAACGGCAATCGTCCGCTTTTGACTTATGGCAAACGGTTTCAAACGGGGAGAATCCGCGTCAAAGGAGAAGCCGCATTGTCATTGGCTTCTGCCGGATGGAAGGGGAAGACCGCATATCCAGGACGATGGCCGACGTCGCTGACAGACCAGCGCCGTTTGAAAAATCTGGTGATGAGGAGATGCCCAATGGTCCAAACCAATCCTACACGATCCGAACGCTCCCGACTGACCAAAAATTCCCTCAGTACCACGGACATTCTCGGTGTGTCGCTGGCGGATACCGCGCCCGCCATGAGTTTCTTTTTTTCGTTTGCCGTGATTGCCGCTGCCGCCGGGGTAGCCAGCCCCTTGGCGATCATCGTGGCGGCCATTGCGGTTCTGCTTAAAATCAACAGCTTAGCCGAGTTTACCAAGGTGACGCCAAGTTCCGGTTCCTACGTTTCTTACATCGGCAAGACCTTCGGAGCCATTCCGGGGGTTATGACCGCTGGCGCCTTAGCCTTTGGTTACATCGTCGCGGTAGGGTATGTGATGGCGGTCTTGGGTGCCTGGACGACCCTTATCCTGTCACAATTTCTGCATATTTCGGTTCCGTGGGAACCCATTACGATCGTGCTCGTCGGTTTGGTAACCTACTTGGTGTATCGCGGCGTGAAGATCTCTGCCCGTTGGGCCATGGCCTCGTTTGCTTTCGAACTGCTGTTGATTGTGGTGAGTATGGCCGCGATGGTGGCAACGAATGCCTCCCACTTGAGTATGGCGAGTTTTAACCCGATTCACATCAAAAATGGGTTAGCGGGCATCGGCTTGGCTTTTCCGCTTGCCATCTTTTTATTTATCGGCGTGGGCAATCCGGGAGCCATGGTGGAAGAAACCAAAAATGCCCGTAAGGCCGTTCCCCGCGCGATTTACACCGCCACCATCTTTGTGACGGTGGTCTATGTTCTCATGGCCTGGACGACCTCGATTGTTTTTCACAACAACGCGTCAACGATCGCCAATCTCGCGGTGCCCTTCGTTACCGCAGCCAGTCGCGCCTTGGGCCCCTTTGCCATTTTGGTCTATTTAGCAGGCTTGACCAGCACTTTTTCCTCCCTCATCGGAGCAACTACCGCACAAACCCGGATTATCTTCAGCGCCGGGCGGGAAGGCTTGCTGCCATTTGCGTTAGGCAAGGTGAGCCGCTTCGGCACGCCTTGGATGGCGTTGGCCGTCTACAGTGGGTTCGCCTTGGTCATGACCCTCATTTGGGCTAGCCACGGCTCGGCGCTGGCCGTGGCGGGAGAAATCGGCACGCTCGGCACCATTCCCATCGCCTTGGTTTATCTGCTCCTGAATGTGGCGCTGCCCGTCTATTACCTGCGCCATCACCGTGACATTTTTTCGACGTGGAAACATTTGATCGTGCCCTTGCTTGGCGTCGCATTTTTGATTTTACCCCTCTGGGGATTGATCCAACCGGGGCAACCGTACCCGTTCAATATCTTTCCGTGGATTGTCGCCGGGCTTTTGGTGTTGGGATTGATTTATGCCATGATTCGCCAGCGGCAAATTCCCGATCTGTCCCAACGCGTCGGCAGCATTATCGCGGACGAATAGCGCCAGCTGCCTGCGTCATTTTTCGTGGGTCGGCCGGTCGCGCCGGGGTGCTCGCACCGCCAAAGGGAGGAGGAGGCGCATCGCCATGACCCGAGCAAAAGCTCCGGGGGGCAGCTGTCAAAGGAGGCGCGCCATCAACAGGGCGTCGTAGTAACGGCCGTTTTGATAGAAGGCGCGGCGTCGGCAGCCCTCATGTTCAAAGCCATGCTTTTGGTAGAGATGAATGGCGGCGGCATTCTCGCGGTAGACTTGCAGTTCCACACGGCTCACCAGCTCGGTACTCGCGGCCCAGGCCAGGCCGGCTTCGAGCAAAGCCCCGCCGACGCCGTGCCCCCGGTGCTCTTGCGCCACCGACATCCCAAACTCAATGGCGTGGCGCAGTGCTTGCCGCTCACTGCCAAGCGCATTCCAGAGACCGATCAGGTGGTCGTCGGGTGAAAACGCTAGCAATATCACGGCGTTAAGCCGGGCGCGGTGGCGCGCAATCACCGTCTCCTCGTCCGCCACGGTCAACGTGAACTCGCCGGGTGTCCACGGGATATATATTCCCGACTCGGCCGTCAGGTGGCGCATGTACGCAATCATCGCGGGCGCATCCGCTTCGGTTGCTTCCCGTATGGCCCATGGATACCGCGACGATGGTTTCATCGGGCAAACCTCCTCGGTGGTGCTGAAAGGGACGACTTCGGCCCGGAGCCCAAGTTGGGCTTGCTGGGCAATGGTCGGCCGGATGTGAGGTTCCGGTTTTGCGGACAGGGTGCGACCACACCCGCACCAGCGCGGCTGAACTGAAGCCGGCCCCCGCCCCGCGGGTGGGTCAACCGTGTTCTGGGAAACACCCGGTGTGTCGCGCGCCGGGTGCGGCCAGGGCCCCGACGATTCGTTCAATTCACCGTGACCCATCCGGGGACCAAGCCCCAGTGCTTGGTGTTTCCCGTCACGTGGGGACTCTGCGGTCCGCGCCGTCGCGGGTCCCGGGTGATCGCCGGCATTGACGCACCAGGCGTCCGGTCTGTGCAGAAATGTCGGAGTCCACATCCATAGCCCCCAACGGTTTGACCAAATCGTCAAAAACGGGTGCGTCCGCTGCGCCGATCGTCTCCTTCGCATAGCGCCCGGCGACCGTCACCGCGGAACTAATCCTCTGCCACGCGCGCGCTCTCCGGGAAACCCATACGCGCTGCCTGGGGTGTCCTTTCCTCGGAGATGGCAAATGCCATTCGACGCGTCCCCGAGCAGCGTGCTCAAGCTCAGCCATCCCCATCCGCTTCATTTCGCAACCACTCGAAGGCCTTGGGGGCCGCGGGGCCAGGCATCTCGCAAAACCCCGGCGGGAGCGATGTGGACAACCGATCCGGTGTACCCATCGGTACCCCCACGAGTCGCCGAGATTTTAACGAGCACCGGCCCCACCATCGGGTGCCGACGCCACACGGGAGCCGGCGTCGAATCGCAACCGGCCCAACAATTTTTCCTTGGCTAGGGTGGACCGTCACCTGTCGCAGAACGATCCTCCCGCCCATTTCGTCATCGGACTCATCTTACCTTGGGGTTTTGGGGGGATTTCGTCAAGGGCATCGCGGCCCGGGCGGGGACACGGGCACACACCGGCCCGCCGTGTTGCCTGCTAAGCACCGTCACCTTTTGGGTACGGGGGGTGATGCCCGCGCCCGGTGCGTCCGGCGGCTTTTCGGTTGACACGGCCGGCGGACCTCGCCAT
>JAJZZA010000011.1 GCA_021797825.1 Bacillota bacterium | reverse complement strand
GCAGTTTCCGCTGCACGCGGGGATGCGGATGGGTATAGCGCTCTGCCTGGAGTATCGCCAGGTCCTCGGCGGGAATCGCAATCCGGATCATGTGCCCGTCCTCCTCCTCGTCGTCGATGGGAGACTTCCACGTCCCCATCAAGCGTAATCGAGCAGGAACCTTCTGTCCAGTCCTTGAAAAAACTCCGCAAGCATGGGCAAGGAAAACCCTCAAGACTTATCCGCGAGGAGTATATGCGCATCAGACCAGTCATGGTCTGGCCGTCGAGGATACGCCTGCCTGGGTGATGTTCGAAGCCCTGTCGATGCCAAACCTGACGAAGCGGCCGAAGGCGAAACAGGATGCGGCCGGGCGCTTTCTCCCCCACGGGGCGACAGCCCAAGCCGGACTGAACCGGGCCATCGTATCGTCGGCTGGGGGACCAGTCGGGGCATTCACCCGCTACAAGCGTTGCGAGCCCACAAGGTGGTCAGCTTGGTTCCCGTCGCGCCCAGTTCACCGGAATGTGCCGGGTGCCCATTCACTTCCCCGGACAATCGGTTGCGTCAAGCCGAATTCGTCGGTCAACGCTGTGGACAGCGCGATGACGCCGACCACAGAGCGCGAAGCGTGGCATCACCCAACTGCTTTCGGGCGATCCGCCGACCAAAACCAAACGCCCGCGGATTTTTCGGAAGCCAGGGCCGGAACGGTCCGCAGTCACGCCTGGGGAGGATCGGATAAGACGCGGGACGCCAGAGGTTCTCGCGCCATGGCCGATGAGCCAGGAACCTCCGGGAGCGATCCGGGAAACCCCCGCCTCGGCGTAGCCAGGTGGCGGGAGAGTGCATGAATGCGTCCGTGACCAACACCAACGGCGTCGGCACCGACACCCTGACGGGCCCCTCGACCGCGCCCGGCGGCGCCCAGACCGTCTCCTCGGCCAACATGGCGACGACCAACGGCTCCGCCCGGCGGCCGTGTCCGTCCGCGGGTCTTTGATTATAATGAGATCACGCCGGGCAGGATCATCGAGAGATCACGAAGGAGTGTAGGCCGTGTCCAAGCCCATCATCAATCGGACCCAAACCTATACCTACTAGGACTATGTGACATGGGATGGTCCCGAGCGCTGGGAACTCCTCGATGGCCTTCCTTATTTGATGGCGAGTCCGACACCGGAGCATCAACGCATACTCGGCGAGTTATTCGTCCATTTCCATCAACATCTTCGCGCAGGAGGTTGTACGGCGTATATGGCTTCGCTCGATTTGACGTTTGACGTTGATGATCGCACGCGCACGGTGGTGCAACCCGATCTCTTCATCATGTGCGGGGATTCTCTTCGAGAAAACCGCATTGTCGGAACGCCTCTCTTGGTGGTGGAGATCATTTCGCCCTCCACGGCGACCAACGACACGATTCGCAAAGTTCTGCTGTACCAACGCTCCGGCGTCCAAGAATATTGGATCGTGGAACCCGACATCCAGATTCTCAATGTCTATCTCCACGACGGAGCCCTCGTGCGTTGGGTGGCCGATTATCGTCCCCGAGACAGTGTGCGTCCGTCGATGTTTCCCGAACTGGTGGTCCCTCTCAACGCGGTGTTTCCGGCGGCTCTCTCCTAGGTGTTCGACGCCATTTTCGCGACGGCTGCCCCATGGCGATGACGGGGGAATCTCGTCAACGCCCCCGGCCTGAACGGCCGAAATGCCCCTAAGACGGTAGGAAGATTCACCCGGCGAGGTTCTCCCCGCGCATTACCCTAACGCAAAATTTGTGGGTGCGCATGATCGTGCAATGCGGTTTTCGACAGAGGTTAATGTCCCATAGGCGCTAACCTAAGCCAGCCGACTCGTCTTGAAGGAGTCGTTTGCGGGGCCGCTCTTGGAGTGCTTTGGTCCAGCTGCGGGATGGGAGACACCAATTCGTCAGATCCGCAGAGGGACAAATCCGGACCTGGTGTCCGAATGGAATCCACGAGGACCGCTCCCCACAACTTGGCCAAGCGATAGGTTTGCGCCAAGTCGGGGTCGAAGCCGCGCAGTTTGTCGATGTGGAGCAAACTTTTTAGGCGTTTAAAGGCAATTTCAATCTGCATCCGAACCGTACGATGACGTGCACTTTTTGCGCAACGATCCCGGCGAGCGCCGTCGGTTTGGCATCATGGCGGTCCGCTAAGACGACATTATTGGGACGCAAACGTAATCGCGTCAGGGATTCGGCGCCATGCGCATCCGTCAGTTCCACGTGCTCCCACTGGCCCGTGCCCACATGCCATTGCGCAGGCAGGCGCCACGTGGTCCCCGGGCTGCCGGGTCGTTGCATAGTGCTCCCATCCGTCAGCACGAGCCGGAATCGACTTGTCACGGTGGTGCCAATGCCTTGCGCGCGGAACCATGCCGCCAGGATATAACCTAGCCACGCGGGCGCGTGGCTTGAAGGCTTATTGTTATTGAACAATCGCAACAATTAGCTCCGTTCCGACGCCATGTCACGGAGCGCCGACACGGTGTTCCAATTGCGTGCCGTGGCTCCTGTTCTGGCCAACCGACGGGTCACCGATGCGCCGAGCTTCGAACGGCCCATACCGCCAGGTAGATACAGATAAATATGGGTGCCGCAAACCCAATATTGTTCTGCCGTCCCCTGCGGCATTTCCCCCAGGTTTTCCCCATCAGATGCCTGCTGAAGAAACATCACGTGTTTTGTGGTGGGGTCCGCAGCCCGATCAAACGGCCAGCCCTGAACCACGGCCACCAACTGTTCCGCCGTGCGGACCACCACCGCCAGGTCGCGACCCAGGATCTCTCCCAGCGCCTTGCCTGCCGTGCTGACGACTTGGGTCGCGGTGAGTGATGTGGTAAACACGGCATTGCCACTTTGCAGGTAGGTGCGCACGTCGGAAAATCCCAGCCCTATCAATATGTCGCGAAGAACGGTCATGGGCAGGAGCGAATGTCCACCGACGTTGATGCCTGGGAGCAGAAGGGCGTAGGTTATCCGTTCGTCGTCCGGGGATATCAATTCGGTCCTGATCTGCGCTCTCTCCAATTCGGGTCGACTGCACGCGCTATGGGAAACAGTGTTCCACCACCAAAAAAGTCTTTCCCACGAGTGCACGTCTTAGGAATTCAGCAAACGCGTGGACAGGCGTGACGACCATTCGAGTGCCGCCTCGCCACTGGCCGCACGCCTATCTCAAAGTCAATGGAGGCGTGAAAAACAGGATATTGAAACGCCCCATTAGCAATTTAGGGGACGTGCCACCCCGGCAACGGTCTCATTGCAGCATCCAGGCACTACAAAACACCCTATGGTTCTTATTTTACCCACATCCTACGATTCTCGTCAAAAACCTGCGAGCAAAGTTAAGATATGTAGTCTTATTGCGATAGATTCGTTCAATAGCGGGTAATTTAGAGACATGTTGGTAAAGATCCGCCCCTTATACCCCAGGGTGTACGGGAAGACCCGTGTATGCGGCGCGGACACGTCACCGGACTGACAGGCGACTTCGATGCGAGCGCAGCAGAACAAGCCGTCAAGCTCACCAATCCCGCAAATCTGGTTACAATGTGTTAAAGCCATATTTCTGAGATCAGCGTGCTCGGGCAAAACTCCTAAGCTCGGCGGGTTCAGCTATCGGCGAGGGGCAGCCAGGTGCGTGCCGGGCGCTGCACACTTCACACCTACCCTCAGTCTGCTGACCGGTGCATTGTTTGCCCGCCAACAGCTTGGTGCGGATTTGGGGTTTTTGTTCATGCTATAATCAAGCCATTGCCACTTCTTGCGGATAAAGCCGGGGATGCGCGCGAGAAGCTCTGGGAGTTTTGGTCGCCGCCGGGGATAGGCAGCCGACCGGGTGGCCGGCAGGTCTCGGGCGGGGGGGGCGCTCATCGGTTCGCTGCAGGGGTTGGCGTCTTATCCTGACGGCGAGCATTTGGCAGGTTTTCCATGGCGGGTTCACGGTCGGCCAGGCAGGTTTCTCCCAACGCGAACCGATATTTTTGATACCGCAAGGTGGACAAACCATGAGGGGCGAGGACCATTCGGGCCAAATGCAGTGGCAAATTGACGACGCGACGGCCTCCTTGCAAATTCTTTACCGGCAACGTCCGCTCATGCAGATCGCGCTGGCGCAACTGGCCGTGATCGACCCCGGTCCGGTGTCTGTCAGGCACTGGCTGGCATGGGATTTTTTCCGTTATTCACCCCGGCACGTGTACCCGATGACCGCTTGGAGAGTGGTAAACCGTTCGTCGGCCCACGGGCGCATCGTGCTCTCCTCCGCAGTGGCCGCTGTCGAAATCACCCTCGACCTCGACTTGCCGGATCCCTGGCACATGACCATCGCTTGCCAGACGTCCTCGGCTTTAAGCTTTCTAAAAATTGTCTGGCAGACTTCGGAGCAAGAACGGTGGGTGGGATTTGGCGAGCACGGTCGTACGATAATGCCGCCGGCACGTTTTGACAGCTGGGTAGAAGAAGGCCCGGTCGGATTCGGACCGCTGTCGTTCCTGGTCAATAAGTATCCGTTCGCTCCGTTTCCCAAAGGCCCCTACCCCTCATACGCGTCGTTGCCGCTTTGGTTGAGCTCTCAAGGCTACAGCGCATGGTTCGATTCGTTTGCGCTGATTCGCTGGCGACTTGCCCCGCGTACCCGCAGCGGCACCATTTGGGACTCCCGCACGGTCTTGCATGTTGTGGCCGGTTGCTCCCCGGAAGAAATTTTCCGTCGCCAATTTCAGGTGCTGGGTCCTCCCAAATCTCCTCCCAAGTGGGCGTTCTTTCCTTGGAACGACAGCATCCAAGGCGAGACCGCGGCGATGTCGCTGGCGCGGTCATTGCGCAACCACCGGATCCCCTCCGCTGTCATTTGGATCGAGGACTGGATGGGATCCTGGCAAAATCGCCGGCGATTTTGGATGAGACCGCTTAGCCATCGGGTCGATACCGCGCTCTATCCTGATCTAAAAGGTTTGTCTGCGGAACTGCATCGCCAAGGATACCGTCTGTTAGGCTATCTTTGTCCTGAAATCACGGCCGACAGCGCGTTATTTGATAGCGCCAAGCGATCCGGGGTGCTGGTTAAAGACCGTCAGGGCCTGCCCCTGCTGATCAACATTCTGGGGATCCAACATGGGCAAATTGATTTTACCCATCCTAAGGCCCAGGACTGGGCAGCCAACAACCTGCTGGGACCGGCTTGCGATCGGGGATTTGACGGATGGATGGCGGATTTCGGGGAATACCTGCCGGTCCGCGCGCGGTTGGCTGACGGCAGCACCGGATGGCAATCCCACAACCGCTACCCTTTGCTGTGGCAACAGGCCAACGCCAGGTTTGGGGAGGACCGGGGCCGCGACGACGACTGGCTGTTTTTTGTCCGTTCGGGCTGGATTGGGAGCCATGCGCTCGCGCCGGTGGTTTGGGGGGGAGACTCCGACACCGATTTTGAAGCGGGCGATGGTCTCCCTACGGTCATTCCGCAAGTGCTGTCCGCTCAAACCGCCGGGTTTTTCTACTGGGCGACCGATATTGCGGGTTACATGACCTTCGGACTGACCCGGCCCGCCACGAAAGCGCTTTTCTGGCGATGGCTGCAACTGGCCGCCGTGTTGCCTATTATGCGGACTCATCATGGAACCGCCGCGCCCCGCAACTGGCGGTTTGACAAAGATGACGAAACCCTTGAGGTCTATACCCGTTACGCCCGCCTTCATGCCAGTCTCTATCCCTACTTTCAGCATCTGCTGCACACCGCTCAACAAGGCATCCCGATCATTCGCCCGCTTTATCTCCAATTCCCCGATGATCAAACCGCCTGGACCATCGACCAGCAATTTATGATTGGTGACGGGCTCTTGGCGGCGCCGGTCACCACCCGCCGCAGATCGCGCCACCGGTTCTATCTTCCCGTCGGCCGTTGGCGCAGTTGGTGGACCGGCCAGGTCTATCAGGGGCCAGGGTGGATTGCCCAAGCGGTGCCGTTGGACCGTCTTCCCCTGTTCCTGCGGGACCTCCAGGTGGTGCCGTTGTTGGAAGGGATTCCTAAGCAGGGGCGGATGGAAGGTTTGGTCGACTCCTGCCTGCCCATTGTCGACGGACCGGGGGTCGCTTTAGAGGAGGCCCTGCCCTATTTGGCGCTATATGGCAGTTGCGGGGAGGTTCCTTTTGACGCGCGCATTTTCCTGATTGACGGGGGTGTGCTGACGATAAGCTATCAGCCGGCACGGAATCCGGACGTGTCCGGTTCATCTGTCGCACTGCCCACTTTTGCCAGCCATCTCCCCCAGCGGGTGACAGTCTCGCGCAGCGTCGAACTCGGTCCTGGGCAATCGATCCGGCTTGCCCTGGCGGATGGCTGGGTCCAACTGAATACGTCCGCGGACTGTGCTTTCAAGCGTTATATCCTGCGGTTTTGGCCTGGCTCGCGTTCGTCGGGAGGACAACATGAAAGTTAGAGCGGGTTGGTACGCTTTTGGCAATCTGGGGGCCAACATTTTCAGTCAAGCCTTCGCCACCTTCATTTTGTTTTTCTATATCGATCATCTGCACGCTCCGCTGGGCGCGATTACCATCGCCATGACGATGCAAAGCGTCTGGCACGCGTTGCTAAACCCCGCCATTGGTCAACTGTCCGACCGCACGCACACCGCGTTGGGACGCCGGATCCCGTATATTGCCGGACTTAGTCTTCCGCTGGGGATCGTATTTTTTCTGCTCTGGCACCCGTTGGTCCCGCACGCCTGGCTGGCGCCGTATTTTCTGGTCATGGTTCTCTTGTTTGATCTGATATATTTAGCCGTGGTGCTTAACTGGACCAGTTTATTCCCCGAAATGTTCCCGACCCTTAAAGAACGTACGCAGGCGCAATTGCCCCGGCAAATGGTGGGGGTGGCGGCGCTCATGATTGGGGTGGCGCTGCCGCCGGTGCTCTATAGCCGCTGGGGATGGACGGCGATGGCCGCGATATTGGCGGTGGTCGGCACCGGCGGATTCCTGGCCTCGTTGCGCGGTTCGCGGGAAAATCCCCGGTCGGCAGCCGCATCGCCGCCTTGGTCTTTGTGGGAGGGGCTGCAACTGGTTAGGCGATTCGCGGGGTTTCGCCGTTTTTTGGCGATGAATTTTCTTGTGCAGCTCACCTTGGGACTTGTTCCCGCCGTTCTGCCGTTTTATGCCAAATACGTCGTGCGCGTGTCGCCAGTTGGCCTCTCTTTACTTTTGGCGAGCATCTTTGTCACCGCGTTTCTGGTGATTCTGCCTTGGACCGGGTACATCAGACGGCACGGTTCGCATCGGTCGCTAAGCTGGACCATTTTCTGGCTCATGCTGGGATTGACCCCCTTTCTCTGGACGCATTCGCTGGCCGTGCTATTCGTCGCTGCCGTGATGTTGGGGGTCGGGTTGGGCGGGTTTCTCATTTTGGCCGATGTCCTGATGGCCGAAGTGATCGACCACGACGCGCGCGCCAGCACCCTCCGCCGGGAGGGGATATTCTATGGAATTAACGGATTCGTGTTGCGTTTGGGGGTTTCCGTGCAAGCCTGGCTGCTGTACATGACCCTGCACGACACGGGATTTCAGGCCAACGCGGCGGCCTCCGCCACGCCTCTGGTGCAATTCGGGTTTCGCTTCTTGATAAGCTTGGTGCCTCTCGTCTTGCTCGCCTCGGCGTATCTGATTATGCGCCATTACGACGTTCCCCAAAGTCTCGGCGAATCTTCTGCATCCCTGTCGGAAACCCATTCCTAACCGGGTCGCTTGCCATGGGCTCTTCCCTCGCGCCGGGGTTTGACAAACAGGTCATTTCCCGGCGCGGAGCCCAGGCTGGGCTCCTCGTCTGCTGCCGCGGGTCAACTGCCCTCAAACCAATCCGCCGCGGTTTTGGCCGACAACCGGGAGGCGGGGCGATGTGGGCCAGGTTTGCGGGGATTCGATCAAACCTCGCCGGCTCCCGGCAGCGCGAAGGCCGATCAAGGCGAACGGTCAGTCCATATAGAGGAGGACAAATCCCGGACGCGCCGATGCGGACGGATCCGGTTGCGGCCATTTTCTCCGGGGTATTCGGGACGGGGGTGACGGCGCCCCCAAATCAACCGGGGGTGTACTTGACTTGGGTCCCGGCGGCGGGCGCGATGGCGTGCGCATCGGGGGAGTTGGCTGGAGCGCCTGGGCTCTCAGCATTTTCCGCCAGATTGGTCTGGATCAACGATGTGGCTCCCGCCAGCCGGTTTCCGCCAAAAGGTGCGCCCGCGGCACGCATAACTTGCCGCCAGGCGGCGAATACCAGAACCGTGCAGACGATTGCGACGACGCAACGGGGGGGACGGCCATGCGCAGATGGCGGCAAGTGATAGGCATGGCGGCGGCGGGACTTACGCTTTGGATTCCGCTCGCCGCACACGCGGAAGGGATTCATGGCTTCGACCGCCGATCGGAAAGCGAAGAGATATTTTGGGCTGACCAGCAAGCCCGGCAGGCGGTGGGAGGCGGGCGGGTGACCACCGTCGCCGCCGGGCACCTGGCAGGCCGGGCGGTTTGGTTGATCACGGTGGTTAACCCGCACGGCACCCATCAAGTGGCGGTTTCCCAAGGCAACTATCGGGTGGTGAAGATTCGCAACCGGTTCACCGCCGGCAGGGACTCGTGACGATGGCCAACGAGAGGACTCGCCAAACCGTGCCACCGGCACCACCCGCGCCGCAATGGAGCCGGCGGCAACTGTTGATTGGTTCAGCCGGCCTGGCGGCGGCGGGCGCGACCGCGCTGTTCGCCAAGCAGAGTCTGGTTGATTGGGTCCGCGGACTGGTTGGTTCCCCGGTGAGCAGCGGGCGCATTCATCTCTATCAGTTTGACTATTATTTCGTGCCCAATTATATGACCTGGCGGGTGGGGGACGCCATGGAGATCCTGCTCCACAACCAAAGCCCGACCCATTGGCATGAATGGACGGTGGGCCGGCATGTGCGCACCGAAGTATTTGAGGGGTTCGGCCGGTTAAGTTCCGACGGTTGGGGCACCGACTTCTGGGACGGGGTGTCGGTTGTGTTGAGCGATCCCTACCAAGTGGATAACTTTGTGCCGCATGACGCCAAGGTCAGCTATGTCGGACCCCAGGCGCCGTACCAGGTCGCGCAGGGCGGGGATTTCAGCCCCACGCTGAAACCGGGCGGGAGCATCCGGATCGCGTTTACGGTTCCCAACAAGCCGGGAGTGTGGCACTACGGCTGTTTTGTCCAGGAGTTTATTCACTTCCGGACCGGTATGCGGGGGATGATTAATATCTTGCCCGCGTAGCTCGGGCGGGAAAGGAGGCGGGTCGGGCATGACCGAGATCGTCATTTTTGGACTGGTCTGGATCGCCTTGTCGCTTGCCGCCGATTTGGGTTTGAGTCAGATTAAGTCCCATACCATGTATTTTATTATCTCCCGTCAGGGTCATCTGGCCGAGGATGCCTTCAATTTTTTGGCGGCCTTCCTGATTCCCGTGGCGATCTTCGTTGCGCTGTTCTTGGTCTATACGCTGATTCGGTTTCGCGCGTCCAATGGCGACGCGGTCCGGAGTCGGCAGCAGACGGTGCAGAACAAGCTGTTCGTGACGGTGTGGGTGGCCTTGAGTTTCGCGCTCAATATCCTGTTTTGGCTGCATCCCACCGCGGCCGATCTGGAGACCATGTTCCGGCGGGATTTCCTGGCCAATAACCGGCACGATCTGGTGGTGGATGTCACGGCCCGGCAATGGGAATGGATCTTTAGCCTCCCGCAGTATCACATTACCCAGGCGGTAAATCGCCAAGGACTTGACGCGCTGACCTTGCCGGTGGGACGGCGTGTGGAATTTGTCTTGCGCTCGTACGATCCGTTTCATTCCTACGACGTGCAAGCGGCCGTGATCCACAGTTTTTGGGTCCCCGCCTTCGGCATCAAGGAAGATGTGGTGCCCGGAGAAACCCGCTACGAGTTCGTGACGCCCACGCGCACCGCGTCATACGCCACCAACCCGATGGTGCGCGTACAATGCGCGGAGGTGTGCGGACCGGGTCACGCTTGGATGGAAGCACCCCTGTCCGTGGTGTCGGGACCGGCGTTTGACGCGTGGGTGAAGCGGGAGCAAAAACGACAGCAGGGTTAGTTCAACGAGGAGGATTCTGACATGGAACAGCCGGTGGGGGTAGAGCCCTCCGCAGTGTGGCCGCCGCGGCGGATGATGCCGCCGATATTGCGCGGGGCCTTCTGGGCTTTCATTGGCTTTGTGCTGGGTGATCTGGCGACCATTGCGGTCGACCCGTTTCAGGGCCATCCCTTGGTCACCGAAATTTCGGCGTTGTTCGGCTGGGCGATGGCGGTGATCGGATGGGTGCTGGGGGTAGGGGCTTGGGAAGGGGTGGTGTTGCCGCTGGCGGGATTTTCCGAACCCTGGGCGGAGCCGACCGATATGCGCCGGTATTTTCAGTTCAGCGTCGACCATAAGGTGATCGGGATACAATACCTGGTCTCCTCGACGGCCACATTTTTTATCGCCGGTGGACTGGCCATGGCCATCCGCTACGAGTTGATGCAGCCGTACCTGCACTTTTTTCGATATCCCGACCAATATTTGACCGCGGTGGGGATTCACGGCACCCTCATGATGTTTTCCGTGGCCACGGTTGCCCTGTTGGGCGGCCTCGGCAACTATTTCGTGCCGCTGATGATCGGAGCCAAGGGCACGGTCTTCCCCCGGCTTTCCGGCATCGGGCACTGGCTGGTGCCGGCCGGAGTGGCAACGATCATATTGAGTCCGTTGTTGGGCTACTGGACCACGGGCTGGCGGGGTTATGAGCCTTTGGCCAGTCAGGACCCCGGAGGAATTGTCTTTTATTATCTGGGGGTGTTTGCGCTGACGCTCTCGTCGTTGTTTGTGTCGCTCAATTTGACCGTCACCATCATTTTCAACCGGGCGCGCGGATTGACCTGGGCCCGGCTGCCGCTTTTTGCCTGGGGCATGATTGCGGTCTCCATCTTGAATCTGATATGGCTGCCGGAAATCCAAATGACTTTTGTGATGGGTCTTTTAGACCGCCTGGTGCCCATGAATCTGTTTAACGGGGTGGGCAATCCGTTGTCGTATCTTAGCATGTTTTGGCTGTTTGGCCATCCCGAGGTCTATATTATTGTGCTGCCCGCTTTCGCCCTGTGGAACGAGATTATCCCGGTGATGGCGCAGAAATCGCTGTTTGCCAGGTCGGGGGCCATTATCGGGATCCTGTTCGTGATGATTCTCAGTGGATTGGTATGGGCACACCACATGTTCACCAACATGCGTTACAGCGAGATGTTCCCGTTCTCCTTCTTTACCGAGATGATTTCCATCCCCACCGGATTTGCCTTTATGGCGGCCATCGGCACGTTGTGGCGGGCGCGTTTTCGGGTGAGCACGCCGGGACTCCTGATCTTGATGAGCATGTTCAACTTTCTCATCGGCGGCATCACGGGCGTGTTTCTGGCCGATCCCCCGATCAATTTGCAGGTGCACGACACCTTCTTTGTGGTGGCCCATTTCCACTACACGATTATCGGCGGCATGGTGTTTTCATGGGTGGCCGCCATGTATTACTGGCTGCCCAAACTGTCTGGCCGGCTTTATAGCGAGTTTTGGGGCAAAGCTCTGGCCATAGTCATCTTCATTGGCTTTAACGGGGCGTTCAGCCAGATGTTTTTGTTGGGGCTGCATGGGATGAACCGCTGGGTGCCGGCCTACCCTGCCTATCTGCAACCGATGAATTACGAGGTGTCGCTGTTCGCTTTTCTCTTGGGGTTGGGGTTTTTAGGCCACTTGATCCACATCAGTTGGGCGTGGCGGAGCGGACCGCGCTCGCCCGAAAATCCCTGGCACGGGCGGACTTTGGAATGGCTGACGGCTTCGCCGCCGCCCCCGCACAATTTTGACGGGGAGGTTTTGGTCCGCCGCGGGTTTTATCTTTACGACAGCGATCAGCCGGCGGGCGTGGTGTTGCCGGAATCGACGCCGGATCCGGCCAGATAGGGGCCACGTCGGCGGCTGCGGCGGGGACGAAAAAAGCCAACCAGGGAGGGGAGTTGGAGTGCACACGGCGACCAAGTTGGAGGCGTACCGGTTCGGGTTTCGGTTGTTTGTGCTGACGCAGACCGTTCCGTTTATTTTGATTTGGGCCACCGCCTATTTGTTCAACGGATTATATGTCAGCCCGCGTCTCAATCAATGGACCGGAGCGGCAGAAAGCCTGGCGCTGGTGGTAAGCGGGCTGTGCGCGACGCGGGCGGTGGCAGCCCTCCGCCAAAGCGATGGGGCAGGGTTTTTGGCGGGTTTCAAAGCCGCAATGCTTTTGGGTTTGGTCAATCTGGGGCTGCTGGCCTATCAATGGGGAACCCGCTTTGTTCCGGTCAGCAGCCGGTTTGGCGAGATCTATTATATCCTGACCGGCGTCTCCGCCTTTTACACCGGGATCGGGCTGGCAGCCATGCTGCTGGCTTTTCTGCGCGCGGCGCGGACGGGTTGGGGACCCCATAGCTATTGGGATGCCGAGGCGGCGATGACCTTATGGAATTTTCAAGTGTTGATGGCGGTGATTAGCTACCTGATCGTCTATTGGATTTAGCCGGGACGTGCTCATCAAAAACCCGGGGCAGGGCAAGCTAGCTGCGGAGCACGCTGGCAGTCACGCTGCGTAGGGAGGGGAGACGATGAGTTTTTTTCCGCATTTGCCGATATTGATTCCGTACAGTCCCGGACTGCCCTGGTGGTGGGACCCGATTTGGTGGATCTTTCAGATTGTGGCCATGACGGGGCTGGTATTTTATTTTAACCACCTGGCGGATGAGGTGGACCACGCGCGTAATCGGGAAGAAGGGCCTTCCCGTTTGCCAGGCAAGGACTCCGGTTAGTCCAGGCAGCCGCGGCGGCTTAACCGGTTTGGTTCGAGGTGCAGGCAGGCGGCCGCGGCCAGCAGGCACAGCAGGATGGCTCCCGCCCACAACTCTTGGCCGTAACCCCGGGCCAGCGTCCAACTGCTGAGGGCCGGACCCAAAATGTTGCCGAGCGGCCAGGACAGATTGAACATCGCGGTGTAGCGTCCTTTTTGTGCCGCCGGAGCGATCCGGTTGACCAACACCGGCAAAGTGGGCGAGAGCAGGGCCTCGCCCACCCCCAATACCCCTGCCGACAAAAAGACGAGCGCGAGGGCGGGCACGGGTCCCGTCTGCCGCGCCCACAGGATTCCGGCGGTGGCTGCGGCGAAGAGCACGGCGCCCGCCGCGGCGGCACGGGGCTGGGAAATCCTGGTCAGCAGACCGACCAGGGGCCATTGCAGGGCCGCGATTACCAGACAGTTGGCGGAAAATGCCCAACTGGCAATGTTGGGCGGCAAGTGCAAGGGACCGGCAATCCAGATCGGCCACCCCGAGGTCAACTGTCCCCACGCCGCCAGCACCAGCAGGAAATTGATCACGGTGATTTCCAGCAGAACGCGGTGTGAGCCGATTCGCGGCGCTCGTTCGCCGCGAATGGTCGAGGAGCCAGGGGGGTTGGGGCCCGGGGCGGGCGAGCGGCCGGTCGCCACCACCCCCGCATTGATCAGATAGAGCGCGGCCGCGATCCCGGCCAGAGGCGGAAAACTGTCGGCCAACGGAGCGCGGAGCGCAATCCCGCCGAGGACGGAACCGATGCCGAGACCAAGATTGCCGACCAGGTAATTGACACCGAACATGCGGGAGTCCCCGCCCGCCAGGGCTAACGCGGTGGCAAGCGCCGTCCAGGAGGCGATTGCGCTGACTCCGTAAAGCACGGCGGCCAACAGGGTGCCCGTCAGCCCGGGCGCCCAGACAAAACCCATGATGCCGAGCGCGCCTAAACATTGGGATAAGACCAGCACCGGACGGGTTCCCACCCGGTCCAGCACTTGGCCGATGACCAGCAAGGTGACCAATGCGGCAACACTGACGGCCGAGATTAGCGCGCCCGCGGTGGGCAGCAAAAAGTGTCGGCCCTGATGCCAATAGAGGAGCAAGGCAGGCAAAATCAGACCGGTGCCCACTTGCATAATGCCATAGCCCGACGTGATGCGGACCAGACCTCCACCGGGCATGGCTTGCGCTCCCTTCGCCCATTGCTGTCGCTGAGTGTAGCACGGCGTCCAACAAAGAGAAACCATTGCCGGCCACGGACGCGGACACCCCGGCGCCGGGAACCGCTATATCTGGGAGGCTCAGTTTTCTCGCTGGCGAACCTTTGTGCCCGCCCTGCCGGGGGCCGTCCGGGAACCGCCGGGCAGTGCCTACGGCGGGCAAGCGGCATATCATTGGCCCGCACGGGGCATGTTGTTAACGCGGCGGGTGATTGGGGGAACGAAACTTCCGGAGGGGGCGAGGCGCGATGCAGGCGAGGGGAATGACGTTGACGGGTGCGGTCGTGCGGGCCATCGCGACCTTGGCCGCGCTGGGGGTATGGCGAACGGTATTTGCCGCATTCCCGCCGCTGTCCCTGACCACCCTGGCGACAATCGGCTTGTTGGTGGCGGTCATCGGGTATCTGGCCGACGCGATGTTTGACGGCCATTTGTCGACGGACGGCCGTCCGTTGGTGGGTTTTGTGACCGCGTTCGGCGTCGTGGCCACCTACCTGAGCCGGTTTTCGAGCCCGCTGAGCCATTTGTACAGTTTTGCGCTCTATGCCGTGGGAACGGCGCTGGTGGTGGCTTGGGGGGATTGGGTGTATGCCCGCATGCGCCAGCGGAGCGCGTCGTAAGCGGTGGCCGGGGGGTTGTGGACGTGGCGGCTTGATCCGTTGGTCACCGTCACCGCAGTGGTTGGCACCGGCTGCTACCTGCTGCTGACCATTCGTTCGCCAGCCAGGCTGGTCGGGACCCGGCGGGTCTCGGTGTGGAAAATCCTGGCCTTTTGCAGCGGGATGGCGGTTTACCTGCTGGCGTTCGGCAGTAGGCTGGACCAGGTGGCCGACACCGCCTCATTTGCGGTCCACATGCTGCAGCACATGTTGGAAGTGGTTGTGATGGTCCCACTGTGGCTGGTCGGGACGGAACCGTGGATGGTGCGCCCGTTAGCGCGCTGGCGGGTCTTTGCCGTAATGACCGACCGATTTGCCGGACTGGTCGGTTTCGGCGTGATCTTCAATCTCTTTCACTGGCCTTGGCTTTACGATCTGACCCTTCGTTCCGAACCGTTTCACTTCGTCGAACATCTGCTCTTCTTTGTCTTGGCCGTCTGTTTATGGTGGCCGGTGCTGAGCCCTTTGCCCGAGTACCCGGGCTTGAGTCCCGGCTGGCGCATGCTCTATTTGGTGTCGGCCATGAACCTGATGATGCCGGTCTCGGTCTATTTGCTGATTTCGCGGGTTCCCTGGTATGCCTATCCCTATCTCCATGACCCGGATCTGGCCGCTTTAGGGCTAACCCCTTTGGCCGACCAGCAATGGGGCGGGCTGATCATGCTGGTGATGAGCGGGTTGGCGTTTGCCACCGCGTTTTCTTGGTCCTACGGGCAATTTGACGAAACCGCAGGGGAACCGGGGACCACCTCGCAGTAACCAGGCGGACGGGTGCCGGCGCCGGTCTGGCGGGCGCCCGCGGCCGAAGCGCTCCCGGCCCGCGTCCGCCAACCGGGCGCATTGACCGAACGGCGGGCGGGTGGTACTTTTAGACTAAAGGATAATGAGGGAGCGTGGCCTGCTTGTTGAAAGTGTCGAGCAAGGGACGCTATGGCGTCAAGGCGGTTTATGAACTTGCGCTGCATTATGGCCGCGGACCAGTGACGGTGAGCCTAATCGCCCAATCCCAGAACATTTCGGAACAATATCTCGAGCAATTGATGCCGGCGTTGAAGCGGGCCGGCATTGTCAAAGGGATTCGCGGCGCTCAGGGCGGGTATATGCTGGCGCGTGATCCCGCCGCCGTGTCCGTCCGGGATGTGGTCGGCGCGGTGGAGGGTCCGATTGTGCTCACGGATTGCTCCAACGAAAGCGAACAAACTGTGGGCTGCAACGAATTGGAGCGGTGCATCGGACCCGATGTGTGGGCGCGGGTGCAAGATGCCATGGTGGATGCCATGGCGGCTATCTCATTTGAGCAGCTGATAAACCAGCAACGCGTGCAAGCCAAACGCCGGTTGACGCTGGTGAAAGAAAGCGGGGGATGATGTGTCGCGTACCGTAGCGGTCGGTCTAAGCGGCGGCGTCGACTCCTCGACGGCCGCCGTCTTGTTGTTGGAACAGGGGTATGAGGTGGTCGGGGTGACCATGCGGCATCTGCCCGGCGACAGCACCAACAGCTGCTGCTCGCTGGAGGCCATTGTCGACGCGCGCAAGGTGGCCAAGAAACTCGGGATTGCGCATTACTTGGTTGATGTCGAGGCGCCTTTTTATGAGCGGGTGATGGCTCCTTTTGAAGCAGCCTACCTGATGGGGCGGACCCCTAATCCCTGCGCATTGTGCAACCGCCACATAAAGTTTGGCGCGATGTGGGATTGGGCACACTCCCGGGGAGCGGAATTTTTGGCTACCGGCCATTACGCCCGAATTCTGCCGGGTGGCGACGGTTACCGGTTGTTGCGTGGGCATGACCGGCAAAAGGATCAGAGCTACCTCATGTACACCTTGGGGCAGAACGACCTGGCGCATTTGCTGTTTCCGCTGGGTCACCTTACCAAGGCGGAAAGCCGCGCGATTGCGGCCGACCACGGGCTGGTGACGGCGGCCAAAGCCGACAGTCAGGAACTGTGCTTTGTGCCGCGAAACGATTATGCCGCCTATCTGCGGGAGCACCGGCCGGAGGCGGAGAAGCCGGGCGACGTTGTGGACACGGGCGGACATGTGTTGGGCCGCCATCGCGGCATCGCTTTTTACACGGTCGGCCAGCGCCGGGGATTGGGGATTTCGGCCCCCGCCCCGCAATACGTGGTTCGCCTTGATCCCGAGCGGAACCAAGTCGTGGTGGGCCCGCACGAAGCGGTGGAGGTGCGGGAGGTGTGGGTGGACGATGTGAACTATATTGCCGGCCGGGAGCCCGGCCGGGATGTTGGCGGCGCGGTTAAAATCCGCTATAACATGGAACCCCAGCCAGCCCGGTGGATGGCTCTGGGGCAAGGCGCCAGGGTGCGGTTCGAGGATGCGCAATGGGCCGCCAGTCCGGGTCAGGTGGCGGTTTTGTATCAAGGTGAGGTTCTGCTGGGCGGAGGACGCATCCACCCGCCGACAAATTGATGGGAGGGCCAGGCAATCGACGTGGTGACCGAATGGCATTTGCACCATCTGCCGGTTCGTTTCGAGGGCCACGACCGGCCTTGGACGGTCGTGCGGCATGTTGTGGTCGATTGGCCGCAGTGGAAAGTGGAAGGTTTTATCTTGCGGACATCCCCCTTGCGGGTGCTGTTCGTGGGCCGCGACGGGGTGCGGGTGACGGTGACCGGACTGGAAGTCCGGGGCCGGGATGCGGTCGTGCGGCGGACCCGGCGCTGGCGGCGCGAACGGATGCTCGCCTCGGGGAATTGGCGCGGTATGCCCGTGTTCGCCGCCGATGGCCGACTGCTGGGGCGGTTGCAGGATCTGGTGATTGATGCCGAGACCATGACTATCGCGCGACTGGTGGTGTCGCGCGGCCTTCTGGGCGATTTAATGCAAGGCGCCCTGCAAGTCCCGGTGTTGCGGGTGAGCGAGGATAACGGCCGGATAAAAATTCGCCGGGACGGGCAAACTGGGTAGGAGAAACCCGGGAGGAGGGGGCGAAGCGTGATCGAAGGGGCATCGGACCCATTGTGTCCGCGTTGCACGGCGCGCAATGTGGGCCGGGTCGGGACCGGCCAATATTATTGCTGGGATTGTTTCATTGAGTTTTCCATCAGCCACCGCGGCATTCGCATGTACCAGGTGGAGGCTGACGGTGAATTGTCGCGGATCGATACCCCGGTGGCGGGGGTGCAATGTCCGAGCGACATGCCTTCCGGGTGGGAAGGAGTGGTGTCGTGAGACGGTATATGACCGGCATCGTGACCGGAGCCATGATGGGTGCCGTCGTGGCGGGAATGTGGCTGCTCAAACGGCCGGGGCGCAGCACTTTCTATCGCACAGCCATTCGCCAGGCCCGGCGGGTGGCTCCCCGGATGGTGCGATTCGCCAAAACTGGCAGCCGCCGCGTCGTCCATTTGGCGAAACGCCGTTTAGGATGAAGCGGACCCGCGCAAGGAGGTCGGAAATCCGGTGAAAAAGGCCGGGTTGTTTGACCAGGGCCCCCTACGGTGGTACCGTTGGGGGCTTCTGTTTGGCCTGGTGGCGGGGGGAGCCTGGCTCTTGTGGGCGGTCCGCGCCATCTTGCTGCCCTTCATTTTTGCGTTGGTGCTCGCCTATCTCTTGGCTCCGACCGTCGACGGCATTGTGCGTTATGCGCGCATCAACCGCGTGGCCGCCATTTTTGCGGCCTATGCGCTGGTGGGAGTGACCATTGCGGTGGCGGCCATCTACCTGATCCCGCTCTTGCTGCAGGAGTCGCTGGAGGTCATCCATCTGGTGCCCAACCTGGTGACGGGCGCTCAATCCGGGTGGAACGCCTGGCTTATTCGCTTTCATCAGGCTCCGATTCCGCCCGCCGCGCGAAACGCCATCACCCAAACCGGCGCCCATCTGCAAGGAAAATTGTGGGCGGCATTGCGCCAAGTCATCTCCGCGATGTTCGGGCTGGTGCCAGGAGTTGTTAGCGTCGTGGTGGCGCCCGTGCTGGGCTTCTATTTGTTAAAGGATTTAGACCGGGTCCGCGCGCGATTTTGGCAAGTCGTGCCGGTGAACTGGCAGGAGGCGGTCTACAAACTGGGTTTTGACGTGGACGGGGCGCTAAGCGGATTTATTCGCGGGCAGCTGTTGGTGGCGCTGGCGGTGGGGTTGTTGTCGACGGTATGGGTGGCGATGTTGGGCATTCCGTTTTCCGCGTTGATTGGCGTGGTGGCGGGAGTGACCGACGTCATTCCCTACGTGGGACCGATTGCGGGGGCGATCCCGGCGGTGTTGCTGGGACTTAACCGCTCGCCCTTGATCGCGCTTTACGCGGGGGCGGGGTTTGTCGCCATTCACCAGTTGGAAGGGACCGTGATTGCGCCCAAAGTGGTAGGCGACTCGGTCGGCCTGCATCCGCTGGCGGTGATCTTTGCGATATTGGCCGGCGGTGAACTGGCGGGCGTGGCGGGGCTCTTGTTGGGGGTGCCGCTGGCCGCGGTGCTGAAGGTGGTGCTGAGCCATCTTTATAACCGGGTGGTGATTGCGCTTGACCGGCCTTCCTCCGGATCGGTAGAATGAAACATCTAAATTGTGCCAAGATGCCGAGGAGGATTCGGAGTGCAGTCGTCCGTCATTCGACAAAAGTTTCTTGATTTTTTTGAAAACCGCGGCCATCAAAGGGTGCTCAGTTCCCCTTTAGTTCCGGCCGGTGATCCCACCTTGCTCTTTACCAATTCCGGGATGGTGCAATTTAAGGATGTCTTTCTCGGACTCGAATCCCGGAGCTATCAGCGCGCCGTGACGGTACAAAAATGCATGCGCGCGGGAGGCAAACACAACGATCTGGACCAGGTGGGCCGAACGGCCCGCCACCAAACATTTTTCGAAATGCTGGGGAACTTCTCCTTCGGGGACTACTTTAAGCGCGATGCCATTCGGATGGCCTGGACGTTTTTGACCGAAGAGCTGGGAATCGCGCGCGACACCCTGTGGGTGACGGTGTTTGAAACGGATGACGAGGCCTTTTCACTCTGGCAGGAGGTGGCGGGGGTCAGCCCCGATCGCATCGTGCGGATGGGCGAGCACGACAACTTCTGGTCCATGGGCGATACCGGGCCCTGTGGTCCCTGCAGTGAAATTTTCGTCGACCGGGGGCTGGCTTACGCCTGCGGACCGGATTGCGGACTGGGCCGCTGTGAATGTGACCGCATCCAGGAGATTTGGAATCTGGTGTTTATGCAGTATGACCGCGATGCCAGCGGGAATTTGACTCCCTTGCCGCGGCCGAGCATCGACACCGGCATGGGTCTGGAACGGGTGACCGCCTACCTGCAAGGTGTCGACTCCAATTTCGATACCGATTTGCTGTTTCCCCTGATCCAAGAAGTGGAAAGGCTGTCGCGCCGGACCTATGATCGCGGTGCCGCGGGAATGGCTTTTCGGGTCATCGCGGACCATATTCGGGCCATCGTGTTCTTACTGGCGGAGGGGGTCTCGTTTAGCAACGAGGGGCGGGGTTTTGTTATGCGGCGGATATTGCGCCGCGCGGTCCGCTACGGACTGGGCTTGGGATTTGACTCGCCGTTCCTGTGGCGGCTGGTCCCCGTGGTGGGGACGATGATGGGTGCGGCGTATCCGGAAGTGGCCGTGGGCGAGCCGGCCATTGCGCAACGGGTGCAAGAGGAGGAAGAACGATTCCGGCTGACGTTGACGGCCGGGATGAAAGTGTTGGCGGACAAGCTGCAAACGGTGCCGGCCGGGGGCGTGCTGTCCGGTCGGGACGCCTTTTTGCTGCACGACACCTATGGATTTCCCCTCGATTTGACCGTTGATGCCGCCGCGGAACGGGGCCTGACGGTCGACGCGGTCGGATTTGAGGCGGCTATGGAGGAACAACGCGACCGGGCACGGGCCGACCGCGCCGGACTGGCGGAATCTTTGCCGGCCCTCGGGGGCGTCACATTTACCGGGCACGATACGCTGATCGGCAACGAGGTGGCGGCCGCAGCCTTGTTTGTCGGCTCCGACCGCGTGGAGCGTCTGGAAAACGGGATGAGCGGATGGGTATGGCTGGACCGCACCCCTTTTTACCCGGAAGGGGGCGGCCAGGTGGGCGATGCCGGCCGGATGAGCTGGCCGGACGGGCGGGCGGTGGTGCTGGACACCGTGAAATCGGGCGGCGACATCTGGCATTTGGTGTCGGTCGAGGCCGGTTATCTGGTTCGTGGGCAAACGGTCACGGCCGAGGTGGATCGCGAGCGCCGCGAAGGGGCCATGCGCAATCACACCGGGACGCACCTGCTACACGCCGCGTTGCGCCGCGTGCTGGGCGACGGCGTGCGGCAGACGGGGTCGTTGGTTGCCCCGGACCGTCTGCGTTTTGACTTTTCCTATCCGCGCGCGATGACCCCGCAGCAGATCCGGGAAGTGGAGGATTTGGTCAACCGCTGGGTGCTGGAGGATCGCGTGGTGACGACCCGTCAGATGTCCAAAGATGACGCGCTGGCGGATGGCGCGCTGGCGTTTTTCGGCGATAAATACGGGGAATCGGTGCGCGTGGTCGCGGTCGAAGGAGCCAGCCGCGAACTGTGCGGGGGCACCCATTGTCAACGCACCGGACAAATCGGATTGTTTGCCATCGTGCAGGAACTGAGTATTGGCGCGGGCAACCGGCGGGTGGAAGCGGTGACCGGCTGGAACTCGGTTTGGCGCCTGCGCCGGCTGAGCGCGGTCAGCGACGCCCTCTTGGCTCAGTTCCGCGGCGCCGAGACCGGAGAATTGCCGCAGCGCGTGGCGGAATTGGCCGCCGAGGTCAAGCGCTTGGAGACGGAATTGGCCGAGGTGGGACGCCGTGCGCGTGAAGCGGCCGGACGGCAGTTGACAGAACAGGCGATCATGGTGGATGGTCAACGCATGGTCATCGCCGACACCGGCGCGGAGTCGGCCGGGGAGTTGCGGCAAATTCTCGATGGGCTCAAAGAACGGGTGGACGGGGCGGTGCTGACCGCCCGCCAAGGGGACCGGGCTTCCCTGCTGGTTTTTTTGGGACCCGGCTTGCGGGCGCGGGGGCTTTCCGCCCGGGGTCTGGTGCAGGAGTTGGCGGGATATATCGAGGGCGGTGGGGGCGGCCGCGACGACATGTCCCAGGCCGGCGGAAAACATCCCGACGGGATCGGGCCTTTGCTGGAAGCGGCACACCGGCTGATCGCGGGAAAGTTGCGGGTCGGCTAACATATTCCCCGGAAATTCGGGGATGGGGAAGGATATCCACCGGCTGACAGCGAAGTGAGTCGCACCAGAAAGGACGTGGGAGACATGGGCTCGTCGGATGAAACGCGTCGGCTGTGGGGGGGGCAGGAGGCCGAAAACCAGGCGGACGCCATCTTGCGTGAGGTATACAGTGCCCTAAAGGACAAGGGGTACAATCCGATTAGCCAGCTGGTCGGGTACTTGTTGTCGGGCGATCCGGCCTACATCACGAGCCATCTGGGCGCCCGCAACCTGGTTCGGCGGGTGGATCGGGACGAACTTCTGGAAGAGTTGTTGCGCCAGTACGTGGACCGACTGGAAACGGCGCCGAAGGATGTCTGAGAAGGAGCCGGGTCCGCCCGCAACCCGGCCAACGGGCCGCATAATGGGCCTGGACGTGGGGGATAAATGGATCGGAGTGGCGATAAGCGATGAGACCGGATTGCTGGCGAGCGCGCGCGACCCGATTCAACGCGTCTCTGATCGGGCTGCCTGGGAACAGATAATCCAAATCGTCAATGCATTAAATGTGTCGGAGATTGTGGTAGGATTGCCCTTGAACCTGAACAGCAGTCTCGGCGCGCAAGCGGAGAAGACACTCCGGTTTGTGAATCGGCTCAGGGTCCGGGCGCCTTGCCCAGTGGCCACCTGGGATGAACGCTTGACGACTCGTGAGGCAGAACGCATTCTGATTGAACAGGATGTGCGTCGGAACAGGCGCCGGCGCCTCGTCGATGGGGTGGCCGCTGCTTTGATTTTGCAGGGCTACTTGGACCATCGCCTGACGGCGATCAGAAGAGAGGAGACGCAAATGGCGGACGACAAGGAGATTTTGGGTCACGGAATTCCTGAAGACGAGGACGAAATCATCACCCTGACGGATGAGGATGGGCAAGAGCACGAATTTGTGGTGGTAGATGTGATTGAAGTGGATCGTGGCGAATATGCCATTTTGCTCCCCATCGACACGGATGAGAGTGAGGAAGCGGATGCCATCATTCTCCGCCTGGAAAAGGACGCGGACGGCGACGATGTACTCGTCGATATCGAGTCTGAGGAGGAGTGGGAGCGTGTGGCCGCGGCTTACGAGCAGTTGCTCGACGATGAAATCGAGGAATAGCCGCCCCGAAATGGAAGACGCTGGGGACCAGTGGCCCTTCAGGATATGAAGTGGACACGACGCAGACGGTTCTGGTTTCGGTGGGGGGCGGCGATGTTGGGAGCCGCCCTTTTGTTTGGTATCGGCGTCTACCTGCCTTTGTTGCCGGTCAATCCGCAGAGTCACACGTTCAAATATGTGACGGTCCGTCCGGGCGAAACCGCCACCGCAATTGGGGAGTCGCTCAGGCGGCAGGGCATTATCCGCAGCGCCTGGGCGTTTGCTTTTTTGAGCCAGGTTGATCATCTGGCGAGCAGCCTGAAGTCGGGCGTCTACCGCCTGTCGCCCCACGACAGCCTCACGGCGATCCTGGACCGCATGCGGGCCGGTCAGGTGGTGGTGATCAAGGTGACGATTCCCGAAGGGTTTACGGTGAAGCAGGTGGTGGCGCGCCTGGTCGCGGCGCACATCGGGACTCCGGCCGATTACCGATCCTTGCTGGCCAAACCGCTGCCCGGGATGCCTGCTCCCGCCACTGGGGTGCGCGATCCCTGGGAGGGCTATTTGTTTCCCGCCACCTACTCGTTCGCTTGGGGGACAACGCCGCAGACAGCCCTGGCCGTGATGTGGCAAACCTTTCAAGCCCGGGTGCGTCCGCTTTACCGTGCGGCGCACACCTCGTTGACGTTTACCCAATGGGTGACGCTGGCGTCGATCATCCAATCGGAAGACGGGGTGGCGAGCGACGCCCCCAAGATAGCGGCCGTCTTTATGAACCGGATGGCGGCGGGCATGCCGCTGCAGTCCGATGCCACCGTGCGCTACGCGCTCCAGCGGACGGTGGCGGGAGGCCTCACGCTGGGCGACCTGCGGGTGGCGTCGGCGTATAATACCTATCTCCATCGGGGGCTGCCGCCGGGTCCCATCTGCAACCCCGGCTTGTTGATGCTGCGCGCGGCCCTCTCTCCCGCCCCGGTGCCCTATCTCTACTTCCTGGCGCTGCGCAACGGCAAAGATCTGTTTGCCACCACCTATCAGCAGCACTTATCCAACATCGCCTGGGCCAACGCCCATTCCTAATGTTTAAACTCGATGAAATTGGGAAACCCTTCCTGTAGTAATGGCGGGGAGGGTTAAGCGTGGGCAGAAATCGCCCAAGGTGGTGGCGGTCAGTGGTGTTGGTTGCTGGCCTGGGCGCAACGGCGGGGATTTGGCTGGGCGTTCAATCGGTTGCGGATGGGCCCCCTTGGCAACGGCCGCTTAGGCTTTTGCAGCCGATACCGGTTGCTCGGCTGCTGAGCGCCGGAGGCGAGGCGCTGTGGACGTCGCGCCGGGTGCGGGTGGTCGCGGTGGTTCCGGGGCAAATGCCGACCTGGGCCCGAAGAATGCTGCCCCGCCGCCTGCGGCAGGTTACAGAAGGGTTATGGACGGCCCCTCCCGCCGGGTGGGTGGATAGTGCGGTGGCGGGGATTCACACGATTTCGGTGAATCTCCCCTACCCCGTGACCGGCGTGTCGCCAACGCTCTTGGCGGTGGCTGCCCGGGGGGCGGGAGCTTGGCGCACGGCTGCGGTCGTTCCGCAACCCGGCGCCTGGCAGCCTCGGGTTGCAGGCGAGAAATCGACCAGTTTGCAACTTCGCCTCGTGCACCGCGTGTCGGGCGCCATTCCGAGCGGAGGCGTGGCGATCGTGCTGGGCGGACAGGGGCAAATATTGGCGGCCGAGGCCAATCCCTCGGGACGCGGCATGATCTGGCAGCCCTATCCGGCGGGGTTGACGCTGATTCCTCCCCTGCTGGCGCAAGCCCTGGTTGCGCCGTCACTGTTGGCGGGGATGAAGACCTCCACCGGGTTGCCGTTGTTAACCGGCTTGGCCGATCGCTGGGGCGGCGCGGCGGTCAACCGAGCCTTGGCGCGGCTGGGCCTGGGCCGGGGGATGGCGATCCCTGGGCAACCGGTGCCGAATCCGGCGCTTCCCTCCGCGAGTCCGCTGGAGATGTCTTTTGGCCGCGCGCTTTGGGCGACTCCTTTGGAAGTGGCCCGGGCCTATCTTCCCTTCGTCGACGGCGGAGCGCTGCCGGCCGTGAGCACAACCGCCCCGTCGTCCGCCAGGCAAGCGCCCGCTACTCCCGTGGCGACGGTTCACGCCCTCTCGACGGTCTCCGGCAGTCTGCCCGAAATCGTGGCCGGCCCCCTGCGCTTTCGCGTGTGGCGGCCAGCCGGCAGTTTCGCCGTGGCTTTTACCGGCCAGGCTCACGGGTTGGTGGTGGTCGCCGCAGGACCGGCCACCGCTCGTTTTCTTTCCCTGCTCAAAACCGTTGCCAAGAGCTTTTAAGCGGGTGACGGTCTTGGCGATGCCCGGTTGATGGCCCGCTGAGTGGTCGTTTTTTGCCATGAAACGGATCGAGTCGGCATAGCCCGCTGATTCCCCCCGGGGCGCTCAGGCGATCAATCGCCGGACCTCTCTCTCTTTGTTCCTGGCCAGAACGGTAGTAGACTGTCACTATGGTCCCAATCGGAGCCTGTGAACGCGGCTTGGCCGATTTGCGTAGGCTTGGGGCAGTGCGGGTTGGAACAGGTGTCGAAATGAGCCACCGCCGGCTGCCGCCCCAGATTGGGTGCAGGGCACGTCCGGCTTTCGCAGGCGGCAGCCCGGTTCGTCGTTCCTTGACCGATACCGCGCGGTCTCCCCACCAGGCTCGTGGGTCCCAGGCAATCGCGGGGGGGCACAGACTTCTGGGGCGGGCACCGCGAGATGCGTTCGCGGTGCCCGGTTATGGGCAGCCTGACGGCCGGGGGATCGGCGGGGGCGGGTGGTTGCGGCTTGCGCTACGGGGAAGGGTGTGGCGGCGTAGCGGTCTTTAGACGAGGAGCGACAGCGCATGAGCCAACAACGACGACTCACCCACCTCGCCCTGGTACCGTGGATGGTGGCGGGGATTTGGGTCTGGCTGTGGCCGGCGGTAATAGTCGGATGGTGGCTAGGGAGCCAGTCCCGGATCGGATGGGCGACGGGCATTGGACAGGCGGTGGGCGCCTTGCTGGCGGTGCTGGGGCTTCGGGTGGTTGGGGCCGTGCTCTATAACGCGACCAGCCGGCTCCATCGCGGCATCCGGCTGGTTCAGGACGGATCCCGGCTGGTTAGCATCCCGGTCGGAGATGCCGCCGGGGGGCTGGCTGCCCTGGCCGTGCCCTTTGGGCTGGGTATGGCGATCGTGGTCAATCTCTTTGGCTGGGCTGCGGTGATACCCGAACATTGGCTATGGATGTTTCTCTTGCTGCCGTTGGCGTGCTGGGGGTACGGTGTGGGCAGTGTCTGGCTCTACACGCACCTGGTGGTGGTGTTCTACAACGGTCTGGATGTGGAACTGGCGATTGAAAACGGTCGTGGGCGCCTGCTTAAAGTCTCGCCCGTTCAGGCCCGGTTTGTCTCCGCGATGTTGTTTTTCAGCTGGGTGATGATCGTGCTGATGGTGGCGGTGCTGACCCTGATGGCCCTCTTGACGGTGTTGGCGCATCGTGTGCCGGCGGGATGGTTTGGCGTCGAAGTGGCTTTGTTTACGTTATTCTTGCTGGCTGGCGCCGGATTTTTGGCGGCGGCGGCGGTGGGCTGGTGGTATTACTGGGGAACTCGGCTGTATGCGCGCTGGGTTCGATGGGGTGGAGGGCTGGTGGCAGACGTGGAAGCGGTGCGGGTTTCCCGGTGAAGCGGATGAAGTACCGGGCTTTCATTGACGAGACCCCGCTGCGGGTATTTCAGGATGGCATTTTAACCTGGTATCAATCTTTCGGGCGGGATTTGCCCTGGCGGCACACGCGCAATCCGTATCATATTCTGGTCTCGGAAATTATGCTCCACCAAACCACCGTGAAGACGGTCATCCCGGTGTACTTGGCATTTCTCGATCGCTTTCCCACCATTCGCCATGTCTTTGACGCACCGCTGGACGATGTCAAGCGGATTACCGATCCGCTGGGATACAAGATCCGCGGGCAGTGGTTGCACGCCATTGCCGGGGTTGTGGTAAGACGGTACGGCGGGGAATGGCCCGATACGATGGAGGGGTTGTTAGACCTGCCGGGGGTGGGACGATATACCGCCGGCGCCATCTTGTCGTTCGCATTCGGACATGATGCCCCCATCGTGGACACCAATGTCAAGCGTCTGCTGGGTCGATATTTTGGGGTGGACTACCAGGATCCCAGGGCGGAAACCCGCCACCATTTGTGGGCCCTGTCCGAAGCGGTGATTCCTTTCGGTCATGGCCCCACGTTTAATCAAGCGCTGCTGGACATGGGAGCCGTCATTTGCACGGCGCGCCGCCCCGCCTGCTTGATTTGTCCGGTGGCTGCGGCGTGTCGCCAACTGCAAGGCGGCGGGGAAGGAAGGGCGGCGGAAACCGCGGCGCCGTATCTTCTCACCGGCCGCGAGCATTAGCCGGCCCGCTAGCCAGGCCAAAGCGGGATCGAATGCGGAGCTCCTGGTGGACGGCGCCGAACTGTTGCCCGGCTTGGCGTCGGCACCGCCCGGGTTGCGGTTTCCCCGGCCGCAATCACGTTCGGAGACCGCGTGGCCGCCACCATTGAGAGCGCAACACCTATGGTGCCGGACCGAACCGGATCGGCGATGAACCGGGCACGATATGCCGACCTCTGGGTGAAGATGAGACGGGTGCGGGGGCGGATTTCACGGGCGGGAGCGTCAGTTCAGTCGAAATGGCGCCAGCGGCCAGTTTTCGGTGGCGGCTTGGACGGGATCATGAGAAAAGAACGGGCGCATACCGTCTGCCGCCAAGGCACGCAGGCGCTGCACCGATTCACGGGCTTTTTGGGGGTCCTGACTCGCTCCCACGCGATCCGGGTGAAAGTGGTGAGCGGTATAGACCGCGTCGGAGGTTACCAGAATCGGACCCGACGCCAGGTCCACGATAAGAGATTGGTGACCGGCGGTGTGGCCCGGGGTTGCGATGAGGTGCACCCCGGGAGCCAAGTCCGTGTCCCCGTTCAACAAGGTGAGGGGTGCGGCCGGGATCAAGTTGGCCGCGGGATCGGCGCCGTCGGTCATCGCTTCCCATTCCTCGCGCTGGACGGCAAAGGGACGGCCGGGGAAGGCTTCGGCCCCTCCGGCGTGATCAAAGTGACCATGGGAGATGACGACCAGATCAATCATGTCGGGGGTCACGCCCAGTGCCAGCAATTGGGCGCGAATGTGGTCGTTCGGGTGCAAGTGCGGGGTCAGCCTGGGCAAATCCTCGCCGAGGATGGCGGCCGGGCTTTCCCGGCACAGGTCGGAACAACCGGTGTCAAACAGAATGAGCGATTGCGGCGTTGTCACTAAGTAAGCATAAACGGGAACCAGCACGTGCGACCCGGGCGGCGTGCCCGGGGTGAGCGCAGAGAGGTCGGCGTCGATCTGCCCGACCGGCAAAATGGTTAGGGCCACGGAATGCAAGCTGAAAACTCCTCGTGCGCGACGGCACGCGCCAATTTTTTATCAGCTGACCCGGGCATCGCCGGGCAGACAATCCCATTTAACGCCGGGTTGTCCAGCAAGCGCTTGGTCGTGTCTTTAGTTGTACCTTATGCGCCTGCCGAGGACAAGACCGATGTCTCGCCAGTCCTTCGAAAGCTTAATTCTTTCCCGCGACTCGACAAGACGGCGTGGCATGATCGGCGCGCTGTTCGCGACAACCGAAAAATGGCGTTGGTCATGCATGAAAGGGATGTCGCACCCGTCTGCTCGACTGAGAAAACTCTGGGGTTCGGACCTCGGTGCTGGGGGTAAACCGCCGGTCAGCCATCTAAGCGGGCGGGAGGGGAATTTCTTTTGCCAGGCACCGTATTCTCGGGCGATTCATATCATAGTGGGGAGGCACGGACGGCGGACAGTCTGTCCGCCGGGAGGGAGCGAGGACATGCTGAGCAGTTTGGGTGTGTGGCTGGTGGTGGTGGCGGCCGCCGTGCGCGGGGCGATCTGGTTGGCGGGCTATATCGGGGGGAGCGCGTTTCCGCCACCGCTGGCGGAATCCGAAGAAAAGATTGCCCTGGAACACCTGCAAGCCGGGGAGTTAGAGGCCCGACAACTGCTCATCGAGCATAATCTGCGGCTGGTTGCGCACGTGGTCAAGAAGTATCATAACGCCGGTGAAGAGCCTGATGACCTGATTTCAATTGGAACCGTGGGTCTGATTAAAGGGATTGACTCCTTCGATCCCGGAAAGGGGGTGAGACTGGCCACTTATTGCGCACGATGCATCGAGAACGAGGTGTTGCTTACGGCAGGTAGGCGGAAATTGCTGCCAATCCGGCGGGCGGTCCGGGTCATCTTCGTTCTTCCCCCCCGGGGCCGGTGGCTCGGGGGGGAGCGGCAACCGCCTTTATCGTGAGGGTGCTGCCGCCCACCGTGATTTCGTTGATAAATTGCCTGACAATCGCGCGCCGATCTTCTGCGGTCAAATCGCTATCCTCGGCGAGGTGTTGCAGTATCGCTTCCGCCCGGGCGTGATAGGCCGTTAAATCGCGGGGTCGGGCATGTTCCGCGAGGGTTTGTTGCAATTCTGAGCGCTGGGCCAAGAGGGTCATTTCACGCCGCTTAAGCCGATTTAAGCGATCGAAGATGTTGTCGGCATCCACCAGCCCTTCTGCCAATACCTGGAGCAGGTTTTGTTGCCCGCGGTGGAGCCGTTTCAGATCAGATTCGATGCGATGGAGTTCCGATGCCAAAGACGGGGTATCTTGGTGCGGCAGCAGCAGGTCGGCTAGCAGTCGCGGATTGCCGAGCCAACCCATGACACGGTTCCAGACCAAGGCATCCACCAGGCGTGAGGGCACTCGCGGACGCTGGGCGCATCCGGGATGGCGATGGCCCGCCGTGTTCTTGCGGCAGGTATATTGCGGGTCGAGCCGACCCCAATTGCGTTGCCGGCGCCCAGTCATGGTTTGGCCGCAAAATCCGCATCGCAAGAGGCCAGACAGCAGATATGGCTCTTTGGCGGCGGGGTTCCAGTGCGCCTGGGCTTGCGCCATCATGGCTTGCGCCGCCGCCCAGGTCGCTTCGGGCACCAGGGCGGGAACGGGCACCGCAATCCATTCGCCCGGATCCCGCTTTTTGAGGGGGGTGCGCAGGGCATCGGGACGCTGCCGGTTAAGATACATCCCGGCGGTGTTAAAGCGATTGGCATAGAAGACGCCCCGATAGACGGGATTGCGGGCAATTTGCCGCACCACCTGCCGGTGCCAGGCGGGCCGTCCCTTTTTGGTGGGGATGCCTTCGGCGGTCAAACGTTTGGCCAAGCCGTTTAAACCCTGACCAGCGACGATGTCTCGGAAAATGCGGCGGACCACCGCCGCCTCGTCGTCGCAGATCTGCAACTGTCCGTCCGCATAGCGGTAGCCATAGGGGGCAATTCCCAGTGGATATTTGCCCTGGCGGGCTTTTTCTATGCGCCCCGCCATGGTTCGCTGCCGGATTTTCGAGCGTTCGTACTGTGCGATGGCACCCCGCATGGCGAAGAACATATCACCTTCGGATGTGTTAGGCCGGTCGGAATTGACGAATTCCAGACGGGATCCGGTGGCGCGTTCGATTTCTTCGGTAATTAGCAGCAAGTGGGCCAGTTGCCGGGACAAGCGATCGGGATCATAGATGACGACCAGCGCAATATGGCCCTGCTGCACAGCCGTGCGCAGCGCCTGGAGACCCGGACGTTCCAAAATGGCGCCGGTTACCCCTTCGTCGGCAAATTCCACCAGGGCAGTGGCTCCTTTGGCCAGGGCCCGTCGGGTGCATGCTTGCCGCTGAGCCGCCAGGCTGTACCCGTGGCGCGCCTGCTCTTCAGTGGATACGCGGAGATAGATGGCGGCTTGCATCCGGGTTAACCTTTCGGTTGATGACTGAAGCTCTCTGCCGGGGCAACCGCCGGCGGTTTGGCCTGATGGCGCAGGGCGATGATTTCCAAAGCGCGACGCTGAGCCCGCTCCCCGTCTTCGGGGGTTCCTGTCGGTTCGATGTTAATCTGCCAGCGTTTTGGCTGCCTGCGAGATGTCTGAATTTGCGCCGTCACCGGTGGCCTCCTTAAATTGCCGATTATTCACCTATATGCCGAACTCGCACAAAAACTCCGGTTTTTTCTGGGTGGGGGGTGCGGCTGGAGGGCTGTCCGCCCAGTCGCGACGATTTTGCAGGGCACGGTAGAGCGGACTCTTGCCAACCTCACGATTCGATGATATAAATTGGTCATACCTCCTATCTTATGTCGGGGGGCGAAGGGGGTGCGAGGTCCTGGCGATCATCGTGGTCTCGGAAATAATGGATCGCGCCGGACTGGATCGGTTGCGGCAAGCCGCTGAGGTGCGGTACGACCCCAAGGCGTGGGAATCAGCGGATATCCTCAGCGAACAAATTGTTGCGGCGGATGCGCTGGTGGTGCGCAATCAAACCCGGGTTACCGCCTCATTGATTCAGCGCGCCGCCGCGCTGAAGGTGGTTGGGAGACTGGGCGTGGGACTCGACAACATAGACCTGGACGCCGTGCGTGCCCGGCATATTCCACTCGTGGTGGCCCGGGGGGCCAATGCCACGGCGGTGGCCGAATATGTTCTGACCTGTCTGTTGCATTTTACCCGGGATCTGACCGGGGTGGGCGAGACCGTGCGTCAGGGACGGTGGGATCGCACGCTGGGCGGAAAAGAATTGCACGGCAAAGTTCTCGGCCTGCTTGGCCTGGGCGATATCGCACAGCGCGTCGCCTGGCGGGCGAAAAGTTTTGGCATGACCATCCTGGCTTACGACCCGTGGCAATTGCCGACCCAGCTGGCCGTCGCGGATCTGGGCGTGACGCTAACCACCCTGCCACAGCTGTTGGCCACCGCCGATTTTGTAAGTGTGCACCTCCCGCTCACCGAGACAACACGCCACCTGCTCAACCGCCAAACGTTGGCGCAGATGAAAACCGGCAGTTATTTGATCAACACCGCGCGCGGCGGGGTCATCGATGAAACCGCCTTATTGGCCAGTATCGAAACCGAAAAGATAGCGGGGGCGGCGCTTGACGTGCGGGAAATGGAACCGCCAAGCCCATCCGATCCGTTGTGCCATCACCCGCGCATTCTGCTGACGCCGCATATCGCGGGTCTTTCCAGCGAGGCGAACGTGCGCACCGCAGAGATGGTGGCGGACGATGTCTTGCGGGTATTGCGCGGACAGGCCCCGTTGGCTTCCGTCTGCGGATGAATCGCGACGGGGCGTGCGACCGGGTGTTGAAGGGGAGGAATCCGATGGTTTCATGCGAAGATGCGGGGAGCACTCCGCGGACCACCGCGGCCGAGCTCGGGCAATTTATCGGGCGAGTCCTGTCCCGGCTGGGGGTGCCCGAAGCGGACGCGGCCATCACCGCCCGCGTGCTGGTGGACGCCGACCTCACCGGCCGCCATACCCATGGTGTCAGCCGTCTGCCTGTCTATGTGGCCCGGATCGAGCAGCAGCTCATCGCCACCCAACCGGCCCTGCGCTGGGAACAGCGCCAGCCCTCCCTGGTCCATCTCGCCGGGGGCAACGGATTGGGACCGGTGGTGGCGTGGCGCGCAACCGAAAAGGCGATCGCGCTGGCGGAGCAATACGGCATGGGGATGGTCTCGGTGTCCCAGTCAAATCACTGTGGCGCCTTAAGCGTGTATTGTATGGAAGCAGCCCGTCGCGGATTGATTGTGCTGGCGCTGACCAACACGCCCCCGGGCATCGCCCCCTGGGGTGGCCGGGCGGCGTTTTTTGGCACCAATCCCATCGCCTGGGGCTTTCCCCGCCGTCCCGGACACCCCCCCCTGATCATTGATCTGTCGACGTCGGTGGTCGCGCGCGGGCACATTATCGAGGCGGCGCGATTGGATCAGCCGATTCCCCTGGGTTGGGCGATCGACAGCGAAGGAGAGCCCACCACCGACGCCCACGCCGCGCTGGCGGGCGCCGTGCTGCCGATGGGCGGCGCCAAGGGGTCCGCGTTGGCGCTGGCGGTGGAGATCTTGGCGGGCGTCTTATCGGGGGCGGGGGTTGGCCCGTCTGTGCGCAATCCCTACACCGATAGCTCGGGGCCGAGCAACGTCGGACATTTCTTCTGGGTCATGAACCCCACCTGGCTGCTTCCGGGGACCGAGTTTTTTGACCGGTTCGAGGCGATGGAGACGGCTGTGCGGGCGATTCCGCCGGCCCGCCCGGAGCCGATCACGCTGCCGGGCGACCGCAGCGAGGCGCATCGTGGGCGGTACCTGGTCGACGGGATTCCCCTCGACCGCCCGTTGCAGGAGCAACTCCAGGCGTTAGCCGACCGGTTGGGCGTGCCGCCCCTTTCGGATTGAAGCCGATTCGTGCATACTCAGGAGCAAACAGGCCGTGCCTTGCCGAAGAGATAACGTGGGGAATGCGGAAAACAGGGGATGGAACGGCTCAATCAGGAGGGCCAAACGATGTTTCGGCCAATAGCGCAGAATCTCTCGTTGCGCGATCAAATCGTGCAAGGTATTCTCGCCAAGATTGAGGAAGGCACGCTCACGGTTGGGGATCGGTTGCCGACGGAGCGCGACTTGGCGATCGCTTTTAACGTCAGCCGGACGACGGTGCGCGATGCGTTGCGGACTCTGGTCGGGTTAGGTGTGTTGTCGATTCAACACGGGAAAGGGATCTTCATTCAAGGCGATGAAGGCATCGCGATGGGCAATGCGCTGTGGGCGCCGTTGGTGGTGAAACCCGACACCGTGGCCGCATTATTTGAAGTGCGCAAGACGTTGGAAACGGCCGCCGCGGGGTGGGCTGCAGTCCGCGCGCCGTTGGCGCAAAGAGAAGAGTTGGTGGCCCTGGTGCATGACGTCAAAGGCCATGTGACTTCCGCCGGTCTCGCGGATTTTGGGGCTGCGGCATTGTCGGATCAAGCCTTTCACACGGCGCTGATCATCGCCTCGGGCAATCCCATTGCGGGGCGGTTGATGACCAATCTGCTGGATCTTTTGCAGGAGGTCCGCCAGCAGAGTTTGGCCATCCCGGGGCGGGCGTGGCAGTCCATATTGGACCATGAACAAATTGCCGAGGCCATTTTAGCGGGGGACGCGGCCGCGGCCGCGGCAGCGATGATGGCACATTTGAGCGGGGTGGAACAGGCGGTGCTGGGATCGCTGACCTCTCCGCCGTAAACGCCGAAAACGCTTGACAAGCGGTCGGAGGGGGAGGATAGTTGAAGTAGGTGGTATGACCACATACCTAAAGGGGGAAGAGGCATGGCCCATGGATTGTTGATTCATGCCGACCGTGATCAGGTCGGGGTAGCGGTGCGGGATCTGAAACCGGGGGAGACCGTGACCGGCGTTTACCAACTGTCTTTGCAGGAAACCCGGATCACGGTGCGCGACGCCGTGCCGCTGGGCCACAAAGTAGCCTTGCGGGAGTTACAGACCGGGGACACGGTCATCGAATACGGCGAAGTGATCGGGGTCGCCACCCAGCCCATTGCAGCGGGTGAGCATGTGCATGTGCACAACATTAAGAGTGTGAGGTGGGGATAACATGGCCCAGCAGACGTTTTGGGGCTATCGCCGGGCGAATGGGGCGGTGGGTTCGCGCAATTATGTGGCGATTCTCCCCGTCGACGACCTCTCCAACGCGGCCGTGGAAGGGGTGGCGCATCTGGCGCCGGGGACCCTGCCGTTGCCGCATCCCTACGGCCGACTGCAGTTCGGCGAGGATTTGGACTTGCACTTTCGGACGCTGATCGGCACCGGCCAGAACGCCAACATCGCCGCGGTGGTGGTTATCGGCATTGAGCCCAACTGGACCAACCGGGTGGTGCAGGGCATTGCCGAGACGGGCAAGCCCGTCCGCGGATTTTCCATCGAGGGGCAGGGCGACACCGCGACCATCGCCAGCGCCGTGCGGCAAGCCCGGGACTACTTATACTATGCCTCGGAATTGCGCCGGGAAGAGGTGCCGATTGCGGACGCCATCTTCAGCACGAAATGCGGGGAATCGGATACCACCTCCGGGCTGGGGTCGAATCCGGCGGTGGGGGTGGCCGTGGATTGGCTGGTGGACCAGGGTGCCACTGTCATTTTTGGGGAGACGACGGAAATTACCGGGGCGGAGCACATCATCGCGGGGCGCTGCCGCAACGACGCGGTGCGGGCCCGCTACCTGGCGATGCACGAGAATTACCAGCAGTTAGTCCGGTCGCAAGGGGTCGACTTGCTGGGCTCGCAGCCGACGCAGGGGAACATCGCGGGGGGGCTCAGCACGATTGAGGAAAAGGCCTTGGGCAACATTCAGAAGACCGGGACGAGCCCCATTGTCGATGCCCTGGCACCGGCCGCCGCGCCCACGCAAAAGGGGCTTAATTTCATGGACTCGTCGTCGGCGGCTGCGGAATTCATTACGCTGATGGGGGCGGCGGGGTCGGTGTTTCATTTCTTTACCACCGGCCAAGGCAACATTGTGGGCAATCCGGTGGTGCCGGTGCTAAAGACCACAGCGAATCCCCGCACCGCCCAGCTCATGGCGGAGCACATCGACGTGGACATTTCCGGGCTCTTGTCCTTGGAGATGACGTTGGCGCAAGCGGGACAGGCGCTGGTCGACATGATGGTCCGCAACCTGAACGGGCGCCTGACGGCGACCGAGGTGTTGGGCCACAAGGAGTTTGTGCTGACCAAACTCTATCGCAGCTCATGATGTGAATTGGTGTCAGTCAAAGGGTGCGGCTGGGGTGCCAGCAGGAAAGAAAGCGTTGACTAAGACTTGCCTGACCTAAGCGCGGTTTTGGTCAGGCTGGTCTTCCCTTGGGGACGCTCCGTCCTCTTGCAGGTAGGCGAGGACTTCATCACGATTTCGCCGAATATGGAATGTCAGGTCTTGTTGAATCGCGGACAGGTCGCGCTGTTTAAGGTCATCGGCGATCTGGCGGTGCTCGTCGTGTGACTGCCGCCCAACTATGGAGGCGGGGATGGTAATCTTGCGGATGGTCTGCAGTTTCTCGTGAATTCCGCGGGATATATCGGACAGCAGGGGGTTTCCGGACGAGCGCACGAGGGTCTCGTGAAAGATGAGGTCGAGCAGCAATAGCGCGGAACTGTCGCCTTGCGCCATGGCCCGTTCCGATTCCGCCAGGATACCGTCCAGTTCGGAGATATCGCGCTCGTTGGCGTTGCGGATGGCGAGCTGGGCTGCCGGCAACTCCAGGATTTCGCGGATTTGATAGAGGTGAAGAAAATCGTCGATGTTGTAAGACGTCACCACGGATCCGCGGTAGCGGTGAGTTTGAATCAGCCCTTCCTGGGTTAATCGGCGGATGGCTTCGCGGACGGGGGTCGGGGATGTGTCGAAGTCTTTGGCAATCAACACTTCTTTTAAATGATAGCCGGGCGGATACTCTCCGGCCAATATCTTTTCCCGCAAGACCAGGTAAAGACGTTCCGACAATGTTCCCGTAAGCCGAGTGTCCACTGGGAAACCCCTCCTCTAAGCTCCTATCATAATCGACATGGGAAGACCTAAACAAGATTCTCAAAGACACAATTGCAAGAATAGACTTGCCAATACATTCTATAGAGTATAGAATTGGAAATGAACGGGGACAGGGAGGCCGACCATGAGCGGGGACGCGAGAGCGGTCATTTGGCCGCTGGTGACACCCTTGAAACATCCGATTCGCACGTCGTTCGGCGCGATGCAAAATCGCCCATTGCTTCTTCTGCAGCTAATCGACGGCGAAGGGTACGAAGGGTGGGGAGAATCGTGGGTGAACTTCCCGCGGTGGGCGCTAGATGAGCGGGTGGTGGTCTTGCGCCATCTCTTGGCGGACGTATTAACGGGATTGCCCGCGCCAGGCGCGGTCGGCGCGGTGCTTGCGCGCTATCGCAAGCAAGCCGTGCAATCGGCCGGGTTGGGATCGTTTTACCATGCGCTCAGCGCGATCGACGGCGCGTTGTGGGATCTGCAAGCGAGGAGGCGGCATAGACCGCTGCGCGACGTGTTGGGGGAGGGCGGCGAACAGTCGCCGGCGATTCCGGTTTATGCCAGTGGCATCGGTCCGGAACGGGTAAAGGACAGGATAGAGACGGCCATTGCCCAGGGATTTACCGCGGTAAAAATCAAAGTGGGTTTTGATCAGGGTGTCGACCACCAAAACTTCCAGACCGCCCGGTCTTTGCTCGGGGCAGACGCGATCATCGTCGATGCCAATCAAGCCTGGACGCGCGAGGGCGCCTTAAGCGAAATCGCGTATTACGAAAATTATGGGGCGAAATGGATAGAAGAGCCCATTTCAGCGTTGGATTTCGCGGGGTATCACTTGCTGGGACAGCAGTCCCCATCGCTCGCGGCCGGGGAAAATTGGTATCTTGACCAAATTGCGCATAGCCCAAGCATCCGCCTAAAAGCCGTGCAGCCGGACCTGTGCAAAATTGGAGGGGTCGCTGCTGCAGAAAAATTTATCGCGTCGCCTGCGCTTGATGCGGGCTATGTCGCGTTTCATGTATTGGGCGGACCGGTGGCCCAAGCCTTGTCTCTGCAAGTGGCGTCGGCTTGGGCCGCCAGGGCAAGGTGGGTGGAATGTGATACCAACGAAAATTTGGTTCGAGACGCCATCGCCCCGAGTTGGACGCTAGCCGGTGGAACGGCCCGTTTGAATCGCCTGCCCGGCCTCGGGCTGGAAATTGACCCCGAAGCACTGGAGCGGTTTGTTGCGCCGCATTTGCGTCCCTTTCACCAACCGTTGGCGTGGGAGGCGCCTGATTAACCGGCTTTGACGCCTCAAACGGAGCGGTTCATTTTGTTGGGGGGCAGGAAAGACGGCAAGCCGGGCATGTGGGGAAGACTCCGCTGTCGCTTAAAGAGCGGGAATATTAGCAATAAGGAGAGGATTGGATGATTGGATTTGTTGGTCTCGGAAAAATGGGTGGGGGACTGGCGCGAAACCTGCTGAAAAATCACGAAGTTGTCGTCTATGATGTTCGCCCGGAGGTGGTGCAAGAGTTCGTGGCGGCGGGTGCCAAGGGCAGCAAGACGGTGGCGGAACTTGCCAGCGAGGCGACGACGCTTTTTACCAGCCTTCCCCTGCCCGCCGACGTCACGCAACTGTTGTTTGGGTCTCAGGGCATTGCTTCCCACTTGCCGCCGGGCACCACCGTCATCGATGTGAGTACCATTGATCCGGTGACAGCCCGCCAATTGGAAGACGGGCTGGTCGCTTTGGGTCATGAGTTTCTCGCCTGTCCCTTGGGCAAAGGACCGGCTCAGGCGGCCCTAGGCACGGAGCCGATATTTGCGGGAGGTAATCAGGCGGTATTTTTGCGATGCAAAGCATTGCTGGAAGAAATCGGGGATCCCGTGCATTACCTGGGGGGAGTAGAACAGTCCACCGCATTCAAACTGATTAGCAATCATATCGGGATGACCAACATGGCTATTTTGGCGGAAGGGTTGGCGTTTGGGATCAAATCCGGGATTCCGCTCGATTTGTTGGTGCGGTTGCTGGCGGATACCGGAGCGAATTCCCATCAACTGCAATTAAGAGGTCCGTGGATTGTTCATCAGGATTATGCACCGCGCTTTGCGGTCAATCTGACCGTTAAAGATCTGCGGCTGGCGGTGGAACTCGCGCGGCAACTCGCAGTCCCCGTGCCGTTGGGGGCCGAATCGCTGCGGCTGTTTCAAACGGTCCAAGGGTGTGGTTGGGGCGAAGAGGACACGGCGGCGGTCTTCAAAGTATTGGCCGGGGAAGAAGGGGTGTCGATATGAAGCATTACGGCCTGTGGATTAATGGCAACTGGGTGGATACCGAAAATACCATGGCGGTAACCAATCCGGCTACCGGCGAGGTTATCGCCACGGTTGCCGAAGGGGGAATCCAGCAAGCCCAGGATGCCATCGACGCCGCGTCCCGCGCGTTTCGCGCTTGGTCGGCGATGCCCGCCCCAGACCGCGCCCGTATCCTGCGCAATGTGGCCGACCGCATTCGTGCGCGGGCACAAGGACTGGCGGAAATTCTTACCACCGAGCAAGGCAAGCCCTTGCGGGAAGCAAAAGCCGAAATCTTGATGTCGGCCGATTATTTCGAGTGGAACAGCGAAGAAGCCAAGAGGATATACGGAGAAACGATCCCGGCATCAGTTCCCAACAAGCGGCTCTGGGCGATTCGGCAGCCGGTGGGCGTCGTCGCCGCTATTACCCCGTGGAATTTTCCCGCCTCCATGATTGCGCGTAAAGTCTCTCCGGCTTTGGCGGCAGGTTGCACCGTGGTGATTAAACCAGCGGAGACGACGCCGCTCTCGGCACTCGAAATGGGACAAATTTTTGAACAGGCGGGGATGCCGTCAGGAGTGGTCAATATCATCGCGGGGCCGCCCGAACCGATTGCGGAGGCCTTCTTAACCAATCCGGCCGTGCGCAAGCTCTCCTTTACCGGGTCGACCGAGGTGGGGCAACTCCTGATGCGGCGGGCTGCCCAGGACTTGAAAAAGCTCTCCCTGGAATTGGGCGGGCATGCCCCGTTCATTGTGATGGACGATGCGGACCTGGAACTGGCGGTAGCCGGTGTGGTCGCCTCAAAATTTCGCAATGCCGGGCAAACCTGCATCTGCGCCAATCGGCTGTACGTTCAGCACGCCATTTACGAGGAATTTTCCCAAAGGCTGGCCCGCCGCGTTCGCGACCTCAAGGTGGGCACGGGTTTTGACCCCTCGGTGGATATTGGGCCCATGATCGATAACTCCGCCGTTGAAAAAGTCGAGCGGCAAGTGCGGGATGCGGTTGCCCGGGGAGGCCGCGTGATAACCGGTGGCCAACGCGTGGTCATTCCAAATGCGGGCTCAGGATGGTTCTATGCCCCGACCCTAGTGGCCGACATCACCCATGATGCGTTGGTTGCCCAAGAAGAGACCTTCGGGCCCCTGCTGGGGCTATGGGAATATCAGACCGATGAGGAGGTGATGCAATGGGCGAATGACACGCCCTACGGACTGGCGGCCTATTTTTACGGCCGCGACCTCGGGCGTGTCGTGCGGATGTATGAAAGCCTGCAATACGGGATCATTGGGGTCAACGATCCCGTCCCCACGGTGGTGCAAGCGCCGTTTGGCGGAGTGAAACACAGCGGCTTTGGTCGCGAAGGCGGCCACCAGGGATTAGACGACTATCTCGAGTGGAAATTTGTGTCCATTGGCCTATGAAAGGGGAAGGGATATCCGGCAGAGCGCCAGTCCGCCCCGGGGATTTCCGGGTATCGTCAAGCGTGATGGGATCCCAAGATGGAGAACTTCCGCTTGCGATGTATGCCGGGTCAGCCACGATCCGTGTTCACCGGGACAATAACTAAGGAGGGAAAAAGGGTGGCCGACCAAGTGGTTATCCGCAGCAAACAGGATGTGTTCAACCTGGTCAACTCCGGTACGATTGTGACCCCGCGGAGTTGGATGATTATCCTCATTGCTTTGGGAGGGACCTTCATCGACGCCTATGACTTTACCAGTCTGGGCATCGGCGCGGTGCAACTTAAGCAGCAGTTTAATTTGAGCGCGTTGCAACTCGGGAGCCTGACCGCGACCATGGCCTTCGGGGCGCTGATTGCCGCCTTTATCGGCGGCTATTATGTGGATCGGGTGGGTCGGCTAAAAATGTTCATGTTGGATTTGGTGTTTTTTGTGGTATCGGCGATTGCCGCCGCCTTTGCGCCCAATTTGCTGGTCTTGCTGATCTTCCGGTTTTTCATGGGGGTCGGCGTCGGCTTGGATTTTCCGGTCGCGCTCAGTTTTGTGGCGGAGTATACCGGCACCCAACGCAAAGCCCGATCCGTGCAAATGTGGCAGATTATGTGGTATACGGCAGCGGCCACCGGTTTTATTATCATTATCCCGATTTATTTTTTGGGAGCGGGGCCTGACTTGTGGCGGTGGGCGGTCGGCATCGGGGCGGTGCCTGCGGTGGTGGTGTTGACGCTGCGATACATGTACATGGATGAAAGTCCCATGTGGGCCGCCAGCAAGGGAGATCTAAAGGGCGCGGTGCGCGTGCTGCGCGAAACCTACGGCGTGGACGCGGTGGTGGCTCCGGGAGCGGAGAAGCAAGCGGTGCGGGCGCAATTAACATCGATTAAAGAGTATGCGCAACTGTTTTCGCGGCGCTACCGTTCGCGCACCACCCTGGCGGCCGTGATTGGGTTCACCCAATCCATGGAATATTTCGCGGTAGGATTTTATCTGCCGACGATTAGTCTGTTGATTTTCGGCAAAAAGTTTTTGTTTGCGATTTTGGGGTCGGCCGTGTTTAATTTGTTTGGCATTCTCGGGGGCAGCATCAACGTGAAGGTCACGCAACGGGTGGGCATACGCAGGTTGGCGATCATCGGGTATAGCGGGGTCTTGATTGCGCTGCTGGCTATTGGTCTGCTGGGACAGGTGCTGCCTGCGCTGGTGATGGGGCTCTTTATCGCCTTGTTTATTACCGCGCATTCTATGGGGCAGGGATCATCCGGAATGAGCATGGGGGCGCTTTCGTATCCGACGGTTATCCGCGGCGTGGGAGCGGGCTTTACCCAAGGCGTCATTCGCCTGGGCAGCATCTTAGGGTTTTATTTCTTCCCGATTGTGTTGGCGATTTTTGGTTTGCAGCACACCTTGCTGCTGATTGGCATTGTGCCGTTGACCGGGTTGCTGGTAACCCTGGCCATTCGCTGGGATCCCACCGGCAAAGATATCGAACAGGAAGAAGCGGATTTGGATAGCGTTTTGGCGGCCGCGCAGCCGTCGCACTGATTCCCCGGCAGATTGTCCGGAACGCTTTAGCCCCGCGTTGGCCGGGGCTAAAGCGCTTTTGGCGCGGGACGCGCTGGCGGAGATTTTGGGTGGTTGCTAAAGAGGCAATCTGTCCGCGGTTATGGTTTGGGAAGGTTGCCAAACGGTATCAATACCGGGTCTCCGCTTAAATAACCCCCGTCCACCACAATCACCTCGCCGGTAATGAAGCGCGCGAGAGGCGATGCGAGGAACGCGACGACGCTGGCAATCTCTTCGGGGGCACCGAGGCGCCGTAATGCCGTGTGGGATACGATTCGGTCGCGGAATTCCTGGTCGGTCCATAAGGGTTGAGTCAAAGGGGTTTCGATGTATCCCGGGCTTACGGCATTGACCCGAACATTGTAGGGGCCCAGTTCCGTGGCGGCGACTTTGGTCAACTGGGCCAGGCCGCCTTTTGAGGCGGCGTAGGCGCCTTGGTAGGGATTGCCGATATGCGATGCTAACGACGTGATGTTGATAATGCTGCCTTGACTCTCTTTTAACAGCGGGGAAAATTTTTTCATCATCAAAAACGGACCGCGTAGATTGGTGCGGAAAATGGCTTCAAAATGCTCCGTAGTGATTTCGGTGAACGGTTCTCGAATATTAAAGCCGGCGCAGTTTACCAGGATGTCCAAGGTTCCCCAGGAGTCGACGACAAATGCGTGCAGACGGTCCAAATCAGATTCGGCGCTGACATCGGCGGCGACAAATGTCAGTCTGTCGTAGCCGGTCATAGCGGGGATCGTGCGGGCCACGCCTACACAAGAAGCCCCCGCTTCGAGCAGGGTCAACAGGATCTGATGGCCAATGCCACGACTCGCTCCAGTAACCAGGGCACGTTTGCCCTGGAGGTCGATATTGAGCACGGTTAAGGTCCTCCCAATCTGCATTCCTCACGCAGAAATATCGCGCGACAATCTCTTGCTCAGCAATATTTAGCGAAATTGTCTCATAAAGCCGCGGTTTTGCCAAACGGGCTTTTATGAAACGTCGATGAGCGGCTTAGCCGCCGTGCAGACCTTAGGAAGTGGCCTGACCGGTATGCGGTGCACGCATCGCTCCGCTCAAACTTCTTGGGGTGATCTGCCCCCGGGGATTAGCCGTGGGGAATCGTCACACCAAGGCAAGCCTTTAGCAATCCCGTGGCCAGAACTGACCGAGGACCTTGGCAGTTGCCGTGGGTTGCGAGATGGCCCGGCGCTGGAGCCGGTTGGAATCGTGGACCGTCGTCATGACGCGTCGTAGGGGAACAGGCCATCCCAAACCAGGCGGCGGTAGAGGACCGGGTCCGTCATTCCTTCCGTGCTGACCAGCAGGACCTGTGATTGCTCATTGAGGTCCAACGACTGACGGAGAGTCTGGGCAAGCGGGCTCGCCATGATATGAGACAAAACCCCCAAGGTTACACTGCCCGATTCGCCCGAAATCACGGCCGGGTCGCCCGCCAACGGGTTAGCCAAAATGCGGGTGCCGCGTGCCGCCATTTCGTCGGGACAGGACAAAAACATGCCGACCCAATGCTGCAAGATGTCCCACGCCAAGGGATTCGGCGCCCCGCAAGCCAAACCCGCCATGACCGTCTGCATGGGTCCCTCCAGGGAATGCAGCTGCCCATCGCCCACGGTTGCCGAGCGCAGCAGGGAAGCGGTTTGGGTGGGTTCCACCACGATAATGAGCGGAATCGCGGAGGCGAAGACGTTGGCCAAGAATCCCGTGACGGCGGCGGCAAACGAGCCCACGCCGGCTTGCAGAAAAACGTGTGTGGGCCGTTTGACCCCGAAATCTTGGAGTTGTTGGAGGGCTTCATAAATTAGCGTGGTATACCCCTGCATAATCCAGAGCGGAATCTCTTGGTAACCGGGCCAGGAGGTATCTTGGACCAAGACCCACCCCCGCTCGGCCGCCTCGGCCGCGACCCAGGCTACCGTGTCGTCATAATTAAAGGCAGTTACCTCGGCCTGCCCGCCCGCCGCCCGCACGGACTGCACGCGGGCGGCGGCGGTGCCGCGCGGCATGAAGACGATGGACTGGTGGCCGAATTGATGCGCCGCCCAGGCAATGCCGACGCCGTGATTGCCGTCAGTGGCAGTGGCAAAGGTTAAGGATCGTTGCCGGGTCCCGGGCGATGTGAGAGTGTGGGTGGTCAGCGGTTGCCCATGATCGAGAGTCCGGCTGAGATACTTTGCCACCGCATACGTTCCCCCGAGACTCTTAAAGGCGTTTAAACCAAATCGTGACGACTCATCCTTGATAAACAGGCCTCCCAGATTCCAGTGGCGGGCCAAGGTCGACAACGGATGAAGGGGGGTAAAGCGATACCCCGGCAAGGTGGCATGATATTCCTGAACCGGTTGGACGACGCCCGGATGAAATGCTTGCACCTCGGGTGTGGGGTGCAAGTCTTTCAGTCGATTGAGTTGCCAAACCATCGGATTCATCATTGGCCAAGCCCCTTTTCTGCCGTGTCGACCAGCGCCCCAAATTGCCTGTTGACTTACATGTCGTATGTAGTATATTATACATCACAACAATCGGTGGAGTCAAGGGGGTGTGGAGATGAAGGGGGAAAATGACACGGAGCGAATCGGGCGCCACTTCGTCCATGATGCCGTGTATCAGCGCCTCCGGCAATGGATCATCGAAGGACGGCTGACAGCCGGAACCCATTTGCGGGATCAAGAACTCGCCCAAGAATTTGGCGTCAGCCGAACTCCCGTGCGCGAGTCGCTGCTCCGCTTGGAAGCGGAGGGTTTGGTGGTGACGCAGGCCAACCGGTGGACTCAGGTCGCACCCTTGGATTTAAACAGTGTGATGCGTCGCTATCCTATTATCTGGACGCTGGAGCGGTTTGCCATCACCACGGTGGCGACGGATGACTGGACGGTCGAGGACATTACCCGTTTAAACGCGCATAACCGGTTGCTGAACGACGCCATCCAAAAGCGCGATGCGGTTGCCGCCGCCCGGGCAGACGAGGCTTTTCACCTGGGGTTGATTGAAAAAGCTCAAAATCCCGAGCTGGCTGCCGTGCTCACAGAACTCAAGACGCCCTTGACCCGAGTCGAGATCGCCTATTTTCAAGAGATGTGGTCATCTCGCGAATCGATTGACGAACACGCGGTGATTCTGGCCAGCCTGCGGGGTGACGCCGTGGAGGCGGCCGCAGCGGTGGAACGCAACTGGCAGCGGAGTTTGGCTCGGATCCAGGAAATCGTGTCCCGGGGCGGCCCGGGTGGGGGGGTGCCGGTTTGACCGGAAATGCCCGCCGGACAGCCGGGTTTCGCCTGAGATGCCGGCATAACGCACGCAGGAGGGTGAACGGTGAACGTTAAAGTCGGTCTGCTGCAACTGGCCCACGAAGTGCCGGGTACCGAACCCATCGCCCGGCACAAACGGGAGGCTATAGCCAAGCACACCCGTTGGATTCACCAGGCCGCACAGGAAGGGGTAAACATCTTGTGCCTGCAAGAGTTGTTTTTTGGCCCCTACTTTGCTGCGGAACAAGATCGGCGGTGGTACCAAGCCGCAGAAACCATCCCGGATGGCGAGACCACCCAATACATGGTGGAATTGGCCAAACAACTGGGAATGGTTCTCATCGTGCCGTTGTATGAGGAAGAGATGCCGGGCGTCTACTATAATACCGCCGCGGTGATTGATGCCGACGGGAAATATCTCGGCAAATGCCGCAAGGTCCATATTCCCCAAGTCGATGCCCATCCCGGCCACGGCGGGGGTTTTTGGGAGAAGTTCTATTTCCGTCCCGGCAATCTGGGCTATCCGGTGTTTGCCACGGCGTTTGGCCGTGTTGGCGTCTACATCTGCTATGACCGGCATTTTCCGGAGGGGGGGCGGATTTTGGGCTTGCACGGGGCCGAAATGGTGTTCAATCCGTCGGCGACGACGGCGGGCCATTCGGACCACTTGTGGACCATTGAGCAGCCCGCACTGGCCATTGCCAACGGGTATTTCGTGGGTGCGCTAAATCGTGTGGGCCGGGAAATGCCGTGGGACATCGGGGAATTTTACGGTCAAAGTTATTTTTGCGATCCCGAAGGGCGCATTATTGCCCAGGGTCCGCGCAACCAAGATGCGTTAGTGACCGCGGTGGTCGATCTGGATGCGATCCGGCAAGCGCGCCAGCACTGGCAGTTTTATCGCGATCGACGGCCCGACACCTACGCGGAGATTGCTCAAGATTTGCCCTGACCCATCTCGCTGGCACCATCCGCCACTTCCGCCCGCCACGCTGCGATCATAACTTTCGCGGGGCAACGGTGCTGGTGCTATCGGTTAGCGGCAATGCCCCCCCATCGGGTTTCCAGGGTGGAGGCAATGAGGCGGAGGGACGTGATTCTCTGCGGGGCCAGATGCTCACACCCGACTGGCCCCGAGGCCGCTCGTGCCCGGCGCGAGAGGCGCCGCGCGCTCCGGCCCGCCAATTTTCCGGCAATGGAACCCGGTTCCCGCAATGACGAGATCGTCCCCAAAGTTGAAAGACAAGGGTCTGGAGTGACCACTAAAGGCAGGAGGTGCACAGATGGCGACACCGATGAAGTCCCCGAATGTGTGGGCAGTAGCGCCGGGCGAGAAACGGATCGTTACGGCGGGACATTTTGTGATGGCCGCCCTTTTTACGGGCATTGGGGTGGTAGTGGGGACATTTGGCAGCTTGGCGGTGCCGCTCGGCTTCGTATCCGCGTTTTGGCCGGGACAAGCCATTCAAGCGGTCGGCAGTGTGTGGTATGGCATGTGGGGCGGGGTTGCCAGCTTCGTGTTTCCGTTGATCTCCAATGCGTTGTCGGGCAGCGCCCCGCTGCCGGTTTCGCTGGTCTACATTCCCGGCAATTTTGTGCAGGGTATGCTGGCCGGCTGGGCGATGCGGAAATTCGGCTGTGATCCCCGGCTTCGCAGCAAGAAGGACTGGGTGGTGTTTACCGTGGTGGGGGTTATCCTGGCCAACGCTTTTGGGGCCGCCTGGGGGTCGACGACGCTCAGGATATTTCACCTCATTTCCCCGAGTTCCCAACCGGTGGTATTTGCCGGCTGGTGGATCGGGAACACCGTTCCATCGTGGATTCTGGGCGTGCTCATGCTGAAGCTGATAAGTCCAATGGTCATTCGGACCAATTCTTTCGTCAAGCGGTACTGGGCGTAAAAGGCGGGCGAGGGGCGAAAGCGCCTCGCCCCTTGCGGGAGGTTGCGCAGCGATGAACAAGACGGTCATAGCCTATGTTCCGGAATCCAGTCCCGTCTATCGGTTTCACCCCGCTACCCGGCTGGTGTTTTTCGTGGTGATGGGATTTGTGCCGCTCTTTATTAGCCGGCCGCTGGTGAACGGCCTGGTTGTGCTGGGCTTTGTCGGCCTGTTCTGGGTGTCGCGGGTCAATCTGCTGCAGCTGCGCATGTATGTGCCGATGCTGGTGACGGTGGGCTTGTTTATCTTTTTGACCTACGTGTTTTTTCCGGGCAAAATGGCCCATCCGGTGTTGCTCGCCCGAATCGGGCCAATCCCATTGTGGCAACACCCGCTCTCCCTGGCCTTGGCCGCATACGTCCGGATTCTGGCGCTGCTGGCGGCTTCGCTCTACTATTTCTATACCAATCGCGAGCGGGACATTTTGGTGGCCTTTCGAAAGTTTCGGGTGCCTTTTTTGGTAACCTACTTCATTGGCTTAACTTTGCGGGTGGCCGGGATGTTCATCGAGGATTTTCATGTCATTCGCGAAGCGCAACTCGCGCGCGGACTGGATGTGACGTCCATGGGTTTTTTTCGCCGGATTCAACTCTACGCGATGTATATGGTGCCGATGCTGGCTATTGCCCTGCGCCGCGGGGACGAAATTACCAATGCGTTGTTCGCCAAAGGATTTTCCTTGCGGCCAGGGCAGCGCACCGATTACTTGTTGTCAAAGATGCCGTGGCGCGCCTCCGATACCCTCGTAACTGTGGGGTTGGTCGCGGCGGGCGGCTTGGTGGCATGGCTGGGCTTGAGCACTCACAGCTTATGACCCGGGCTGCTGAACCCTAAAAAAGAGGAGGTCGCACCATGAATCCGGTTATCGCCTGCGAGAACCTCTGTTGGCAGTATCAGCAGGCGCCAGCGTCTGCTCTCAGCCACATCGACCTGGCGATCTCGCCGGGGGAAATCGTTGCCATCGTGGGCCCCAATGGTTCCGGTAAAACGTCGCTGTTGTTGGCGTTGCGCGGACTCATTCCCTCCAATTTGCGCGGCACCTTAAACGGTCAAGTCTTGGTGGACGGGAAAGCGTTGACAACATGGCGGCCGGATGAACTCACCCAGCAGGTGGGGTTGGTGTTCAGCGATCCCGAGGCCCAGTTCACCTCCATGAGCGTCGAGGAAGAGGTGGCTTTTGCGATGGAAAACTTGGGGATCGCGTCCGCACAGATTAGCGAGCGCATCGAGTGGGCGGCGCGGGTTACGGGTATCACGCCATTTTTGGACAAATCGCCTTTTGATCTTTCGGGGGGACAAAAACAACGGGTGGCGATTGCGGCCATTTTGGCCCTGCGGCCGCGCGTACTGTTGTTGGATGAGCCGACCAGCATGCTGGATCCGGCCGGCAAGGAGCAAGTCTTTACGGTGCTGGAGGACCTGCGCCAGGGATGGGGTTGCGCGGTGGTGATTGCGGAACATGACATGAGTCGCATCCTAAAATATGCCGATCGCCTGATCCTGCTGGATCAAGGCCGCAAGGTCTGGGAGGGCGCGGTTGCTGATTTCTGGCAGGCGGTCGAGGTATTTGCCCAGCGCCAGCTTAACATTCCGGCGGCGGTGGCGTTGGCCAGATATCTGCGGGATGCGGGACGGTACCAGGGCCCCATGCCGACCACCACGGAACAGGCCGTGCTAATCCTGCGGGAAGCGCTGGCCCGGGAAAGGGCTTATCATGGCTAAGATGAGCGAGCGGCGGGGAAGCATCGAGATATCCGGTCTCGGATTTTCCTACCCCGATGGGACCGCGGTCATTGACGATTTGACACTGAGGATTGACGGCGGCGAGATGGCGGCGGTAATTGGTCAAAACGGGTCGGGGAAAACCACCCTGGCCAAATGCGTGGGGGGGATTTTGCAACCCAGCCGGGGGCAAATTCGCATCGACGGCACCCCGACCTTTGTTGGCCGCAAACGGACACCCGCGCTGGTGGAGCGTGTCGGCTACGTCTTTCAAAACCCCGACCATCAGATCTTTAGCCAGTCCGTGTACGAAGAAATCGCTTATGGGCTGAGACGCCTCCACATGCCCTCCAACCGTCTCGACGAACGGGTGCGGGAGGCCGCCGAGGTGTGCGGGATCAGTCCGGATTTGTTTGATGAGCACCCTTTTTTTCTCCCCAAAGGCATGCGCCAGCGTATCGCCATTGCTTCCATCCTGGCCCTTCGTCCCAGCGCCTTAATCGTGGACGAGCCGACTACCGGGCAGGACTTCTCCCAATCTGTCGACATCATGCAGTTTCTTCAGTTCTTAAATGGCGCGGGACACACCGTGATCATGATTACCCATGAGATGGACCTGGTGGTACGCTATGCCCGGCGCGTAATCGGCATGGCCGGGGGACGCATATTGGTGGACGCGCCGCCCGAGCAAGCCTTTTTGTATGCCGACGTGTTGTCGGCATTGGCGGTGCAAGCTCCCGACGTCATCGCCTTAGGGAAAGAGTTGCAGGGGTATACCGACGAAATGCCGACAACCAGTGATGGGCTGCTGGCACTCTGTGACCGCATCCTGGGGCGAGCGTGGTGACGCTTTGGCGGGAGCCCGCGGGGGTGCGGTAACTGGCCGCGAGGAGGAGACGCGATGGCGGACCTGGTTATCCAAGGAGGCGATGTGGTCACTCCCGACGGCATTCGGTGCGCGGATGTGCGCTTGGCCAACGGGTTGATCGAAGCCGTGGCACCGGGCTTGGCTGGTCGGGATGATGAGGTGGTGGATGCCCGGGGACTATGGGTGTTGCCGGGGCTGGTAGATTGTCACACCCATTTTGGACTCGAGAACAACATGATGCGGACGCTGGATGATTATGCGGCGGGCTCGGCGGCGGCGGCAGCGGGCGGGGTGACCACCTACATCAATTTTGTTCCCCAAGCCCGTGAAGAGAATTTGGTGGCGGCGCTGGAACGGGAAATGCCGCAAGCCGTCGGTCACAGCCTGGTGGACTTTGCGTTCCATCTTTCATTCGGAACGCCGGGACCCAGTTGGCAGCAGGAACTGAGCGAGCTCGCCGGCCTAGGCGTGACCAGCGTGAAAGTTTACACGACCTATCGGGACACCAGTTATTACACCACCGACTGGAACTGGTATCAGTTGCTGGAAGCGGCAGGAAAAGAGGGCGTATTGGTTCAGGTCCATGCCGAGAACGATGCGATCATCGCGGGGAGCTCCCGCCTGCTGGCAGCGGCCGGCCAGACCTCCTTGCCGTTTCACGGGCGATCCCGCCCCGAAGCGGCGGAAATCGAAGCGGTGGCGCGCGGGTTGGGGTTGGCGCTATCCACCGGCGCCCCCATCTATTTCGTTCACCTCTCATCGCCCCGCTCAGTGGCGCTGGTGCGCCAGTTTCGTGAACAGGGGGTGACGGCGTTGGCGGAGGTTTGTCCCCACCATCTTTGCTTTGATGACCGCCTCTACCAGTCCCCGCAGGTCGACCGCTACATCATGACGCCGCCGTTGCGACCGGCGACCTCTGTTGCTGGGTTGCGCGAACAGGTGGTGGCTGGGCAGATTGATGCGATTGGATCCGATCATTGTGGGTACGCGCTGGCTCAGCGGGGGGCGGGCAGAACGTTTGCGGCGACCTCGCCGGGGATACCGGGAGTGGAAACGCTGTGGCCGGTGTTGTACACCCAGTTTGTCGCCAGCGGGCTGATGGATGTGGCAAGCGTCAGCAACCTGGTGAGTCGCGCTCCCGCGGAGTGGTTTGGCCTGGGCGGCAAAAAGGGCGTTATCGCGGTGGGAGCGGATGCGGATCTGTTGCTCTACGACCCCAAGGGACGTGCGCCGTTAAACGAAGCCGATCTGCATGGTCGGGCCGGGTATTCGCCGTGGCATGGCCATGAGATCCAAGGACGCGTCGTGCGGACCATTTCCCGAGGCAAGACGGTCTACCGCAACGGGGAAGTCTGTGGGAGCCCACAGCACGGACGCTACGTTCCTTGTCGGCGATTTGGTTCGCGGGGCGGGTGACCGTGATGGGGGGCCGGTGTGCTTTCGTCGGCCGGGTCGCGCGGCGATGAAGGATCGCTGCACATGGGGCACTCCCACGAGGCCGTTTGTCCCCGAATGGAGGCGGATGTTAGGGCAAGCAGGTGTAGCATTCCCCACATCACCGGGCGACGACCCGTCTCGACAGAGCTGTCGATAGCCGGGCATCTGCTCGTTGGGCCGCGGGTTCTTGGCGATATGACGGCTTGGGGTGATCCGGTGAGATGGGGACGATCACCGGCCAGATCCTGCGTCGGTGACCGCCAAGGGCCCGGGGTCGAAAAGAAGTCGACCATTTAACGGGGGGATTTTGCGGTGTACGATATGCTGATTCGGGGCGGCTTGGTTATGCCAGGCGATGGTCCGGGATTTTGGGCGGATGTGGCCTTGCGCCAGGACCGAATTATTGACGTGGCCCCCGCCATTTCGATCCAACGGGCGCGTGAGGTCATCGACGCGACCGGGTGCTGGGTGTGTCCGGGATTTATTGACATGCACGCCCATTCGGCGCTGCAACCCTTTAGAGACCCCTGGCTGCGTCCCAAAATAGCGCAGGGATTCACCACCGAGTTGATTCATCCCGATGGTCTGGCGCCGGCTCCGGTGAGGCCGCAGCGCCGGGCTGAGCGGCAAGCCTATTTGCGGGCTTTGGAAGGGCCTGGCCCGGCCGACTGGACCTGGTCGCGTTTTGCAGAGTTTCTGCGCGCCCTCGCGGGTACGCGGCCGACCACCACCCTGGTGCCTGCGGTCGGACATAACGCGGTGCGCGATTATGTGATGGGCAGCGGCAACCGCCGGCCGACCGCCGAAGAGGTGCGCGCCATGCGCCGGCAGATCCGCCTGGCCGGCGACCTGGGCGCGCGGGCGCTCTCCCTTGGGTTAATCTATCTGCCCGGGGTGTACGCTGAAACCGACGAGTTGGTGTGGCTAGCCGAAGAGGCCGCCCAGGCCGGACTCTTGCTCATGCCGCATATGCGCAATGAATCTGCCGGGGTGGTGGATGCCGTGCAAGAAATGGTCGCCGTGGCCCAAAGCAGTGGCGTTTCCCTCCATCTGTCCCATCTCAAGGTGGTGGGCCACGCGCATTTGGTGGGCCCTATGCTTGACACCATCGAAGCCGCGCGGCGGACGATTGACATCACGTTTGATCAGTACCCCTATGGGGCCGGGAGTACGCTGCTGAGTGCGCTGTTGCCGCCTTGGGCCCTGGCCGGGGGGCCCGCCCAGATGATGGCGCGTTTGACCCATCCGGAGAGCAGGCGGCGCATTACCGAAGACATCACGCTCGGATTGCCGGGATGGGAAAACCTGCTGCGATCCTGTGGAGCGGAAAACATCGTTATTGCCGGAATGGAATCCCCTCGCCCCGACGATGTCGGCAAGACCTTGGGCCAGGTCGCCCAGCAACGGGGAGTGCCGCCGATTGACGCAATGATGGACTTGTTAAGCGAAAACGCCCTGAATGTGACGATGGTCGACCACTACGCGAGTGAGGAGGTGGTGCGGACCATTTTCCGGCATCCTTTGGCATTGGTCGGAACGGACGGCATTTTTGTGGGCAAGCCCCATCCGCGCTTGTTCGGTACTGCCGGCCGGGTGCTGGGACGCTACGCCTTGCGGGAAGGACTGGTTTCGGCCGAGGAGGCCATCGCGCGGTTAACCGACAAAGCCGCCCGACGCTTGGGACTCCATGACCGCGGGCGCATCGGCCCCGGGCTGCGCGCGGACATCGTAGTGTTGGATCCCGCATCGTATGGGGATTGTGCAAGTTATGAGGAGCCGCAATGTGTGCCCGGCGGGGTGGCGTGCGTGCTGGTCGGGGGCCAAGTCGTGTGGCGCGGCGGGGAGGTCACCGGGAAACGGCCCGGCGGCGTGTGGGGCCAGTAGCCGCTTTGGGTCAGCTGCCGAATGGTTGGCACACTGGAGGCTCGGCTGGGCAGGCCGGGTCTTTCCGGTGAGGTTGGCTGTTGAACGGCGCAGCCAGGCCGAGGGGGGGACCGTAGAGGGATGTCAAAATCCCCTGAGCCCGTTTGCCCTCAGCACGGGTTAGATCCGGATGGCCCAAGGCCCCATCTATCTATTGCGGCCCGGGCGGACAGGATACAATAGTTAGAGATGGGGTCGCGGTTGGCCCGGTTGCCGGCGCGGTCCGTGAGGGAACGGGTGACTCGCTGACGACCAGCCTTTGGCGGAGGAGGCGCGCCTACGGACGGTAACATGCACGCGGAAATTTCCCCGGCCTTAAAGAGGCTGGCCGCAGCCCGCCGCCAGCAAGGCCTGTCGCAGGCCGAATTGGGCCGTCGGATTGGTCGCAGCCGCAGCTTCGTCAGCGCCGTGGAGCAGGAAAAGGTCTTGCCCTCGCTCCCGATGTATGTTGCCATGTGCCGGGTCCTGGCGGTGCCCTGGAACCTCGATCCGGACCCGGCCCAGGGTTTATCCGGGCCGAGGCTGGAACCGGTCAAACTCCGCGACGTGCGGCTGGATCGGTTGCCGGAGCTGGTGGAACGGGAGGTGCGCGCGGTTATTTTGCCGACAGCCTGGTCATTGCAGCTGAGTGACGGCTATCCTTACAGTGACGCTCCTGTGATGACGCGTCAAGTGACAGTGGACGAATCGCGGATTACCCTCGACTACAACGTGGCGGTGGTGGAAATTCACTGCGCATCGCCCACCGACCTTCCGGCCCGCGACCGGCTGGACTCTTTGGCGCACCGCATCGAAGTCTTGTTGGATAACTTTCAGGTGGTCTCCTTCAGTCAAACCGTGGGTATTCTGTATGACACCGCGGCTCGGCTCAGTGCCGAATTGGATCCCGCGCCACTGCTGCAAATTACGGTCGAACGGGCCCGAGAATTCCTGGCCGCCGACCTGGCGTACGTCACCTTGATGGATACCGCGCGGCAATCGGTTCGCATGGAAGTGGCTTGCGGCCATCGCCATCCGGGTTTCTTGGAGATTGTGCTGCCGCTCGGAGTCGGGCTGGGGGGCTGGGTGGCGCGAAATCAAGTTCCGCTTACGGTTCGCGATTATTTAAACGACAACACCATCTCACATGATCCGGCCACCGACGCGCTGGTTCGTGATGAAGGGATTCGGGCCATTTTGGGAGTGCCCCTGGTCGTGCGCGGCAGCACGCTGGGGGTGCTCTTTTCCGCGAAGCGCGAGCCGGCCCAATTTACCGCGCAAGATACCGCGGTGCTGTCCTCTTTGGCGGACTTTGCCGCCCTGGCCTTGCTCAATGCGGAGTCGTACACCCGGGCGCTGCGGGTTGCGGAATCTTGTCAACGGGCGCAGGAAGAGGCGGAACAGCGCCATGAGGCGTGCGCAGCCGCCCTGGAGCTTGAACACCGGCTGATGGCCCTTTTGGCGCGCGACGGCAATCTGGCCGATGCCATCGAGGCGGTGGCGGCAGCGTTGGAGATTGAGCTGCTTTATCTCAGCCAAGGCGATACCGTGTTGGCGCACTCGTCGGGTTGGAATATTCCCGGGGTCGCGATCGGGGAGACGTTGCCCTGGTCATGGTTTACCCGGCACGGTTGGGATCGTCTTCGCTCCCAAGCGGCCATTAGCCAAAGCGCTTGCGCGCAGGAAGGCGCGGGGATCGTGCCCTTGTTACGGCAGGCGGAGGTGGTGGGCTTTTTGCTGGCCCGCCATCCCGCGCCGGGCGACTTGCCCGCGCCCATCTTGGAGAAGTTGTCCCCGTTGGCGGCGATCTTTACGATGCATCGAATCGGGGAGCAAGCGCTGGTGGAAGCCGGACGGCGTTTGCATCGGGAGTTTTTTGACGAACTGTTAGCCCATTCCGTGCCGCCCATCGAAGTAGTCCGCCGCCACGGACTGCAGGCCTGGCCCGCCCTGAAATTTCCCCACCGGGCGTTTGTGCTGCAGATTGTCTCCTCTTCCGACCCCCACGGTTTTGAGTCCATGCCCCAGGTCTACCACGTCGCCGCCAGCGCCTGCCCCGATGACTTGTTGTCTATTTACGGCACCCGCCTGGTGGGCCTTACCAGTTCAACCGCCCCCACACGGTTTCAAGAGATGGCGCTGCGCATTCAGCGCCAGGCGCTGTCGCCATCCGCTGCGATTCGCCTGGTGGCGGGCCCGGTGGGGAACGACCTCCAAACCGACCGCGAGACGCTGCTCAACGCCTTTCAGGTGCTCGATCAATTCGGCGCCAGCCTGCGCGAAACGGTGACGTGGCTCGAGCACGTCACCCCGCTCTTAAGTCTGTTCGGTCAGGCTGGCCTGGCAGATTTGCAACAATTGGTCCGCCAGTATCTGCATCCGTTGCTGGAACGGGATGCCTGGTGGCTCGACACCCTCCATGCCTACCTGGCGCACAACCAAAATCAGGCCCAGACGGCGCGGGCGCTGTCCGTTCATCCCAATACCCTGCGCTATCGGATTGAAAAGATCCGGGAACTATTGGGGGATGCGCTCGACGACCCGGTGCGCCGGCTGTTGGTGGAAATCTCCGTCGTCGCCTGGAAGACGCTGTCGGTGACGCCCTAAGCCGCTTCGGATTAACCCCTGAATCAGTAGGGCAAATATTGTGAATATTCGATGATGACTGACCGTGGGCGCGCTGGCATAATTTCAGCGATGCCTGGCCAGCGCCTTAGACCGAGGCACTCCGGGGACCGTACCCAAGGCTTGCGGCGGCTGGGGCACGGTGTCGGGCGGATGTCGGCGGAGGACGGTGCGGGGGGCCGCACGCGGAGCCTAGATGGGTGAAAGGGAGGAATGTTCCATGCCGGGTCTTACCGTTCTCATTCTCATCATTCTGGGATGGCTGGTGTTTAACTGGGTGCCCGGACTATGGTTTCTCAAACACGCGGAACAGTCCGAAGGCGTTATGGAGGCCATTATTCAACGCTATCGGCAACAGCGCATCGATGAAGAGAACCGCAACAATCGCGAGGAGGATGGCCAATGAATCTGCATGCCCCACTCAGCATGGCCATCACGGTGGTAGTGTACTTTGCCGTCGTGGTGGCGTTAGGACTTTATGCGAGCCGCGGCACCAAGAATCTCGCCGATTACTATATTGCGGGGCGCAGCGCACCGCGCTGGGTCGCCATCATTTCCGGCAGCGCGGCGGTCATGAGCGGCTTCGGATTGGTCGGATTGCCCGGACTGGCCTACGCCTACGGCGGCGTGGTCTTTTTCCTGCAAGTGTTTGCCATTCTCGGCTTTAGCGTGGCCGCGTTCTTGGTGGCCCGCAAACTGCGCACCTTGGGAGAAATCAAAGTCGCCTACACCATCCCCGACGCGATGGCGCTGCGCTATCCTTCCATGCCGTCAGTTATGCGCATCGTGGGCATTTTGGGCTTAGTGGTCGGGATGCTGGGCTATTTGTCGGTGGAGTTTCAAGCCCTGGGCGTCGTGTTGTCGTCGTTGCTGCCCGTCTCCTATTGGGGCGGGGTGTTAATCGGGACCGGCATTGTCGCCATCTATACCATTGCCGGCGGCATTCGCGCCGGAATCTGGACGGACTTGTTTCAGTTCTCGCTGGAAATGCTGGCCGGGATCACGGTGATCATCACGGTTTTCATTGTGGTGGGCAATCCCGTGCATATCCTCTCCGTGCTAGCCCAGGCCAAGGGTACCTGGGCTTATCATGCCGCTCCCTGGTGGCCGAAAGGCGCTGCCGGGCTAGGGGTCGGCGCCGCCATCGCCTGGACCTTTGAATTTGGCTTGGGCCACGGCGGGCAACCCCAACTGCTGACCAAGTACTATGTGCACCGCAAGGCTTCCAATACCCGCTATCAGGCCTTAGGCAACGGCATCACCTATTCTTTGGCGGCGCTGATGATCTTCAGCGGTCTGGGACTGGCGGCCCTGACTGCACAGCACCGGGCGCCCTTGCTCAGCAACCCCGACTATGCCGCGCCCTATTTCTTCATTCACTACATTCCCACCTGGCTGAGCGGCATCGTCTTTACCGCCTTAATCGCGGCCTCCATGGCCACGGTCAACGGGTTTTCCAATATCGCCTCGGCCGCCATTACCCGCGATTTCATGCAAGGCATTTTGCATCGCCAGCTCACCCCGCGCCGCGGGTTGATGTGGGGCCGCATCTGGACGCTGGTGCTGCTCCTGATTGCCCTCTGGTTCACCTACTCGCGTTCCAGCCTGATTGGCATCGCGGGCACGGAGGCGTGGGGACTGTTGGCTGCGGTCTTCTTTCCGGCGGTGGCGCTGGGCCTTAACTGGCGCCGCGGCAACAGCTGGGGCGTGGTAGCCTCCGGTGTCATAGGGGTAGTGGGCGGCACTTGGGTGACGGTGGCCAACTGGAATCCGGGCGGATTCTTTGGCATCGCGATCATCATGGCGGCCTCGATGGTGGCTTACGTGCTGGTTTCCGCCGTGACGCGGCCGGAGCGGCTGGATGAGGCGGTGGCGGCGGTGGTCGAAATGGGCCGTTCGCCCCGCATCCCTGGCCCCAGCGAGACGGTCGTCGCCGACCCATCATCCTAAACAGGCCGCAGAGCTGTCCCCGAGGGCGGGCCGCGTGAGCGGGTCCGCCCCGGGGGATGGGCAAAGCCTGACTCGGGGAGGGATGTGGCATCGAAAGCGGGCGCGTGTTGTCCGGGATTCGCGTGGTCGATTTTACGCAAGTACTCTCGGGCCCCTTCGCCACTATGCTGCTGGCCGATGCGGGCGCGGAAGTCATCAAGGTGGAAAGACCTATCCAGGGGGATCCGACCAGGCAGTGGGGGCCGCCCTTCATTCAGGGTGAGAGTCTGTATTTTGCATCGTTTAACCGTGGCAAGAAGAGTGTGGTGCTTGATTTGCATCAGCCCGGCGATCGGGCCCGGGCGCAACGCCTGGCTCTGGCCGCGGACGTGGTGGTGGAAAATTTCCGGCCGGGCTGGATGAGCCAGGCGGGATTGGACGCGGGGACCCTCTGCGCCGCCAATCCCCGCCTGATTTATTGCGAAATCAAGGGCTACCGGCGCGATGGCGCCATGGCCCGGCGCCCGGCGGTCGAGGTGACGCTGGAAGCGCAGTCGGGGCTGATGGACATTACCGGGAGCCGCGAGCGTCCGGAACCGGTGCGCCAGGGCGTGGCGGCCATTGATATGATGACCGGGGTGTTGGCTGTCGCCGGGATTTTTTCCGCGCTCTATCGCCGCGAGCAAACCGGTCGGGGGGATCGCGTGGCGGTCAGCCTGGAGGAGACCGCGGGTCTCATGATGACGCATCCCTGGCTCATGTATGTGGTCGCGGGTGCCGAGTATCCCCGGTCGGGGTCCGCCCATCCCAGCATTGCGCCCTACGAGGCATTTGCCACCGCCGACCGCCCGATCATCATCGGAGCGATTGACGACGGGCAGTTCCGGCGTTTGGCAGAAGCGTTGGAGGAGCCGTTGTGGGCCGAGCGGGAAGCCTGGCGGACCAACGCCGCCCGGGTTAAAGACCGGGCGGCATTGAAGGAGGCTTTGGAGCAAAAGCTCCGCACGCATCCGGCTTCATATTGGGAAACGGTATTGACGCCGTTGGGATTGTTGGCGGCGGAGGTGCAGTCGGTGGCCGAGGCCGCCCGTCGTTGGCACGAGGGCGCGTCGCCCAAACTGACTGCCACACATGCGCGCTTAGGCGATTTGGCCTGGCCGACGTCGCCCGGCCGCGCGGAAGGCGGTCCGGTCTTGCCCCCTCCGCTTTTAGACGAGCACCGGGAAGACGTGCGCCCCCTTTGGCAAAACTCTGCGGACAGGAGTGACCTCTGATGAATCTTGATGGCTATCTGCAAGAGCGACAACGTTTTCAATGGCATGTGCCCTCCCACTTCAATATGGGTACGGCGATCTTCGAACAAAATCGTCCGCAGGCGACGGCGCTGATGGATGTGCAGGAGGACCTCTCCGTGCGCCCGTACACCTTTGGCGAGTTGCACACGCTCGCCAACCGGCTCGGCAATCTGCTGCGCCATTTGGGGATCGGGGCGGCAGATCGGGTGGGCATCTTTCTGTCCCAGAGTGTGGAACTGGCAGTGGCCCATCTGGCCGTATACCAGATCGGGGCGGTGGCGGTGCCGCTGTTTACGCTGTTCGGGGACGATGCCTTGAGCTACCGGTTGAATGATGCCGGGGTGCGCGTGCTGATTGCAGACGGCGACGAATGGCCCCGCCTAAAAGCGATGCGAGCGCGCTGGACCGGCGTGGAGCGGGTGATTGCCACCCGGGTGACTCATGCCGACGGCCCCGACCTGGTGCCGTGGCAGCAAATTGCCGAGGCGAGCCCGGAACTGGTCCCCCAGGCCAGCGCGGCGGACGATGCGGCCGTCATCATCTATACCTCCGGCACCACAGGGGCCCCGAAAGGCGCGCTGCATGCCCATCGTCTGCTGCTCGGCCACCTGCCCGGAGTGGTTATGCCCCATCAGCATTTCCCGCAGGCCGCGGACATGATGTGGACACCGGCGGATTGGGCGTGGATTGGTGGTCTGTTTGATGTGCTCTTGCCCAGTCTTTATCTGGGGGTGCCGGTGGTCGCGTTTCGGGGCGGGAAGTTTGATCCGGCCACGGCGATGGATTTGCTGCGGCGTCTACCTATCCGCAACGTGTTCTTTCCACCAACGGCGTTGCGCATTCTCCGTAACTATATTGACTGTGCGCTGCCCGGCATCGCTTTGCGGACCCTGGCCAGCGGCGGGGAGCCGCTGGGAGAGGACCTGTGGGACTGGATCGGGCGGGTGTTTCGGGTGGTGCCCGCCGAATTTTACGGCCAAACCGAAGCCAATCTGCTCATCGGCAACGCGCCCGATCTCTTTGCGCCGCAGCGGGCGTCGATGGGCCTGCCCATGCACGGACACGAACTGGTGCTGTTAAACGAGGCGGGGGTTGCGGTGGGTGACGGGGAAACCGGTGAGATCTGCGTGCAACTGCCCGACCCGGTGGCCTTCCTGGGTTACTGGAACCAGACCGCGGCCACCCAGGCGAAAACGCGGGGGGGAGTCATTCACACCGGGGACTTGGCCCGTCGCGACGCCGCAGGCTTTTTTTACTTTGTCGGCCGCACCGACGACGTCATCAACTCGTCCGGGTACCGCATCGGACCCACCGAAATCGAACAGGTGCTGCTGACGCATCCCGCGGTGTCGATGGTAGCGGTGATTGGGAAACCGGATGCGGTGCGCGGCGAAATCGTAAAAGCTTTTATCGTGCCCCGGGATTCCGATTTGCCAGGCCGCGAGCAATTGAGCCGTGACCTGCAAGACCTGGTGCGGAATCGTCTGGGACGGTACGAATATCCGCGCGAAATCGAGTATGTGGCGGCTCTGCCCACCACGGCCACCGGCAAGATCCAACGCAGCGTGTTGCGCCAGGCTGAACGGGCAAAGGAAACATCATAAGACGGCGAACAGGACGTCACATAGAAAGCGGACAGATGGCGGGGGGAGATCTCCGCGTCGGGGGATGGCGACGTCAGGGATTGACTGCGCGGTGCGCCCGGCGGCCAGATCCCCTCGCGTTGTTGACCTTTTGGGAAGTGGTGATTATGAGCTCTCCCGCCATCGCGCCCTGACGGGTTGCCCTAATCTTTACCCATAGGGAGGAATATCCGGCCAGAACAGGGCGAACGGCGACGGCGCATAGGAACCTGTCGTGCGGGTTAATGGATAGGGGAGCGCTTTCTCGGAATCGTCGCAACTTGGGGCACCCGTGTTTCAGGGCATCCCCAAGCCCCGTCGCGGCACGCGACGGGTGAGGCCCGAGCAGCACCTTACGACGGGTTCCGGGACACCGCGTCCCACCAACAGCGCCACGGCAATTGGCGATATC
>JAJZZA010000073.1 GCA_021797825.1 Bacillota bacterium | reverse complement strand
TAGGCTTTCAACATGTTTATAGAATACTACATTGTTCTATAATCCACAAGGGCTGGGCCCTCTCGGGCCACGGGCTTATATCCCCAGGCCTAAAGGCCGGGGCTTTACGCCCGATTTGGTAAATCCCCCATCCCGCTCCAAAACAGAAAGTCAGGATGATGAGCGGAACCACATTGTTGGAGACCGTAAACATCCCCACACTGCCAATCATGATCAAGAACGCCGCCAGGCTGACGATGTATTTGCGACCCACGCGGTCTGCCAGATACCCCAACGGATAGGCGCAGATAAGACCGCCCAGGCCTCCCATGGAGGCCACCTCGGCCGCCGTGCCGGGGGCTAGACTAAGCCCCTTTAACAAGTAGTCCGAATAATACCCCAGATACCCAAACAGGACGATGCCGAACAGAAAGATCGAAAACGACAAGATCACGACATTGCGGTGAAAGACATCCGCCAGACGGATGCGTCGTTTTTCCATCTTCTTAAACGTTTTGGGAACAACGTAATAGAACAGTGCCAGCGAGATGACGGCCGCAATGCCGGACAGGACAAAAGGAGTTCGGTATTGCGGAAGAAACGGGCTAATCAAATAGGGGCCGACAAACAGGCCGCCACCGAAGAATACGGCGAAAGCCGAGACCGCCCGTCCCCGGGTCTCAAAAAAGATGTCCCCCAACAGCGCGACAATGGCGGGCTGAAAAATTCCAATGCCGACGCCGACCATAAATCGCGCCCCGAACAGCATCGCGGGGCTGGTCGCAAACCCGGTCGCCACCGTAAACATCGCGAAGATCACGACGGACAATATGATCGTATATTTGACCGAGAACCTGTCAAACAGGTAACCGCCGACCATGCTGAAAATCGCTATGCCGAGCGCGAATCCCGTTCCAATCGTGCCCAAAAATGCTACCGAAGCATGAATGTTCTTCACAATATAGGGGGAACCGAAAAAATACAAATTGGTGTCAAATCCCTCCAGAAATGCGGGAATTGCGGACACCAGCACAATCAGCAAAAACAACCCGCGGCTCTTGTGCGCCACGGAGCGCACGGTTACGGTCGTTGAGGAATCCGCTAACGACACGCTTATCGCCTCCTAAGTGGGGATTAAGTCAATCGGCATGATATCCAAAAACCCCAACCCAAAACACTGTGCGGAGCCCCGCATTCCTCGGCTCCTCGAATCGAAGTACTCAAGCCGCCCCGAAACCGTCCGCAAGACGGCCGCCACCTTTTAGAAATTGCGGCAGTTCAAGTAGGGCCTAGCGCTATCAAGCGTGTTCACGGCCCCGGTATTACCGGCTTACGACCGCCTCCATCGTAAGCCTAAGACCATAATAAGGAAAACGCGCCCTTGTGACTATGGCATTTTACCCAAATGTTGCCACGCCGCGAGTGAAACCGTCGGCCGGAGGCGCACGCCTTGGTTGGATAAATGACTCTGCCGGCGGAGACTGAGGTGAAAACCCCTGGGACGTTCTTGATTGGTTTTTGGCAGTCGACGCTACGGCCTGGTCACACCACCCAGCATACCGGTCCGTACCGGGCAGTTTAAGCCGTTGAGGTCAGGCGACCCGGGGAAACCACGATTGTCGAAGTCGGATACGGCGCAAACCGTCTGCGCCTCGAGCCCAGCCACGGCGCCTGACCCAGGTTGGCAGACCCGCCAACCCCTGGGTCGCCCCGAGCGCGCAGCGGAGGTGAGCGATCGTCCCGGGGCGCCCCTGTTAAAGTTGGATGGCCCGAGGACGGCACCGGATCCCTGAGTCCAAGTCTTGGAAGGTCTGCGCGACACGGAAAGCGCCATCTATCCCGGTAGATATTCCCATCGGGGCTTGGCAAGCGGCTTCCCGCTCACGCCGCCGGCGCATTGGGGATTGTCCCCGTGGTGCGAGTTTTGGCGGCGCCCGTGATTGTCACCGTGCGTCCCGATCCTTGCCGAAGGCAATAACCGAGAGACGTCAGTCCGGCGAAAAATGGAACTAGCCACGGTCTTCTTCTCATGCACCCGGCGATGCCCCCAGCTTATCCATCGTGCCCACCCATCCCACGCTACACGGGTTCGCCGGCGTGCCGGCTGCGAACATCAACCTTGCGGCGAGTCGCCCCGGGGGGCACCCCGAGGTCCGGGTAGAAGGGCTCCCCTGCGCGGACAGCCCAACCCTACGGAACCCGGCGTGCGCATTGTCGGGATGGAAATCCGCTGCAGAGCCCTGGGAAACCGGACGTCCTGCATTACCCCAGGTGACGAGGGTAAAGAAAACCTGCCATCGGCGCCTCGTTATCCTTCGTGCCATAGCAGTGTCGCGGCCGTTTCCTCGCGACCGCGATTCCTGAAGCCCGCGATCCCGAGCGGCCGGATTTCCCGGGTCCAGTGTTGGCCCTGGCTCCCCTTTGGCCGGCAAGCCTTCCCGACCGGGTCTCGGCAGAAATGGTGACACCCACACACGTCCCCAGCAACCAGTCGCTTGGCCTGCGCTCTCCCTGCCCTGAACGGCCCGGCGCATCGTCGCGCCGCGATGGCCATTTCGCGGGGGGCATCGCCCGACCGCACCAGCCAGCCGGGTCGCTTCAGCTCACGATCTCCTCCCCGTCCGCCTGGGCACTCGCCCCATCATAAGATGGTGGCATGCTTACGGGGCGGAAGCGAGACGCGCTTATCCGCATACAGCTCGAAGTAGCGGACCAACTGATCGCGCAGTTCGCGGGGGGCAACCAGTTCATCGACCACCAATTCTCCCGCCAACTTGAAGATGTCGTACCCGGCCCGGTACTCCTCGCGCAAGGTGTCGACCATGACCTGTCTTTGTGCGGGATCTTGCATGGCTTGCAATTTATTGTAATAGACCGCGTTGATGGCGGCCTCCGGACCCATGACCGCAATTTCCGCGGAGGGCAGGGCGAGCGTCACTTCGGGATCGTAGGCCGGTCCCGACATCGCATAAATCCCGGCTCCATAGGCCTTGCGGACCACCACGCAAATCCGCGGAACCGTGGCGGATGAGGTTGCGTAGATAAACTTCCGTCCCCGCCGCAAGATGGCGTTTTTTTCCACGGCGGTCCCCACCATAAATCCCGGGGTGTCCACCAGATACAAGAGCGGAATGTTGTACGCATCGCACAGCCAAACGAACTCCGCCCCCTTATCCGAGCTTTCGGGGAATAAGGTCCCCCCTTTGACCGCCGGTTGATTGGCCACCACCCCGATAACGTGTCCATCGAGTCGGGCCAGTCCGGTGACCAGCTCGCGGGCGAACTGCGCCTTCACTTCCAGGAAACTGTCGGCATCCACCACGCACGCGATCAGTTGGCGGACATCATACGGGCGATTGGGATCGGACGGGATGATGTTGTCAATGTCCGCAGGGGCGCGTTGGGGAGCCCGCGCCGGAGCTCGCGGCGGTTTTTTGTCGCAAGAATCCGGCAGATAGGATAAGAGGCTGCGCACCAACGCGGCCGCCTCGGTTTCCGTGTCGGCGACAAAGTGGGCCGACCCGGCAATCTTGGCCTGCACCTCGACCCCGCCCAGCTCACCGGGGCTAACCTTTTGTCCGATAACCATCTCCACCATGCGCGGCGACGCAATCGCCATCGCCGCGTCTTTCATCATGACCAGGAAATCGGCGAACACCGGGGTGTAGGCGGTGCCGGCAAAGCAGGTGCCGTACAACACAGCGACCTGGGGAACCGAGCCCGACATCACGCTATGCATGTAGAAGAGTTTGCCAGGACCGTCCCGGTCCACGTGGTGCCCGCCGGTCTCTTCGATCCGGGCCCCGGACGAATCAACCAGATAGACGATGGGCCGGCGGGCGCGTACTGCCGCTTGCTGGCTTCGCACCAGTTTGTCGCCATGGTATCGCCCGATGGATCCCGCTTTCACGGTAAAATCGCTGGCGGTGAAAAAGACATCCCGCCCGGCCACCCGCCCGACTCCCGTCACCACGCCGTCAGCCGCCAGTTCCTGGTCCGGCCAGCGGGCAAATTGGCCGGATTCCAGATAGGGAGAGTCATGATCGAAGAACAGCGCGAGCCGGTCGCGCACAAAATGTTTCCCGGCTTCCCGCTGTTTGTCGTGGCCACGCGGGGGTCCTCCCTGCCGAATCCGCTCCTGTTCCGCAAACACCCGATCTTCTCTCTGTCCCATGCCCGCAGCCTCCTTCATCCGCTCTCCTGTTGCCCGTGCGGCACGGAGGAACCGTCTTGTCTCGCGCCGGCCCGGTCCTCGCCAAGCCCAAACGCCGGGTGCCCCGCCGGGGATCTGCCATCATTTGCCCGTCGTGCGCCTGATTAGGATGAACAGCCCGCGATCAACGGCGAATCTCATCCGCAGCCGCCACCAGGATTTTTAAGGTTGAGATCGCCACCGCGTCACCCGATTGCTTGCGGATGGTCGACGAGGCAGCAACCAGACCGCCCTTGGGTTTGGGTGTTAGCGCCGCGATCGCGAGCTCAACCGAAATCGTGTCGCCAATGAAGGTCGGGGCCACAAAACGGACGCGGTCCATCCCGTAGAACGCCAGCACGATGCCGGGATCCATGACCATCAAACCGGTAGCAACCGACAGCACCAACATACCGTGGGCAATGCGTTGCCCAAACGGGCCCTGCGCGGCCCATTCGCGGTCGGTATGCAATGGATACCAATCCCCGCTGAACGCCGCGAACATGACCAGATCCGCTTCAGTAATGGTGCGACCGCGCGAGCGCCAGCTATCCCCCATCCGATACTGTTCAAACGTCTTGGTAAACATGCCGACCCTCCCTGGCAAAAAAGTGTCACGCGGTCCCGTCGGAGTCAAAAAGGTGCCGGTAGGTTTCCCTCAGCAGGTTTTTTTGAATCTTGCCGGTTCCGGTGCGGGGAAATTGCTGCACAAACAACACGCGTTTGGGAACCTTAAACCCGGCCAACCGTTCCTTGGCGAAGGTCAACAGCGTAGCCTCGTCCACCGTCACACCGGCGCGCGGAATCACCAAGGCCATAACCGCCTCGCCCCAATATGGGTGGGGAATCCCGATGACGGACACGTCCATCACCGCCGGATGGGCCAAAAGGCAGCGTTCTACCTCCAACGACGCCACATTCTCCCCGCCCGTCTTCACCATGTCCTTTTTCCGGTCGGTAAACCAGACCACGCCTTCTTCATCCATCCAGCCCACATCCCCGCTATGAAACCACCCGTGGCGGAAGGCCGCCTGCGTAGCCTCCTCCTGATGCAGGTAGGCCGTCATGGCTTGCGGACCCCGGTAGACAATCTCCCCGACTTGCCCGTTCTCCAACAACCGGCCGTTGTCATCCATGATGCGCACGTCCGTGGTCGCGACCGCGGATCCCCAGGAGCCGGACTTGACGCGTTGGTGCTGCGGAAGCTGAAAGGTGGTGGGCGGGGTGAATTCGGTTTGCCCCGACCCTAACAGGACGTTGGCGTTAGGAAACAATTCCTGCAGTTCGGCAATGCGGCTATCCAGCATGGGAGCCATGGCGAACATGGCCAGCCGAAGGGAGTCCAGTTGCCGAGTGCGAATGCCTGGTGCCTCCAAGAGCGCCTGCCACATCATCGGAAGCAGGAAGACGATGGTTAGCCGCTCGCTTTCGACGAGCTCCGCCACCCGCCCGGCATCAAAGGCCGGCAGCAGATAGGCGGTACCGCCGGTGACAAACCCCGGCATGGCCAATGCATTCAAGGCCGCGCAATGAAACAAGGGCAAGATATGAAGCGTCCGGTCCTGATACGTCAGTTGGTTTTGCAGTGCCGAGCTTAACGCGGTGATGGTCACCGCCAGATGGCTGGTGAGAACCCCTTTGGGCCGGGAGGTGGTCCCGCTGGTGTAGAGCAACTGCACGGCCTCGCGGTCATCGACGTAGACTTCCGGTTCCTCCTCGGAGCCCAAGGCCAAAAAGGCCTCAAAGGAAACCGCAGGATCCACCCCATCCCCATACCACACCACGTCGGCCAGTTCAGGCAGATGTCGGCGCACCGCTTCCACCAAAGGCGCCAAACCGGCATCGGCGATGAGCATTTGGGCGCCGGCATCCCGCAAGCAGTACGCAATGTTTTCCGCATCCAAGCCCAGGTTTATCGGCATGGCGACCCTGCCGGCCTTGGCCGCCCCAAAAAACGACACCACAAATTGCCAGGTGTTGCGGCCCATAATGGCAACCGGGGCCTCCCTGACCTGGCCGGGCTTCATCAAGGCCTGTCCCAGACGGCAGGCCAGCCGGTTGAACTCCTGATAGGTAAGACGCACGTCGCCATCCACCAGGGCTAAACGGTTTGGGTGGTGGGCGGCGCCCCGGGTTGCAATATCCCCTACCGAGCACCGTCCGGCCAAATTGCGTGCGAGTTGCTCCTCCATCGCTCCTCCTCCTCAGGCGCCAGCCCCGCTGGCTCCGTATTGTTTTCGCAACACCGTCTTAAGAACCTTGCCGGTGGCGTTTCTCGGCAACCCCTCGGTCACCACCACGTGTTTGGGAATCTTAAAGCGGGCCAGCTGGCTCTCGCAAAACGCGGTCAGGTCGGCCAAACTCGGGGCTTGCGCACCTTCGCGCAGGGCGATCACGGCCAGCGGCACCTCCCCCCAACGGGCGTCGGGCACACCAATCACCGCCACCTCGCGGACCGCGGGGTGTCTGTACAGCACTTGTTCGACTTCAACCGGATAGACGTTCTCGCCACCCGAGATCAGCATGTCTTTTTGGCGGTCCACCAGGTAAAAAAATCCCTCGTCATCCTGGCGGGCCAGGTCTTCGGTGTGAAACCATCCGCCGGCGAAGGCGGCCGCCGTCGCCCGCGGGTTGTTCCAGTACCCTTCGAAGATGTTGGGACCCCGCAGCACCAATTCCCCCACTTCCCCGGGAAGCACGTCGCGCCCATCCGGCGCGACCACCCGCGCTTCTTGGTGAAATAGCGGCAGACCAATCGAACCGTTCTTGCGAACCGCGTCTTTGCTATCCAGGATCATGGAATTGGGTGCGGTTTCGGTCATCCCGAAACCTTCCAGGAAGTTTAGGCCGCGGCTTTGAAAAAACTCGATGATCGGGATCGGACAAGGTGCCCCACCGCTAATCAATACGCGCAACGACGTCAAGTCCAAGCTATCAAAATCCGGCGCCTGGCTTATCGCCATCCACATCGCGGGAACCAAAAACAGCGCGGTCACCCGGTGTTGGGAAACCGCCGCCAGCACTTCTTGGGCGTCAAATCGCGGCAACAGCACCACGGGCAATCCCTGATAGATCGCGGGCAGGGTGTGCACCCCCAGCCCGCCGATGTGAAACATCGGCGCCACCGTCAGGATAACATCTCCGGGGCGCAGTCCGGCTTGGTGGAGCATAAGCTGGATGGCGTTCCAGGTGGCGTTGCGATGGCTAATCATCGCGCCTTTGGGCCGTCCCGTGGTTCCCGAGGTATACATCATGACGTGGGGGCTGACGGGATCGATGGGCAATTCCGGTTCCTGCTCGCTATCCCCGATCAATTCCGGCGGAAACGGGTTCACCAATCCTGACCCCAGATCGCCAACCGGCCACTGTTTGACCTGCGCTGAACACGCCGGCTCGACCGCGGCGGCAAACACTTTATGATACAGAATCCCAGAAACCCCGGCATCTTCGAGAATATATCGGATCTCAGGCGCCGTCAGACGGAAATTTATCGGAACAAAAATGGCTCCCAACTTCGCACAGGCAAAGAGGGTTTGCAGAAAAGGAATACTATTGAGCATAAGACCCGCCACCCGGTCACCCGGTCGAATCCCTTCGCGCCGCATGGCCTGGGCCAGGCGGTTGACCTGGCGGTTGAAAACGCCAAACGTCATGTCCTGATCGGCGTCGGACAACGCCCACGCCTCGGGGAACAATTCCGCCCGCCGGCGAATCCAATACCCGATTCCCCGCCGGTCCTTATCAGCCAGGTCCCAACCTTCCATCGCCCTATCCTCCCATCCATTGGGCAATCCCGAGCCGCTTCACCAAGATTTCCCGCATCACTTCCGTGGTTCCTCCGCCAATCGACACGATGCGGGCATCACGCCAATAGCGCTGCAGGGGATACGGCATCATATACCCATTGCCCCCCAGCACCTGCAGGGCGCCATCCGTCACCCGGCGGACCATCTCCCCCGCATACGCCTTGGCCATGGCGGCAGCCACCGTCGCGTCCTGCCCCAGCCAATGCACGTAGAGGGCCCGCCGGGCCAAAACCCGGGCCTTTTCGATGTCGGCGGTCAGGTCCACCAAGCCATGGCGAGTGACTTGAAACCCGTTTAACGGTCGTCCGAATTGCCGTCGCGCGCGGGCATAGCCGATGGCCTCGTCCACGGCTTTTTGCGCCAGCGCGACGGCGGCCAGCGCCATGGTAATCCGCTCCCAAAGGAAGATCTCCATGAGGTATCCGAACCCGCCGTAGACCTCGCCCAGCAGGTTCTCAGCCGGCACCTCGACCCCATCGAAAAACAGTTCCGCGGTGTCGGACGAACGCCATCCCAATTTGTCCAGACGGCGCAACACCTTGACCCCGGGCCACGACTTTTCGACGATAAAGAGACTAATCCCCCGGTGCCTTCGCGCCGGGTCAACCGTCGCCGCCACCACCAGGATATCCGCCCCGACCCCATTGGTGACGAACAGTTTAGAGCCTTGCAGGCGAAACCCGCCGGCCACCGGATGGGCCACGGTGCGCAAGGCCGCCACATCCGATCCGCCCGCGGCCTCAGTCACCGCCAGCGCCGCCACCAGCTCCCCGCGCACCCCCGGCACCAGGTAGCGCTGCCTTTGCGCGGGCGTGCCCCACCGCCAAAGCGGCGTGAGGCCGATGGTGCTGTGGCCGGAGAGGGCGGCGCCGATCCCGCCGGCCCCCACTTTGGCCAGTTCTTCAATCCAAACCGCTTCATAGAGAGCGTCCCCGCCCAATCCGCCATACTCCTCAGGCAAACGCACCCCCAGGTATCCGCCTTGCCCCAACCGGCGAAACACGTCCTTGGGAACAAAGCCGTCGCGTTCCCATTCTTCGACATGCGGAGCCAGTTCTTGGGCTACCACGCGCCGTGCGGTCTCACGAAACATGTCGTGCTCCTCGTGAAACAGCCAGTCCGCCATCGTCGCTCCCCTTTCTAGCTATTCCTCAATCCCATTTCCTGGCTGATAATCTCCTTCATGATTTCATCCGTGCCGGCTCCGATCCGATTCAACCGAACGTCCCGCCACATCCGCTCCAAGGGCCAGTCTGCCACGTAACCGTGTCCTCCCAGAATTTGGACGGCGCGGTCAACCACCCAATTGACCATGCGTGCGCTGACCAATTTGGCCAAAGCGATATCCTTGGCCGAAATCGTGCCCCGCGCGAAGTTCCAGGCGGTTTCATAGGTCAGCTGGCGGGCGGCTTCGATTTCGGTAGCCATCTCCGCCAAAAGATGGGCAATGACTTGAAAACCGGTGAGAGAACGATCGAACAGTTTTCTGGCTTTGGCGTAATCGCAGGCGATATCGTAGGCATATTGGGCCGACCCCAGCGCCCCCGCTGCGGAAATCAGGCGCTCACCCTGCAGCTCCCACATGATATGGTAGAATCCCTGACCCTCTTCCCCCAACAAGGCCTGCTGGGGCACCCGAACCTGGTCAAAATGGAACAGGGCGGTATCCGAACTGCGCATGCCCACCTTGTCGAGCCGGGTTCGGACCACACCGGGCAAGTCGAGATCCACGAGAAACAGGCTGAGGCCGTGATATCCCGGCGTGTCGCCGGTCCTGGCCACCAACGTCATGAAGTCCGCACGCGGGCCGTTGGTGATAAAGGTCTTGCTGCCCTGAATCAGCCAACCCTGGCCCTCGCGCCGCGCCCGGGTCTCGATGCCGGCCACATCGGATCCGTGATCCGGTTCGGTAATGCCCAGGCAGGCCAATTTCTCCCCTTTTAGCGCCGGGATGAGATATCGCGCGATTTGCTCAGCCGTTCCGAATCGCCAAATCGGGGGGGTGGCCATATCCGTTTGCACAGCCAGCGCCATGGGAAATCCGCCGGCGCCCGAACGCGCCAATTCTTCCGCCAGCACCACCGCCATGAAATAATCTCCGCCTTGGCCACCCACCTCGGGAGGATAGTGCACGCCGAGGAATCCCAGTTCGGCCATTCGTCGCAATATGTCCCGGGGGAATTCCCCCACCTCTTCCCATTGGGCGACCACCGGGGTAATTTCCTGTTCGACGAACCGGCGCACGGTTTGCCGAAAGAGGTCATGCTCCGCGGTAAAATATGGCGGATAGGGCACCGTGAGTCTCCTTTCTCGGCGGCAGCGTTCGCCGCCGCGGTCGTCACTCATCCCCGGCTTGGTCGGGAATCTCCACCGTCACCCGCAGAATATTGGAGGCAAAGCATTTGCCCAAATTGTCCAGGCGGATGGAGCGGGATCCTCCTCCGTTAAGGGCTTCGCGGCATACAAAATTCAGTGCCCACAGATTATCCGCGCGGTAGCGTTCCACCGCCCCCTGCACCCATCCGGCAAAATGCGCTTTGACCCGCTCGGCCGTCAATTGGTCGCACAACACCCGGTAATGGCGATCGTCGGGAGCAAACACCGCCACATTCACGGTGTTGCCTTTGTCACCCGATCGCGCTTGGCAAAAACTGGCCAATGGCACCTGAGCCATCCTAATCCACCTCCTCGATCCGGACGCGGACAAACGGGTCGACCAATTCGCGCGCAATGAGCCCCGACCACATCCCCAACAACTGACGCGGCGGCATCATGCCGGCTGTCCCGCCCATCCCGGGCGGACCGTCGAGCGCCAAGGGAGGAAACAGCCGTCCGAACCGAGCTGCCTGCTCCGCGGTCCGGGCGCGGACGCTCATCCGCAAGTAGATTTCATTGATGTTTTCCGGGGGACGCGGCGCGGCCGGCCCGTGCAATGAATTCCAACCCAGATAATCGGTGTGGATCTCGTCATATTCCCATCCCCGCCGCGCCAATTGGCGACGCACGATGGCCTCCGCCGCCTCAGCCTTAAGGAGCGCGTCGGGCCAGGCATACCCCACCAGGGCTTGACCCATATAGCCGTCGGGATAGCCCACCACCAGTTTCAGGGTGGCGGGTCGCACATGCCCGGCAGCGCCGCTGACTTCAACCTGATCCGGGCCGGCGTCGTGCAGTCTGGCGGCGGTAAAATCCGCCACCACATCGGGCGTCAGATAGCGGGCGGGGTCATGGATTTCATACAGCATCTGTTCTTTGACCGTGTCGCGGGAGACCAACCCCCCCGTACCCGGCGTCTTGGTCAGCACAAACGATCCGTCCTGGCGGCACACCGCCACGGGATAACCTACCCGATCCAGGTCGGGAACCGTCCACCAGGCGCCGCTGAAATTCCCACCCGTGGACTGGGCCGAACATTCCAGCAAATGGCCCATCAGGACCCCCTGCGCCAATCGATCCCAATCATCCGGCGCCCAACCGAATTCGTACAGCAAAGGCGCCATAAACTGCGCGCTGTCCGTGGTCCGCCCCGATATCACCAGGTCCGCCCCCTGGGCCAGCGCCGCCACCAACGGCTCCGATCCCAGATACACATTGGCAAACAGGATATCCGGCGGAATGTCCCCGAAATTCCTGCCGGTCTCCAGGTCGCCGCCCAACCAGCCCGCCCGCGCCCACTCCTCAAGGCGGCCGCGCACGTCATCACCGGTGACGACCGCAATCCGCAGCCCCGAAAGACCCAAAGCGGCGGCCACCTCCACCGCCGCGGCTTGCGCCGCCTCGGGGTTTATCCCGCCCGCGTTGGTGAGAATCTTGAAGCCGTGCTGCCGGGCCAGAGGCAAGAGCTGGCGCATCGCCGGGACAAAATCTTTGGTATATCCCGCCGCCGGGTTTTTGGCCCGATCTTTGGCGAGGATTGCCAACGTCAGTTCGGACAGGGCGTCGAACGACAAGTAGTCGATATCGCCGCGGCGGGCCGTGGCGAGCGCCGCGTCCAGGCTGTCCCCGTAAAATCCTTGCGCCGCGCCGACCCGCACGCTGGGTTTTGCCATGTTTACCGCCCCTTCCAGGCTGGTGGCCGTTTCTCCAGAAATGCCCGGGCTCCCTCTTGCAGGTCCTCGCTCATAAAGGAGACGATGCGCAGGCGGGCCAGATAGTCAAAAGCCTCTTTCAAGGTCATGTCCTGGGTGGCGGAAAAGGCATCCAGCGCCAGGCTAACCGCAAGCGGGCTGAATCCGCCGATATGGTCGGCCAGCGCCAAGGCTTCTTCCAGCAACCGGTCTGCCGGCACCACCTTTTGCACCAATCCCATACTCAGGGCCGTTTCCGGACCCACGGGCTCGGCAGTGAGCATCAGCTTAAGCGTATTCTTCTCCCCGATCGCCCGCCGCACCAACGGCAAAATCACGAACGGAACAATCCCGACCCGCAGTTCGGTCATGCCAAACTTGGCCGCGGCGGAGGCGACGACCAGATGGCACATCGCCGCCAGTCCCATCCCTCCGCCCAATGCGGGCCCGTTCACGGCCCCAATCAACGGCGTCCGCAAGGCCGTTCCCAGCCCAAACAGATCCGCTGCGGAAACGGCGTCATAGTAGTGCTCGGACGCGCTTTTCGCAGACAACTGGGCAAATTCCTTGAGGTCCGCACCGGCGCTAAAGGCGCTTCCCGCGCCGGTCAGCACCATGGCGTGAACACCGGGATCACGGTCGGCTTGCTGCATGACGTCGGCCAGTTCGCGCACCAGGTCCCGGGTCAGGGGATTGCGTTGCGCCGGATGGTTCATCCGGATGACTTGGGTGGTTCCCACCAGTTCCACACTGATCGCCTGCCAGGTCATAGTCACTCCTCCCGTACAACCATTATTGCGATTAGTATGAATGTTTGGGATGTATAATAGGTACAAATCGCCGGGATTTTCTCATGGGTGGTTGTACAAATACCACAATGCGGGGAGTGCCGTCATATCTATGTTCAGCGAATCTTTTCAGAACTGGGCCATCCTCACCGGAGCCGTCGGCCTTCAGGACCTGACCCGTTGCGTCGGCGTCGTGGCGCAGTCGGCGGGAGCGCCGGCCCGACTTTTCTGGCCAGCGCCTTTTGGGCTGCCGGAGACCGCGGACAGCGACCAGTACGATCCCGACTGGGCCCACGCTACCGCCCATTTTCGTGTGCCCAGTGCGATTTTTCCGGAGGTCTCGCCGGAACTTTGGGTACAGTTTCCACCGCGAGCCGGCACTCCGGACATGCCGGAGGACATTCTGGGGGCGCTCGCCGAACGCTGGCGCAAGACGTTGGCCGAAAGCACGCAGGCCATCGACCGCGTTTGGAATCAAATGTGGCTCGCGGTTCATGCCGGCATCAGCGAGCCCGGCGATCTTTACCCACTTATCGCCACGGGAGCCGAAGCCATCGTGCGATCGCCCGTTGTGTTGCTCGCCATGCGCCATGCCGGGCGGCAAACCCTAGAGATCGTCCACACCCAAGGATTGCGCGATCCCGGCTTCTCCTTTCGCTTGCCATTGTCCCGGGGTATTGGCGGATTCGTGGTTGACACCCAGGAAAGTGTGGTGGTGGCCGACTACCAAAGCTCGCATTGGCAAGATCCCCTAATGGAGAAGCTCCTCCGCCAAGAGGAGATCGCAGGCGGCATGGTCGTTCCCTTTCAAGCTTGGGAACAGATGGACGGGGCGCTCTACGCGCTCTTTAACCGGCCGGGCGCGCCCTCGCCGCTAGCGCTCTTGGCCTTGCAGCGATACGTGCGCTCCATCCGCGCCGTGCTGTTTTCGGCCCAAAACGCCAGCCCGTATCCTTACGCAACCTCGCTGGCCCGCGTCGCGGACAACCCCGCGGCCACGCATATCCTGCGCAAACTGCGCGTCGCCCGCCGACAAAGCGCGTGGCAGCCGCTTGTGACGGCACTCGGTGATTACGCCATCGGCTTGCAGGTAGTGGATGCCTGGGGGCAAACCCTGGAATCCTCGGCGGAAGTGGGCGAAACCCCTCCCGACCGCACCACCCCGCTCGATGGATTGGAACCGGGTCTCCTTTCTCTTTGGAGCAGGCAGCTCGAATTGATTGACGCGATTCATCCCCATCTCGTGCAAACCGCGACGCTGCTGCTCAATGCGGAGACCCGCCGGCTGGACAAACTGATGCACACCGGCCACCACTGGCTCCGCCAGGTCAGTGCCAGGGGGACCGAAGACCAAACCAATGCCTGGGCTCAGCGCAAGGCCATCGGACTCTCCGACGAGATTGTGCAAGTCTGGTGCCTGGATTTGTTGCCATCGACCTCCGGTCCGGCCATTGGTCCGGTTCACGCCTTGTTTCGGCACGTAAAGGCCCGCACCGGCGCCACGCCCATTTTCGATCGGGGCAAGGTCTGGGTGTTTTCAGCAAAACCGCTGGCTCCGGACGCGATGGAAGATCTTCGTCAAGACATCGCGCAACGGCTCGGGCACCCGGTGTATTGCGCAGGCTTGCACTCCACCTTGGACCCGTCAACGATTGAGCCCGTGCTGGTTCGCCTGGACAATGCCCTCATGGCCTGGGCGCGCCGTCATCCCGAAGGCGGCACCCACTTTCTTAACCGGCCGGCCCTGAACGATCTGCTCAGTCTGGCCGAAGTCAAAGCGCCGGTGCACCTGTTTGCGGAGTCCTGGATTGGTCCTTTGGGGCACTACGACTTGCTGCACCAAACCAGTCTGGTTGCCACCTTGGAGATCTATTTGACTGCCGGAAGTCTCACCCAGGCCGCCCGTCGTCTGTTCGTTCATCCCAATACCGTGCGCTATCGTTTGGAGCAGATTGTGAGCCTGGTGCCGGGAATCGCCTTAGACGACCCGGAGATGCGCTTGGCGCTGGCCGTTGCCGCCCGCGGATGGAATCTGTGTCACTAGGCTCAGGGTGGCTCAGCGGCGGCTGGCCCCGGATGGGATGCCCCAATGTCGCCGCAGTTGGCACCGGCCTGGTCGGAAAGTCCATGGCGCGCACGGGTGTGGCGGCCGATGCGGGGATAACGGGGTTTAGCTCCCGCCGCTCCCAAACAACGCCAAGAGCTCAGGGGCCACCTTGCGGTTTTCCCCGTCGCAACTGATCGACCGCTGCACGCCCACTCGCTCCACGCAGGCCGTTTTATAGACCCGTTCGGTAAATGCCGTGGCATGGTTTGAGATCAACACCGGGATCCCCTGCGCACCGAGAGTCTGGGCCAAAGCCGCCAAGTCCTCCTGGTCCCGGTCGCCAAATCCTCCGGCGGCGTAGTCGGTAAAATTTGCCGTGCGCGACAGGGGCACATAGGGCGGGTCGCAATAGACCACATCACCCCGACTTGCGGCGGCCAACACGACCCGAAAGTCCGCGCGGAGAAATTCCACGGATCGGGCCTTGACGGCAAAATATCGCAACTCCTCTTCGGGAAAGTAGGGCCGGCTATAACGCCCGAACGGTACGTTAAAGCCACCCGCCGCATTGTACCGGCAAAGACCGTTAAAGCCATGGCGATTGAGATAGAGAAAGAGCGCCGCCTTGTCCCGCAGGTCGGAGGTTTCGTTAAAACGCCGGCGCAACGCGTAATAACTGTCGGCGGTATTGTGCTCCGGCGTAAAATATCCCCGGCAATACGCAATAAACTCCTGCCCCTGCTGCTGCAGCGTCCGGTAAAGCAGGATCAAATCGGAATTGACGTCAGCCAGCAGGGCTTGGGGATAATCGGTGTTGAGCCAGACCGCCCCGGAGCCGGCAAACGGCTCGATGAGTCGGCGGCCCGGCGGCAACAAGGCGCGGATTCGGGGAACCAGCCGGTATTTCCCCCCGGCCCACTTTAAGAACGGTCGCATCGCTTCACTTCCTCTCCCCTTCCCATTTAACCACATGGCAGCTAGGCAGGGGAGACGGCGTGACGTGTGTCACCCCGCCTCTCAACCGGGCGCTGCCTCCCTGGGGTCCGAGTGGCCCGGTGATGGCACCCGCGTGCCGCGATGGCAGCACTGGTCAGCAGGCATGATTGAGTCAAGCCGTCAAGAGCGGTCGCTTCGCGTCTTCAATCTTGCCGCGCGGTTTGATCAACTGGGCCGGCTCGGGCGAACACGCGATTCAAGACCGCCGGCTCTGCCGTGCGCGGCTGTTGGGCTGGCGTCGAGCGGCCAACGGGTAAAGTGGAGCGGGGAGCGCGCTCTCCATCCGGGCAGAACGCGTCCGGGTCCAGCCCCAGCCGCCGCCATCTGGACGAAATAGGCTTCGCCTGGTTAGAAAACCCTACAATACTATCATTGCGGACTTTCTCGGTTCCTTCCGGAACCCGCAGACCTCACAGGATTCGTCTGCTCGGGGGTGGCTTCCGCCCTATCGAGCCCGCATGCGATTCCCGGACGCGCCGCTCCGGAGCCCGGCGGGAGAAGGATGGTGCGAAACTCCCATCGGTGGTGCCCTAAGCCCCGGTGTTACCGGGCCCTCATCAAGATGCCCCGTCGCTCCTTTCACCA
>JAJZZA010000010.1 GCA_021797825.1 Bacillota bacterium | reverse complement strand
GTATCCGCTCCGTTCGTCAGATTTTCCCCACGGAGCGTAGCACACCCTCGGACGCATGTCCAGCAAGAACCTACGTTCGTGTTTTGAAATTTTACGCCTGCTTAGCCTACAAGGATCAGAAGAACGGTCCCGGGGCGGGACTTCATCTCGATTGCGTGAAGCTCGGCACGGCCAGCCGCTGGCATCGCCTGTGGTTGGTGTTTGCCTGGGCCTATTATTGGCTCAACGTCGCCGGATGGGACGCGGAAGTCCGGGGCATGGCCCGCCATTGGCGGGCCAATACCGTCCAAACCCGGACACATACCTTATGGCGCTTGGGCCTTTGGGCGGTGACGCCAGGCGGGCTCGCGTGGCGCGCCATCTGTCGGCGACAAGCCCAGTTCACGAATCAAATTCCGCCCGTGGGGGCAGCACTGGCCCCAATTTAACCCGGTCTGTGAGGGTTGAATCCATAGGATGATCGCCTACCCCAAAATCCGTCTGGCCAGGGGGGCAGGCGTGAGCCTGCCCTGATGGCCGTTTGCGGCGTAGCCGATCAGACACTCCGGTTTCGGTGTAGGGTCTGTGACCGGCTGCCACAGGGGTGGCGGGATCGAGTGGGCCGGAAAGGTTGAACAGACGGGTGTTATTCATCCTGAAGTGGTAAAACCTGGGGATCACTCAGCTGAAACGGAGTCGTAATGTGACAACTCCCCACGGCTGAAGCCGGCGAGCTTTACAGCGAGGACTGGTGGGGCTTCTCGGTTCATGGCGGTGGCGTATGCGCTCTCCGCTCCCCGACGGCTCCGTCCGAGCCCGAACAATCTTGTGTTAGCCGACCAAAGCCCGTTGCAGGCGGTTGGGCACCATATTGATGACGCGGTCATGCCTAGCGCCCCACGAGGGACATTGCTACGTGCGATCCGCCCGCATTAAATCGATCTTGCGGTATGGGCAGTGCCGCGGCGCGCAATCTCCCCCTTTTCCGTGCAGGCTGCAATCAAGCATCAGATTAGGGAGTGCCCCCTTCGCCATATGCGCGTTCCTTCTTCTTCTCGGACCAACACTGGCGCCTGACCCACGCTGCTTGCGGAGGTCTGGCCCCTGAGCGTGAAAGACATACCAAAGGTTGGCGTTCGAACCTCCGCGGTTCCACCAAATTTTGCTAAGGAGAGCGGTGACCCGGTAAGTCACCGGTTCCGGATTCGATCCCCGCCCTCAGTTCCCAAGCATTGCATGGTCATAGCGGGGATGGCACAAGCATGGCCGACGTGCGGATCCCGGCGAGAGTCCCGCGGCGCTTATGCGGTATACTAGATTCGAGGAGGGCGTTGGATGAAAGAAGCGCTGCTGCCAACTGGCGTCGCGGACACCGCGTCCGTTTTGGCGTCGTGGCCGATCATGCAGGACTTCTATCTGTCCGGCGGTACAGCCCTAGCCTTGCAGCAGGGACACCGCCAATCACGCGATCTCGACTTTTTTACCCGCCAACCTCTGACTGTCTTACCCGAGTTGCCGGGCACGGACGCCTTCTTGGCCCGCTTCGGCAACGTCGAATGGATCCTCAGGGCACCCGACCAGATTCATTGGCGCCTCGACGGCGTATCTGTTACCCTCTTGGCTTATCCTTTTGCGCACGCCTTTCCTTTTCGTTCATGGCGAGGCCTGGCTGTGGCCGACGCACGCGATATTGCCGTGCAGAAAGCTTACACCTTGGGCCGTCGGGCGCAAGCTCGCGATTATCTCGATTTGCATACCATTCTCCAGACGGGCGTCCTATCTTTGGACGAGGTGATTCACCGAGCGCAAAACACGTACCATGGCGATTTTTCGGCTCGATTGTTTTTGCAGCAACTCACCTATACTCGGGATCTGCCGGATCGCGATGAAGCCCTGAATTTGTTGACGACCCCACACGCGTTTGACGTTATCGAACGCGAACTGCAAACCGCTGTGCGCCAATGGATCGCCCAGCACGTTGCGGCGCCGACCCCGCAGCCGCCCCAGGGACCTCGGCTATGACGCTCCCGCCTGCTGTCCAGCGTTTATTCCACCGCTATCATGCGGAGCGGTTGGACGCCACCCGCCATGCCGCGCTCATTATCCCGACTGTCCTCGAAGAGGGTTCGTTAGATGAGTGGTCCTGGCTCTTTGCGACCTACGGATGGGACAGACTTCGGGATTGGCTCGCGGATCCCGCTCATGCAGCTACGCTGTCTCCCCGAGTCGAGTGGTTTTGGACCGCCGTGCTCATGGGTCAAGCGCACGAGACGCCGCGGTGGCAGGGCGGCAACCACCGCCGGGCAACGCCTCCCGAGGCGTTGCCGGATTGGTGGCCGGACACCCTCCGGTAGGCGGGTTTCGGCAAACGGATTCCCTGGATAAACTTGCCGTGCTCTAAATCCCATGTTTCGCACCCTTGGACAGTTCGGTGCATCCTATGACCCCGGGGACCTCAGCCACTCGGAACCGCAGTAAACCGACGGGATGGCATCCCCAGCAACAGGAGCGCTTGCCGTTGCCACAGGCTGAGTCGCTCCGAATCCGTCGGATTTGTCCGTTGTGCCAAAAATGAATCACTTGCATGGGGTCCAATAATTCCTTGAGGCGGGTGCCACCAGCATCACAGAGGGGGCAATGGCTCACTTCTGCACTCCGCACATAAAAGTCACCGGATCAGCGCCCGCTTCGAGCGTATAAGCTGTTATAATAACCACAGAGTGTTTCTGGACGTCCGGGGGAATGCCTTGAGCAAGCATTCCAGAACCCGGGCGTTTCCCTTTCCTGGAATGTGTTCTGTGGTCATTTTATCCAGCAAATCAGGGACAGGCAACTACGTCAACAATTAGACTTTAAGGAGCGGCACAAACAGAATTTCCAGAGCAGGAATGGCGCAATAATGGGGTTGGAATTCGTTCAAAGGAATATGTGAGTGGAAACCAAAGGGTTAGATTGGTCGAATTTTCTCATGGCTTCGTTGAGCCTGATTGGTGCATAAAAGGACACGTCGGATATGTGCTTGATGGTTCTTGTTCTATGGATTTTAATGGAACAATCCTTCAGTTTACCGAGGGTGACGGATTATATATTCCGGAAGGAAAAGAGAACAAGCACAAAGCAATACTTCGCCCGGATGAAAGGGTATTATTTGTGCTATTTGAGAATTTGTAACCGAACTAGGTGGTGCTCTGATGAGTAGCCCTTGATGCGCTAAAGGGGGCCGTCGTATTAGTACCCGCCCCCTATCCATCGATTGTGGCCGAGTATCCATGCGCTAAGAACGGATTCGGTCACCACGAGAGAGTCCTGCCTTTTTCGAGATCGATCAGCAGTAGACCCATCACTGACCGCTCCGTCTTCAACGGCCATTCCAACCCGCGGGGGGCGCAAACCGCCGAGTACGGATCGCATATTCCAACCCGGGTCCCGATCACTGGAGAGGGTGGTTTGCACTAAGAAACCGGAAATTCCAGCCTTGGATTGCACTTAGCCTTTAGAAGAATTCACCTCCCGCTTTAATCGTCGGCATTGGGGGGCGCGGTTTGCGGAGCGCCTGCTGGTGGCTTGCCTGAGTTGCCAGCCGCACCCGCACGCGACCTGACGCAGGCAACCACGCCCGATGGGTTACCCTCCCAAGAATAGATCCCGTCTTCTCGCCGAGTACCGTCGGGGGGCGGGTGAGTGACGTCTGCGCAGCCTATCGCATTGACCAGAGGCCGCCGTGTCACGGCTGACATCTTGCTGCGAAAACACCCCCGTAATTTGTGCCCGTTTCCAACCCGAGATATAGGGCGGCAACTCTACCTAACATTTATGTTTCGTGAGTACAGTGGAGGTTTCGCCCTGTACCCTGACTGATCTGGGGATGTGTGTGTTTCGTGAATTGTCGACATACACATCATGCTTGGTCATAATCCTCCTCCCGGTGGGTTCTCCTGAACCCCCCCTAACCATCCGAGAGGAAAATGGACACTGGCAACGATTAATGACCAGTTTGGGGAATTTCTGATGACCAAACTCGGGCATTGTGTTGACCAAACTGCCATTTCTATTTGGCCAAACACAACTATCCCCGGCCGGCCAAACTCCCGTGCCACCAAAACCGGGCGTCCCTCAACGGTTGCCAAAACTCTGGCCGGGATTGCCCGCGGTTCCAGCACCCTGATTGGCGGAAGCCGACGCCGCCGTGCTCCGGCCACTGGCACTAGCGGACGCCTGCGATGGGGGAGTCTCCGCACGATAGGAAGAATGAGAAAGATTATCTGCGCTGACCGACGGCATGGTGGCTGGTGCCCGGGACGTTGCCGACGGCAGGCGTGGCGGCCGGGAGCCGGGCGCGGTTTGTTTGCCCGCAGATGGAAATGTGCTCGGAGAGCCCGGCACGCGCGCGGATTTTTTGGCCAAACCGCTCCCCACTCCGCCCGATTGATGGACGGGACCTCGCATCAACTGGCCAAGCGGCATCGCACGCAGGCTGGCCGCACTGGATAGGCTCGCCTGATGCCAACGATTCTGCCAGAGCAAATACCGCCCTACCGAAACATCCGGGTGACGCATGGCGGCCAGCAACGCCGGACTTGCGGTCTGCACCGATATTACGTGCACTGGCCAGTGGTGCGCCGCGACCAATCGCCCCTCCGCCTTCACCAGAGCAGCAAACCAGGGGGGTACCGCGGAATCGAACGCGCCTCCCACCAGGATAATCGGGTGCTGGGATGAGACATATCCGTCCCGCGCGGCTTGTCGGGTCAAGGCTAAGACCGCTCGCGTCGCCGTCATCCCGACCAGCGGGGTCTGGCTTAGCACGGTCCGCCCCGCGGAATCCAGCCCGTCCGCCCCCATGACCGTCGTCCCATCTACCATCAGGTTAATGCTGGGATTAATGTCCAGGCTGATGACTGCGGTTTGCACCGGCACCGCAGGTCCCAACCAGTTGGGAATGGCCGCTGCCAGCAAGACCAGCGCTGCCGCACCGATCGCAGGGATTGCCCCGGGCGGCCAGCTCGTGGCGGGAATCCAGCATTCCTGTCCCACCACCAACGACTGATGTCGTGTCGAGATGGTGCGAAACTCTCCCCCCGGCAACATTACGGTGGCTTTGGGACCATCCACCGCCATGACTAGTGCCCGGATACGCATGTGGGCTCTTTCTCCTCTTACTGTTCTAACAAATACGACCGCAAATACGGCAAGTCGTGGGTCAATATCACGGCCACCGCGATAATGTATTTCCGATGGCGTTCCAAAATCTTGCGACTAATCCCCGGTTCCTGGAGCAGCCCTTTCACCAGCAATTCTTTGCGCTGCGCTAAGTAATCACGGTATTGCGGCGTGCTCGCAACCAGACGTCCGATTTGGATGGCGCGGTCACGCGAATCCTGATGTTTCGGCGCCAGTTTTGCCAAGTCCGCCAGGCTGACCCCAAATTCCAGAAGAATTTCCTGAAATTCTTCGATTTCGGCACGGCGGTTCTCCTCGTCCTGCATCAGCCGCCAGGTTTCATGGGCTACACGGTCAAGCCGTGACGGCTCGCTCTCCCCGCTCTCCTCGTCCGCGTCCAATTCGCTTAACACCACTTCGGGCTGACGAGTCCGTTGCCGCCGAAAATAATCGACCAGGCGCCGGCGAATAACGGTTTGGGCAAAACCCAAAAATGCCCCCTTGTTTTCGTCGTACGCGGAAATCGCCTCGTTCATCGCCATGAGCGCCACAGAAACTTCCTCATCGACCCCTGGCCGCAAAAACCTCCCCGCCGCCTGACTGGCAATTTTCAGCGCAAACGGCGTGAAATCGTGAATCAATTGGTTTCGTGCATCGTTGTCACCGCCGCGGGCAGCCTCCAGCAGCAAAATCGGCTCCTTAGCCCGCTGCCGACCGAAGCGAAGTCCCAATGGATCCACCTCGCATATATAGCATTCGCGGACGCCTGGTGATTTTGGGGCGTTTGCCGTCGGGTCAAAAAAATATCCCGCAACCGCGCCACATCGCTCGCGGCCGGGGTCGGCCGCTCAGGAAGCCGGTTCCGGTCTCCCCAAGTACCGCCAGGCCATGGGAGTCAGCAACCGCCCGCGCGGAGTCCGCTGAATAAAGCCTTGTTGCAAGAGGTAAGGTTCGTAGACATCCTCAATCGTTCCGCTCTCTTCGCCAATGGCCGCCGATAGGGTTTCGAGACCGACTGGGCCCCCATTGTAGCGATCCGCCAGAGCGAACAACATCCTGCGATCCACCTGATCAAGCCCGTAGGGGTCGACTTCCAACAGGTCGAGCCCCTCCTCGGCAATGCCTTGGGAAATCACCCCGTCACCACGCACGTCGGCATAATCCCGCAGTCTGCGCAACAGGCGATTGGCAATCCGCGGCGTGCCGCGACTGCGCCGAGCCACTTCCACCGTAGCCGAGGGGTCGATATCGGTGCCCAAGACGCGTGCCGCGCGGGTTACGATTCGCGCCAAATCCTCTGGCGGGTAAAAATCCAAGTGGATCAGCACCCCAAACCGGTCGCGCAGCGGTGCCGTCAGCATTCCCGCCCTGGTGGTAGCCCCAACTAGCGTAAACCGCGGCAACGAGAGGCGCATCGATCGCGCACTGGGTCCCTTGCCCAAGACTAAATCCAATGCAAAATCCTCCATGGCGGGATACAAAACCTCTTCTACGGCCCGGGCCAATCGATGAATCTCATCGATAAACAAGACCTGTCCGTCTTCCAGGTTGGTGAGAATGGAGGCCAGGTCCCCCGCCCGCTCAATAGCCGGTCCGCTGGTATAACGGATATCCACGCCCATCTCGTTGGCAATGATATGGGCCAGCGTGGTCTTGCCCAATCCTGGGGGTCCATATAACAGCACGTGGTCAAGCGGCTCGCGCCGTGCAGCGGAGGCCTCGATAAAAATCGCCAACCGCTCTTTTATCAAATCCTGGCCGATGTACTCATGCAAGCGTTGCGGGCGCAGCACCGGATCCGGCTCACCGGTCATCGCGTCGGGACTCACAATCCGGTCTGGACTCATGCCCCCACCCCATGCCGACGATCAAGACGCCGCAGCGCATCGCGCACCCGATCCCCGGCCGGCCGGTCCAGCGGCACGTCCTTGAGGGCGAGAGCAGCTTCCTGACCGCTAAAGCCCAGCGACAACAACGCCGCCATCGCTTCGTCGGCCTCCTCCAGCGCACCCGGATCGATGCCGGGCGCAATCATTTCGCCCGGGCCTTTCCATTTACTGGACAACTCCAACACGGCGCGCTGCGCAATCTTGGGTCCGACTCCCGGAGCTTCCTTCAATTGTTGCCAGCGGCCTTCCTTCACCGCCGCCTTGAGGCCGCGCACGCCCAAATGGCTCAACAACGCCAAGGCCCCTTTGACCCCCACCCCGGAGACGGACAACGCGTCGACAAAGCACTGCCTTTCTTCGCGGGTTGCGAAGCCCACCAGACGCCATCCATCCTCACGCACCAGCAGATGGGTAAACAGCCGCACGGTCTGACCCACCCCAGGCAGCGCCTGTTCCGTTTCGCGGGGCACCTCCACCCCATAACCGACTCCGCCGACGTCAAGGACGCAATAGCCGGGTTGACGGGACGTCACGTCCCCGCGCAATTCAACGATCATCGACCGCCCTCCCAAATCTGAGAAATTCCCCCCCGGCCAAGGCGACGGCCAGGGCGTCGGCCGCATCGTCCGGTTGCGGGATCCCATCCAATCCAAAAATCCTTTGCACCATCAGTTGAATTTGCCGTTTGTCCGCCCCGCCATATCCGGTTACCGCCTGCTTCACCGCGTTCGGGGTTATTTCCACATACGGCAACGAGGCCCGCGCCAAAGCCAACAACACCACCCCGCGCGCCTGCCCGACGGCCAACGCGGTCTTGCTGTTTTGGCCGAAAAACAGTTGTTCCACCGCAGCCGCCTCCGGCCGCAACCGATCAATCAAAGCCGAGAGCGCGTCGAAAATGTCGGCCAGCCGCCGTGACGGCTCACGGCCGGCCGGGGTCCTAATGACGCCGAAATCCACCGCTGTCATGCTGGATCCGGTACGATCCACCACCGCCCAGCCGCAGATGGCCGTACCCGGATCGATCCCAAGAATGCGCATCGACATCCCCCTTCACCTAGACATATACGACGCCATGAGCCCGATCTCCTATATTGCCCGGGATTTTCTGCGGAATCCCGTCCGAACTTCACATACCCGGACCCGTTCAGACCGTTTAGACAGCAATCACCGGACCACCCCGGAGCGGGTCACCACTGCGGGCACGGTCAAACCCCGCAACGCCCCCTCACCATCTTTCGGTGAACCGGAGGGGGCACCTCTCCACTATCCCAATCCTAAACTGTGCCATCTTCCAACGGTGGTCGGCCCCAGCCAACCGGCCGCATTTTCATGCTTGACAGGTATCGCGGCCGACTCATCGTCTCCAAGGATTGACAGTCGCGTCAGAATTTCCTATATAATGGGACTTATAGGCCAGTCCGAACGCACGGGGAGGACCAGCGGGTGGACTCAGACTTTTTGGAGGGATTATGGGTCGCGGCGCAACCCATCGTCGACCTGTCCACGGGTGACATTATCGGATATGAAAGCCTCATCCGGGGACAGCCGGCGTCGACCTGGGCGTCTCCCGCGCAATTGTTCGCCGAAGCTCGCCGCCAGGGCCAGGGGGCCGCATTGGAGACCCAGTGCCGGATGTTGGGACTGGCCTGGGGCTCCCGGCACTTAACGGGCAAGCAAAAATTGTTCCTAAATATTGATGGCGCGTATTCCACGCTGGCGCTCACAGCACGCCCGCCGCTGACGCCGTCTCGCATTGCCCTGGAAATCTCCGAAGCCCACAATACCCTGGAACATCCCGACTGCTTGCAGCAGATCCAGCGATGGCGCGAGAGCGGCTTTCAAATCGTGATTGACGACTATGGCGTAGGCTACGCCGGTCTGGGCTTGGTGTTAGCCGTGCAACCGCACATCGTGAAAATCGACCGCTTGCTCATCGCGGGGATCGATCACCACACGACACGCCAGTCGATGGTAACCCATTTCCGCGAACTGGCCCTGGATCAAGGCATCACGCTGCTGGCCGAAGGAATTGAGACCGAGGCGGAACTGCGGGTGCTGCAGCAGATTGGCATACCGCTGGGACAAGGATTTCTGTTAGGCCGTCCCCAGCCCGCACCGATCTCCTCGCCGGTGCGGGTGGCAGTCAGGCCGTCCATTGACGTGCCCCGGCGGGGATTGCCCCCGTCCGATGGGGAAATTCTGCAAAAAGCCGCGGAGATGGCCTATGAGACGCCCTTCCCCACCTATGTCGTCACCCGGTCGCGGCAGATCGTGGCCTGGAATCAAGCGGCGGTCGCCGCCACGGGGTGGTCAAAATACCAAATGGAGCAGCACCGCTGCCATGAGCAGCGTCTTAACCATCGGGACTTAAAGGGGCATCCCCTCTGCGTGGGAGCGTGTCCGCTGGTCTGGACCATGGTGAAAAATCACGCCCACAAACAACCGGTCGTGGGCTTCGCGGCAGATGGCGCACGCCTCGCGATCGAGATTCTGTCGACCCCGCTCTGGAACCCGGTCACCCACAAAATGGTCGGAGCGGTCGAATATTTTTGGGACTTGGAAAATATCGGCACAGCAGACCTGAAAACCCTCGGCGACAAGATCCGGGAAATAACCGGCGGGCAGGCCAGCCTTCCGTCGGAACCCGCACCCGCCGTTTTCTCCCAGCCTTTCCCCGCCTTTGCGGCCAATCAGCCGCTCCGCTCCCTCACCCACTGATAACTCCATTACGTCCCGTTGCGCCCTGGCCAAAGCGACAAACGCCAGACCCGCGCGGCCACAACGTTGCCCAAAGCGCCAAACCCGGCACGGCGTTTGGCGACAGAAACCACCGGCGGCCGTCCCACGAAGACGCCGCGTGGGCAACGGGCGATCTCCGCGCGGACGGCACGGACTCCGGCAGGCGCCTAGCCGCTGATGGCGGGCGCAACGCGCCACACCCACTCTGCCAGAATCGTGCAACCGCAGGCATTGGCCGGCACATCGCGCCGTTTGATCTCCCCCGCCTGTTGGCCAGCGGGGGGTCAAAGGCCATGATCCCGGTTATAGGTCTTCGGAAAAGTCGGCGTTGGAAAACACGCGTTCCACATCATCGTGGTCGTCTAGCAAACTCAGCAAATCTGCCAGTTGTTCGGCCTCCCGGTCCGCCACCGCCACCGTGGTTTTGGGCAGACGAACCAATTCGGCCTCGGTCACCGGAATTCCGTGCGCCTCGAACTCCGTTCGGACTTGATCGAGCAGGTCCGGCGCGGTCCACACCACCACGCCATCATCCGCATCGTGCTCCAAATCGTCGGCGCCGGCCTCAATCGCCAATTCCAACAGGTCTTCTTCGCTCTGCCGGGTTGCGCCGATCACCAAGCGGCCTTTGGGTTCGAACATCCAGGCCACGCAACCGGTTTCCCCGAGCGATCCCCCGTGCCGTGAAAAAATGTGGCGGACTTCGCCCGCCGTGCGATTGCGGTTGTCGGTAAGAATTTGCAAGTACACGGCCGCGCCGCCCGGACCGTACCCCTCGTACACCGCCTCCTCATATTGGACCCCTTCCTCTTGACCGGTCGCGCGGCGCACCGCGCGCTCGATATTGGACGATGGCAGATTCTGGCCCTTGGCCTTGTCAATCGCGATGCGCAGCCTGAAGTTGGTGTCGGGGTTCGGCCCCCCGTGTTTCGCAGCCGCCATGATCTCCTTGGTCAGTTGGGAAAAGACCGTCCCCTTGACGGCATCGACCTTGGCCTTCCGGCGTTTGATATTGGCCCACTTGGAATGCCCGGACATGAGTTCACTCCTTCAAACAGGTTAAAACCGTCCCGTAACCGGCATGCGCCGGTCCCGGCCGAAAGCGCGCGGCGTAACCTTTATGCCAATGGGCGCCTGTCGGCGTTTATACTCGTTGCGGTTGACCAACCTTACCGCCAGTTGAACGGCTTCGACATCAAGTCCCGCCGCCACCAAGGCGTCCGGACTCATATCGTTTTCAATATATCCTTCCAGAACGCGATCCAGCACCGCGTATGGTGGCAGACTATCCTCGTCCTTTTGATCAGGACGAAGTTCGGCGGTGGGGGGCTTGGACAAGACGTTGGGGGGTATCCGTTCGCCATGGCGGTTGACCCAGACGGCTAAGCGGAACACGTCGGTCTTCAGTACATCCTTCAATACCGCAAAGCCTCCGGCCATATCGCCATACAGCGTGCTGTAGCCCGTTGCCATTTCACTCTTGTTGCCGGTGGTCAGCACCAGCCATCCCATTTTGTTGGAGAGCGCCATCAGGAGCGTGCCGCGAATACGGGCCTGGAGATTTTCCTCGGTCAAATCCGGCGCCCGTTCCGCGAAAGACGGGGCCAGTTGGTCCATGAACTTGTCCATAACCGGGCCGATGCCAATTTCCCGCCAGTCGATGCCAAGATTGGCGGCCAAGCTGCGGGCATCCTGATAGGAGGTGGGCGACGTGATGGCCGACGGCATAAATACCCCGTGCACCCGCTGGCTGCCTAACGCATCCTGGGCAATGGCCGCCGTCAGGGCGGAGTCGATGCCCCCGGATATCCCGATCACGACCTCCCCAAATCGATTCTTCGCAACGTAATCCCGCACGCCGGCAACCAACGCCTGGTACAGATCCTCCTCCGCCCCCAGCCGCGGCGCGATGCGGATGGCGACCGGCCCCGCCGCCGGCGGCGCCGGCGCGCCCGCCACCACAATTTTCCGCACCTCCTCCGGTTCATCCCCCAGACGCCAGCGCGGGTCGATCCAACGGCGATGTTCCCCCGGGGCACGATCCAAATCAATCCACAACATGTCGTCTAAAAAGGCCGGAGAGCGGGCCATGACCTCGCCTTGCGGCGAGAACACGGCACTTTGTCCGTCGAAGACCAACTCGTCCTGCGCGCCTACCAAGTTGGTCCAAACCAGGTAGGCTGCGGCGTCGTCGGCGCGCGTGGCCATCATCTGCTCGCGTTGCACGCCCTTGCCGCGGGAATACGGCGATGCGCTGATATTGACCAGCAGCTGGGCGCCCGCCCGCGCCTGGGCCAAATAGGGACCGTCGGGATACCAGAGATCTTCACAGATCGATACCCCAATCTTCCAGTCGCCCCACTCCAAAACCGAGACGCTCCGCCCCGGCCGGAAATAACGCGCTTCGTCGAAGACCCCGTAATTGGGCAGGTGCCGTTTGGCGATGCGAGCCACCGGCAGGCCGTCCGCACTGACCACCGCAGCGTTGATAAGACCGTCAGCGCGCAAGGCGGTGCCATAGATTGCCATCAGTCCGGTCGTGGCCGCCGCCAGTTGTTGATGCGCCGTTTCCAACGCGTCAATAAAACTCCCCCGGAACAGCAAGTCCTCGGGCGGGTACCCAGCTAAAGCCATCTCCGGAAACACCACCAAATTGGCTTGACCGCGCCGGGCTTCGCTCAGCGCATCCAGCATGCGGGTCAGATTGGTCTCGACGTCACCCACCACGCTGTTCATTTGCACCATGGCAATCCGTAAGGTTTGCACGCGCTACCCCTCCATCTCCACCGCCGAGCGCAGGATCCGGCACACGGCATACCCGATGTCTTCCATTATCCGCCCCAGATCCGCTGCCTCGGTCGCGATCTCTTCCCGAATGGTCAGCGCCTCCAAACAGACGGGGCCGGCGGCACCTGAGAGGTCGGCGACCCGAAGCCCAGCCGCCCGCAGATACCGCACCGCCCATGATCGCCAAGGGTCCGGACCGGTGGCGATGACGGCGGTTTGCAGCAAACGCACCTGTCCGTCGTACCCGATTTGTTCAACCAGGATTTGTCGGGAATAGCGGTCAAGGGTGACGTCGTCAAGTTCCATGGTGCACGCACCCCCGCTCATTTCGGCGAATGCCGGTAGTGCGTCCGGTCCAGCCGTCCACCAGCCACCAGCGATCTAACGCGGGGTCCGCGGGATTCTTGCCCCACCAGTCCAATATCGTCAGCGCGCGGCCGGCCACCGCCAGCGTCAGGCCTCCCACCACCCCGCTCTCAAAACAACGCGGACCGTCCAGCGTCTCGTCCCCGAACAAACAGCGCAGACACGCGCGCCCCGGCTGGAGCAATCCCGTCATCCCTTCCCACCGCAGCGCGGAGGCAAAAATCCACGGTTTTCCAACGGTCCAGGCCCAGCCTTCGATGGCTTGTCGGGTCTCCCAGTTGTCCGATCCGTCAAGCACCAGATCCATTCCCTCTAGCAGATCGTGAGCATTGTTGGCAGTCAGCATCTCCGGAACGCTCTCTAGCCACGGCGGGCTGACGGTTTGCCCCGGGTCGGCCAGCGCTTGGACTTTAGGCCGTCCGACATCCTGTTCGGTATACCAGGGCTGGCGCGGCAGGTTGGACAGGGCCACTACATCGCCATCCACGACCCGGATCAAAGCGGCCGCTTGAGCGGCGGCCAGGCCCTGCACCATCGGGCTGCCCAAGGCCCCGGCCCCAATAACGGCCACTCTCAGGCCGCCCGTCACGTTAGCCGCTCCCCAGCGCCGCCTGCTGACACATCTTGTCTAAAGCGGCGCGCGCTTCCATCGGCCACAAATCGACCGTCGCCTCGATGTACTCGGCGTTAGCTGAGAACTCCCGATGCCGAATCGGCGACAAAGGCAGAGCTCGGACACGCGGATAGCGGGCAATCAGAAAAGCGAGTTCCGGATGCCGGCGCAGCGCGCGGAGCCAAAACCGTTCCGCGTCCTTCACGCGTCCTTGCTGGAAATAGACCAGTCCCAGCGAATACAGCGCCTCCGGATGCTTGTCGCCCGATTCCAGATAAGTGCGGGCCGCCTCCTCCAAGCGGCCGGTGCGATGATATCCTTGCGCCAGCAGCAAAATGGCATCCCCGTTGAAACCGGAGGCATCCCACGCCATGAGATCTTCCAGCGGATCGACAACCTGCTCCCACTCGCCCTCTTCAGCCGACGCCACCGCTAGATAGAAGAGCGCACGAACGTAGGGACGCACTAACGGATCATCGGCGCGGGCGTGGCGCTTCTTGCGCGGGAGTTCCCGTTCCGCCTGCGACAGCGCCATTTCCAGCAGATCACGGGCTTGGTCGACCTCCCCCGCCGCGAGATAGATTACGCCCAGGCCAGTCAGTGCGCTCGAATGCAGCGGATTGATTTCCAATACGCTGCGAAACGCGGTCTCGGCCTCTTCATAGTGCCCGGTTTCCAGTTTGTCCCATCCGGTCCGTTCGTCATCCCGCTCGGTCATCGATTTCTCCTATTCAAACCGATAGTATCGGCGTTTTCCCACTTTAAGCCAATCTCCCGCCTGCAGCGAAACCTCATCCCCCATGCCTAAACGGATCCCGCTCAGCGTTACCGCCTGCTGCTGCAAGAGACGCCGTGCCTCTTGGCGGCTCGGCACATCCGGCAGCGTCGCCACCAGATCCAAGGCGGAGCTTTTCCGCGTGGCGTCGGTCAACACGATGACCAGAGCATCTGCGGGAACCTCATGCTGCCGAAATACACGGTCAAAGTAGTCGGCCGCGCGGTCTGCCGCCAGCGCATCCCAAAACCGGGACACCACCCCGTGCGCCAGATTGGCCTTCTCGTCGCGGGGATTGCCGCCTGCAATGGCGCCCGCCACCACGTCTGGATCCCGACCCAACAGCAAGTGCGACCAGCGCACGATAAGCGTGTCGGGGATGGACATGACCTTGCCGTACATCTCTTCCGGCGGCTCATTGACGCCGATATAATTGCCCAGGCTCTTGCCCATGCGGCGTACGCCGTCAGTCCCCTCCAAAATCGGCATAAACATCCCGACTTCCGGCTCTTGGCCGTAGGCCTCTTGCAGTTGGCGGGCGGTCATAATGTTAAAGCGCTGATCGGTCCCCCCGAGTTCCACGTCAGCGTGCAAGGCCACCGAATCATAGCCTTGCATAAGGGGATAAAGCAATTCGTGCAGATGAATGGGCGCATGCTCGGCATAACGGTTGTGAAAATCATCCCGCTCGAGGATGCGGGCCAAGGTCATATGGCTCATCAACCGGGTGACGGCTGACAAATCTAGCGGGGCTAGCCATTCGCTGTTATAACGCAACACCAAACGGTCGGAATCCAAGATTTTTCGGGCTTGATCCACGTAGCTGCGGGAAAAATCGCGGACATCATCGCCCGAGAGCTGTTTTCTGGTGGCCATGCGGTCGGTCGGGTCTCCAATCCGTCCGGTCATGTCTCCAATCAAAAACACCACTTGATGGCCCAATTCCTGAAATTGCCGAAGCTTCTCCATCACCACGGTGTGACCGAGATGGATGTCGGGGGCGGTTGGGTCCACACCCAACTTGACGACCAGCGGCTTGCCGGTGCGATCAGACCTCTCAAGTTTTCCAGCCAGCAGCTCCCGGCTAACCACATCATCCGTTCCGTTTACCAACCAGTCCACGATCTTCGCAATGTCCGCCACGCAGATCCCTCCGCTTATCCTGGCGAGAGTATACCATAGGGCCAGGACGCTGAAAAGTTCCCAGAGTCAGCCCAAATCGGCCGCCTCATCCAATTGCACGACGGTAACCCCGTCGCCGCCTTCCCCCATTTGCCCAAGGCGAAACGCAAACACCCGCGGATCGCCGCGAAGCGCCTCCCCGACCGCGCGGCGGAGCACCCCGGTCCCTTTGCCGTGGATGATGCGCGCCAACGGAAGGCCCGCCAACACCGCGTCATCCAAGTATTTGTCGAGGGTTGCCAATGCTTCCGCGGTCGTCATGCCGCGCAAGTCGCATTGCATCCGAATGCTCTCGGCTTTCTGGACGGGAAGCGGACCCGTGCCCCGGGCCGGTCGACGGGCAGCGGCCGGCTTGGGGGGCTCGACCCGTTCCAAATCGCTCACCGCCAATTTTAGCCGGAGAGACCCGATTTCCACGGTCGCCGTCTCCCCGTTTACGTCCGTGACCATCCCCAACTCGCTAAAACCAGCCACCCGCACAAAGTCTCCGGCCTTCTCCGGTCGCGCGCCCGCGGGGGAGTGGCGCGCATCTGCCAGCGCGGGAGGCAAGTCCTGCATCTGCCGATAACGCTGGCGAAAGGTTTCCATCGCGCGCGCGCGCGCTTCGCCCTCCTCAGCGCGCACCTCCTTCAGCGCGGCCTCCACCTCGCGCCGAATCTCCTCCATTTGCCGTTGCCAGTTGACGCGCAGTCGTTGCCGCTCCCGGTCCTGTTCCCGTGCAAAGCGGACCCGTTCATCCTCCAGTTGTTCGCGCAACACCGCCAGATCGCTTCGCTCTTTGGCCACCAGCGTTTCGGCTTCGCGCAGTTGTCGCTGAACCCGGTTGACTTCCAGAATGGCGTCGGCCAACTTCACGCTTTCGGCATTCAAGAACGTCTCGGCGCGGGCGAGCAAGGCCTCTTCTAAACCTAGCCGGCGCGAAATATAGAGCGCATGCGAACTCCCCGGCTGACCCATCATCAAATGGTAGGTCGGCCGCAGGCTCTCGCGATCAAATTCCACCTGCGCGTTTTCAATGCGGGCATCGTGAAACGCCACCAATTTGAGTCGGCCATAGTGCGTGCTAACCACGGCATAGGCTCGTCGATCCGCTAGCCGTTCCAGCATCGCCTCGGCCAGCGCCGCTCCTTCCTCCGGGTCAGTGCCCGCTCCGATCTCATCGACCAGGCACAACGTGCCATCATCCGCCGCCGACATCATGGGAATTAACCGCGCCATATGGGAGGAAAAGGTGGAAAGGTTTTGCTCCAGGTTCTGTTCATCGCCGATATCCGCCAGCGTGTGCCGCACCAAAGGAATGCGGGTTCCCTCGCCGCAGGCAATGGGAAATCCGGTCCAGGCCAGGGCGGTCATCAGGCCCACGGTTTTTAACGCGACCGTCTTGCCGCCGGTGTTGGGACCGGTTATCACCAGCACGCGGCGGGATTCCGTCAGTTCCAGGGAAATCGGCACCGGGTGGGCCAGCAACGGATGGCGCGCATCCCGCAGGATAAGTTCGCGGCCACCAACCTCGGGAAACACCGCCCCCAGGGCCATCCCGTAACGGACGATGGCCAAGCGGACATCGAGCGCGCAGAGGACGGTGTGCATGGTGCGCAACGATTCGGCCGACTCGCCGATTTCCCGTGACACTTCGCGCAGAATGCGGTCGATCTCCTCCCGTTCCTCGGTCATGCGGCCCGCCAGGCGGTTTTGCCGCTCCACGACCGGCAACGGTTCGACAAATACCGTTTGGCCGGACGCCGACTGGTCGTGAGCAATCCCCGGGACCGAGTGGCGGAACTCCCGCTTGACGGGCACCACGCGGCGCCCAAAGCGCACCGTCACCACCGCTTCCTGCAGAAAAGGAGCCCACCGCGAGGAACGAAACAGCCGTTCAAACTCGCGGTCAATCTCCTCTTCCAGTTGATGAATCGCCCGCCGAATTTGCTCAAGCCGGGGACTGGCTCGATCCAGCACGTCGCCTTCGGGAGTCACCGTCCGTTCCAGTCGGCTGCGCAGCGCCAGCGGGATGGCGACGGGGCGCCAGTCCTCGGCTAGGATCGGCCCATCACCGTCCAGCACAACCTCGCGAGCCCGTTGCGCCACGCTCACGGTGGACAGCACCCGTGCCAATTCGACTGCAGCGAGGGTGCCTCCCTTTGCAGCGCGATTCGCCAACGGCGCGAGCGGCCATGCGCCCTGCAGGGTCAAACGGCCTTGGGCAGCCAGACTCCAGGCTTCGCGCAGCGCCAGCTGCCACGCATGCAAATCGTCAAGGCTCTTTAACGGCGCCAACGCCTGAACCGCTTCCCGCCCCATTTCGGTCTCGGCCCGCGCGGCCGCGAGACCCAGGACCTGGGCAAACTCCAGCACCCGCAAGCTTTCTTTCTGCAACCAGCCCAGTGTTCCGGTTCCCTGTTCCTCCACGTTCGGTTGCCCGCTCCCGTCTTGGCTAAATGGGAGCGTCTCGTCCCCCGTCATCATGTTTGCCCGCCAAGCCAAAGGTCAATCACGGTCGTCACGTCGAAGGCCGACTGCACTTGGTCGCCCAGGCCCAGCGTCGTAGCCAAGAAAAGCCGATCGTCCGGCCACACCACGGGAACCCCCACCCAGATCACGTCGAATTTCCGTTCCATGAGGCCCTCCATCACCTGCTGCACGACCGTGCCAACCGCCAAATGGTCAGTGACCAGGAAAATGATCGAAAAGCGTGCAGCCCATCCGGCTATGCGCCCCGCTACCTGCGCCGCGCTTAGCGGCGCCAGGTCGCGATGTCCCCGCGCCACCAGCCAGTCCCCCGTCAAATCACGCGCCACCGCCTCGCCGCGGCGAATGCTCCCCACCGTCGGTACTGGTCCCGGACAAGCCGCCATCTCGGCTCGCGGCCGCTGTTGAAACGAGATGGGCGGTTCACCCGTGCCGTAGCGCACCGCTACCCCACGCTCGACCCAGGCCCGCAATGCGCTCCGCTGCTGAATCCAGGCGGCCAGCCGATCGTCGGGCCGATGGGCCGGATGCGTATGATTGGCTGCGACGTCCGGACGACAACCGGTCAGCAGAGCAGCCTTGACGGTCGCCTCCGTCGGCTGGGCGGGCAACCCGAGGGCATGATCGATGGTTCGTGCGATCGTCCAGCGACCAGCTGAAAGCGGGCAGGACCCGACGCCCAGCCACCAAATTAGTGAGCGCACGCTCTCGCCACCAACCATGGCCCACAGCCCACCCCCGCAGTTCCCATGCGTATCGCGGCGGACCACGTCCCTCTGACCGGTCACCCGCGTCGCCGTGATGAGTCGACAGTACCGTGAACTACCCCGTCCAATCATCCCAGAAAAAGGCACGTCCGCCGGCCTATAGCCAGCGGGGCCCGCTTCGTCGCTGACCGGCATGACGCCAGTTGGCGAACCCCGGTGGTGCTCCGCTTCCGATCCCCGGTTCGCAAACCACCCCCAGGCCCTTCCCTCCGGAAGAGCCAGGATACCACTTCCCATCCCGGACCGCACCAACCCGACTCGCGGAGCCTGCCTTGCGGCCAGACAATGCCTCGGACTAGGTCGCGTCTTTCGACTCGCGCTTCTGGCGCCACTGTTTCTGCATGGTGGCTACCATCTGATCATGCTCTTGCTGCAAGCGGAACAACTCCTCGGCCGTGTTCATAGCCACCAACACCGCAAGCCGATGCAGATTGATACGCGGGTTCTTGGAGTGAAGCACTCGCAGACGGTTATCGACGTGATAGGCCAAGGCCTTCACCACATCTTCTGGAATGTCACCCTTAAGCTGGTAGTCCTCGCCATAGATGCTCACCGTCGTGCGAATCGGGTCTCCCGCAGTGCCGGCTCCTTTGCTCGCGTTCCCCACTGTGATGGCTCCTTTACGCGAATTTTATCACTACTTCTCGACATGCCGGTCGAATTCCTGCCGGTTTCGGCGAATTCATCGCAATTATTGCCGAAGCACAACTCCCACCCCTGCGAGTTCCGACAAAATATGCGCGACCTCTTCTTCAACCGCCTGATCGGTGAGGGTTTCGGCATCGGACTGAAATGTCAGCCGCACCGTCAGCGACACACCAAAATCACCCTCGAAACGGTCGATAAGCCGCGTTTGCCGCAGATCCGCCGACCCTGTGCGCCCAATTCGGGTTTGGACTTCGTCAAACGTCACCGGCTCCGGAACCACCAACGACAGGTCCCGGACGATTTCCGGGAAGCGTGACGGATGGGCCATGACTCCACGCGGCCGGGGTGACGCCGGTCGGTCCGCGCGCATGGTCAAGACGGCAACCCGCCTCCCTTGAAACCCTTGCGCCGTTCGCGGTCTTAGTTCTCCTAACCATCCTCCCCCGCCCTGCGGATCGTGCGTAAACGCGATGGCCAACGAACGGCCGGGATGCAGAAAAGCGGGAATCTGAGCGGGTACCGACAGGCTCAGTTCCCAACCCAATTGGGCGGCCACCCACTCTAACGCCCCCTTTAGATCGTATATCGACGGGCGCGGCCCATGCGGAAACTGTTCCACCGGATCCAGGGACTCCACCACGGCCAATTCCACCGATTCCACCACGCGTTCGCCCTCGCGGGCAAAAACCGACGCCACTTCAAACATGGCGATAGGGCGGTCGCGCCGCGAACGGTTGAACTGAAACACCTCCAAGAGGCTGGTCAACAGGTCGGTGCGCAGCCGACTCTCCTCATTGCGCAAGGGATTGGCCAATTGCAACGGCTGCCGGCCGGTGGGGCGGTTAAGCGTCCGTTCCCGTTCCTCCGAACTAAATGTGCGGGTCGCCACCTCCCAATACCCCGCCTGGGCCCACAAATCTCGCAACCGTTCCAGAAACTCCTGCTCCGGTTCGCGCTTCCCGGGGGAAGCCGCCATCCGCGGCAGCCGCGGCAAAATGGTGTCAAGTCCGTAATAACGGGCGACTTCTTCCGCCAAATCCGCGCTGCCCTCGACATCATGGCGCCACGACGGGATCGTCACCAGGTCTCGCGCCACACCGAATCCCAACCGTTCTAGCGCCAAGCTCACGCGCTCATCGCTCCAGGCCACCCCCAACAAGGTCCGGATCGTCTCCGGTTCAAACGGGATAACGCGCTGCCGCGGCACTTCGCCCAAGATGGCGCTGTCGCCTACCCCGGCCAGCAGCCCGTCTGCCGCCATGACCGCCAGCACCCGGGCAGGAGCCGCCGCCGCCATGACCGCATCCGTTCCCTTGCCAAAGTGTAGCGCCGCATCGGTAGGCAGCTGCCGCGCGCGAAGCGTGCGAAAGACCACAGGCGCGGAAAAATGGGCCGATTCCAAGAGAATCCGGGTGGTGTCGGGCCGTATCGCCGACTCGGCGCCGCCCATGACTCCGGCCAGCGCAATAGGCCCGTGCCCGTCGGCAATGACCAGGTCGGCGGACGTTAGAGCGGCGACGGTTCCATCCAGGAGGGTCAGACTTTCTCCCGGCAACGCTCTGCGCACCGCAATCGGCAACACCACCCGGTCACGATCAAATGCGTGCAACGGCTGCCCGCAATCCCAGAGAACAAAATTTGTCACATCCACTGCCGGGTGAATCGGCCGCTGCCCAGTCGCTCTCAGCAGGGCCTGCATCCACAAGGGGGTTACCGCTCCGGGAACCAGGTCGAGCGCCACCAGACCATATAACGGGCAGTCGGCCCGGCTCTCCACCCGGAGCAGTCCCGTGCTCTGGCCGAAGGGAAACGGTTCGCGATCGTCGTTCATGGTCCATCCGGCTACTGCCGCGGCATCGTGGGCGATATTGCGCACACTTTGATAGTAAATCGCCAGGTTGGGCGTCAGTTCAAGGTCATAAACCCAGTCTGGCCCCCTCAGCACATCTAACAGGGTGGATCCCACCGCATCCGCCTGACGCCACACCCACAGATCTCCCGGCTCAGCCGAAAACCCCGCCTCCTCCGGCGAGAGCAACATGCCGGGGGATGTCACCCCCCGGAAATCCCTGACGCCGAGAACGTGCCCGTCGGCCAACACCGTGCCGGCAGGACCATACCAAAGCCGATCACCGGGGAATCCGTTGCTCGCCCCGGTGACGACCGACAGCACCTCGCCGCTTCCGCGCCGGACACTCACCAGATACAGGCGATCCGCCCGGGGATGCGGGTCGCGCCGGACTACTTCCACCAATTCGATCGCCCGCAGCCGTTCTCCCCACGGCTCCATGGCGGCCACCTCAATCCCCAGTTGCTGCAGGACCACGGCCACCCTTTCGGGGCTCGGCAGGTCCGGCACATAGCGAGATAGCCAACGATGGCTCAGCTTCATGCCTGTCGCCCTCCTTCCCAACGTATAAACTGCTGCAAGAACTGCAGGTCGTTCTGATACAGCAGCCGAAGGTCATCCAGTCCAAACAGACGCATCGCCAGCCGCTCGATGCCGAGTCCAAACGCGAATCCGCTAACCACGCTGGCGTCGTAGCCTCCGTTGGCAAGCACCACCGGATGGACCATTCCAGACCCGAGAATTTCGACCCAGCCGGTGGCCTTGCAGGTTCGGCAGCCCACGCCGCCACACGCAGCGCAGGTCACATCCATTTCCACCGACGGCTCCGTAAAGGGAAAGTAACTGGACCGAAAGCGAGTCTCCACCCGCTCTCCCAGCACTTCCCGAACCATCGTGGTAAGCGTCCCTTTCAGGTCGGCCAGACCGATTCCATGGTCAATGACCAATCCTTCCACCTGTTGGAACATCGGGGTATGGGTGGCGTCATCATCACGCCGGTATACCACTCCGGGAGCCAGCACTTTTACCGGCAGCCGCCCTTGGTGTTGTTGCATCGCGCGAATTTGCACCGGTGAGGTGTGAGTGCGCAACACCATATTGGGAACATCCACAAAAAATGAATCCTGCATATCCCGGGCCGGATGTCCAGCGGGAATGTTCAGCGCTTCAAAGTTGTACCATTCGCTTTCCACCTGCGGTCCGTAATGCAAGGAGAAACCCATTCTCAAGAGCACATCCTCGATGCGGCGCCGAGCGCGGGTCAATGGGTGCAACAGCCCCACACGGGGCGGGCGGCCTGGCATGGTCATATCGAGGCGCTCTCCGTTAAGTAAAGCGGCCTCCGTCTCGATGTCGATCTCACGCTGGCGAATGTCGAGAGCCTCGACCATCCGTTGTCGCAATTGGTTGAGTTGCTGGCCGCGCAGGCGCCGCTGTTCGGCGGGCAGTTGAGCCAACTCTTTCATGGCCACCGTTAGCTGGCCGCGCTTGCCCAACCATTGATACCGCAAACTTTGGATCGCGGGTAAATCCCGCGCGGTGCGGAGCGTTTCCTCAAACCAATCCCACCACCGTCCATCAGTTGACGTCTTGGATTGCATGCCTGGCCTCCTCGGGAAAATAAAAAACCCGCCCCTTAAGGGCGAGTGCCACTCGCGATACCACCTTGGTTCGAGACGCCCCAGGGGCGCTCCTCATTCACGACGGTAACGGTGTCGCCGGTCTTCCCTACTCGCTTTTCAGAAAGACGCTCCTCAGGGAATTTCAGCAGTTGCGACGGACGGGGCTTGCAGTCACGACCCCGCTCCCTGCACCGTCGGACCTTGCATACTTGTCTGAGTCATCGCGTTTGCCATATGGTTGCGATTCGCCTAGGATGCGACTCGCTTGTCTGCCAACCGGGTTCATTGCCGCCGCGATCAGGCGGAAATCACGCCACCCGGCAATGCACGACGGTTGCCGCTTTCATCCCGCTGGGCGCGGCCAGCAAGATGACTCCGGACCCAAGCTCATGATACCAGATTTCTCGCTAGACGGCGAGGGCCCTGACATCTTTGTGATTAGTCACTGACGGGCAGCGGGTCGGGCCCATAGGCCGGGGAAAAGTACCCGACTCCCGCCTGCCGGCGCCTGAAGGCGGCGTGAAACAGCATCACGGCACCTGCCACCGATACGTTTAAGGAGTCGGCCTCTGGCGCCATGGGCACTGTCACCCGCTCGGCCCGGGAAAGCGTGAGCGCATCCACCCCGCGCCCCTCGTTGCCCAGGACCAGCAGGCACGGCCCCGTCCAATCCACTTGGTCATACGCCATCCCGCCGTCGACCACGGCGGCCCGCACCGCGATACCCGCCTCCCGATGCGCATCCAGCCAGCCTTCCTCTAAAGCGACCACCGGCAACCGAAACACGCTGCCCGCCGAAGCGCGCAACGTCTTGGGATTGAGAACGTCAACCGTGCCGCCGGTAACCCCTATCGCATGGACGCCAGCCGCTTGCGCCGATCTGATGATCGATCCCAGATTTCCTGGATCTTGCAAGGCTTCCGCCACCACGGCCAACATCGGTCCATTGGGCGGAACTGGCAACAACCGGCGCGAGGCGATCCGGTAGCGAACTACCGCCAAAATACCTTGGTGATGCTCCACATCGGAAATATCATCCAGCAAACGATCCGTGACGTATATCACACGGGCGCGCAACGCCATCACCTGGGCGATCATGCTCCGCCCGCGGTCGTGCGACACAAACCGCGTGCTGTACAGCACCGAGACCAGTTCGGCGCCCGCCTCCACGGCTTCTTGAACGATCCTGGCCCCTTCTACCACGGTCTCGCCATCCCGGTCGCGGGTCTGTCGGCTTGAAAGGACGCGGCGCACATGGCGAATCAGTTTATTGTCCGCTGTGTCAAGCGGCTGAATAACCACGGACGCCGTCCCTCCCCACCGCTTAGAGCGCCGCTTTCGCCTTGTCAACCAGTGCGCTAAAGCTGTCCATGTCATGGACCGCAATATCGGCCAGCACCTTGCGGTCAAGACCGACTCCCGCCCGTTTGAGTCCATTCATCAGCCGGCTGTACGATATCCCGTGGATCCGTGCCGCCGCGTTTATCCGGGTAATCCACAACCTCCGAAAGTCCCCTTTGCGCTTGCGCCGGTGCTGATACGCGTACCAAAGGCTGTGCATGACGGCCTCATTAGCCGGGCGAAAATGCCGGGAGCGAGCGCCCCGGTATCCCCGCGCCATTTTCAGGATCTTTTTGTGACGGCGATGACGCACCATGCCGTTTTTGACTCGTGCCATGAATCTTCCCTCCGAACGATAATACCCCTAATGATGAGGAAGCAAACGTTTTACCCGATGTTGATCGGCCTTCGACAACGCCTCAACGCCACGAAGCCGCCGACGGCGCGTGGCCGACTTGCCCTCCAAAAGGTGGCTCTTGCCGGCGCGATGACGCTTGGCTATTCCGGATCCGGTCAGGGTAATCCGCTTCTTGGCCCCCTTATGGGTTTTCATTTTAACCTTGGCCATAGTTACGCTCCTTTTTTCGGGGCCAAAATCATAATCATCGCCCGCCCCTCAACTTTTGGCATCCGCTCCACCGCACCCACATCCGAAACCAATTCCGCCAGTTTGCGCAAGGTTTCCTGAGCGAGGCTCGCGTGCACAATTTCCCGACCCCGAAAGACCATGGTGCATTTGACCTTATCCCCTTCGTCGAGGAAGCGGCGGGCGTTGCGCACCTTGACATCAAAGTCGTGATCCTCAATGTTGGGACGCATCTTGAGTTCCTTGACGTTGACCACTTTTTGTTTCTTGCGCGACTCCCTCTCTCGCTTGGCCTGCTCATATTTGTACTTTCCGTAGTCCATCAAACGGCATACCGGAGGCCGAGCGGTAGGAGAGATTTCAACGAGATCGAGATGACGTTCCTGGGCCAGCGCCAGGGCTTCCCGCAACGACATAATACCGAGTTGCTCACTCTCGCCACCGACAACCCGAACATCACGAGCCCGAATCTCCTCGTTGATTCTCAGTTCCTTGATAAGGGCGTCCCTCCTTCATTAGGCATCGGGCAGCAGCCAATCGCCGCCGCCAGCATCACATGATAGGTCCTGCCAAACAAAAGGACGGGAAACCTCCCATCCTATCCACAGAAGGATCCAAAGGGCAAACCACCTTCGAACCGCTTAATAACCCCTTTAGCCTCTGCCTGGGGGTGAGAAGCTGCTGCCTCTGCTTTGTTCGGTGTTCCTCACCGACAGTTTATCTGCCCGTTGCACCCAAGTCAACCGGCCGGGTTGCTTCCCTGCACGATTACGACGGGCGGCAACTACTCGCGCGCCCAAGCACTCGGTGCGGGCTCCAGGCCAGCCACCGGGATCTCGCGAGAATAGGTTCCCCGGTTTACCGCCAGCCAGCAACGCGCGAAAAGCCCCAGGGGGCCCGCCCAAGTGCCTGGCTCCCCACCCGCGGCACCCGCCGGGGCTTAGCTGCCCGGCATGGTCGCCTCGTCTAACAAGGTTTGCAAATAATCGGGCCAGGCTTTTGGCCCCACGTCGCCGTCTTCCCGGGTGCGCAGCGACACGGTGCGGTTCTCCTGATCGCGCCCGCCGACAATGAGCATGCGGGGAACCTTTTGCATTTCGGCGTCGCGGATTTTGTATTCCATCTTCTCGTTACGGCCGTCGACGTCGACCCGGATTCCCGCGCGCGCTAATCGCTTCCGAATCCCTTCCGCGTAATCCCGCTGGCGGTCGGTGATGGGAATCAGCCGCACCTGCACCGGGGCCAGCCAAAGCGGGAACGCTCCCGCGTAGTGCTCCACTAAAATACCGATAAATCGCTCCAGAGTGCCCATAATAGCTCGGTGGATCATGACTGGGCGGCGCACGCCGCCAGCGGCGTCGACGTACGACAGCTCGAATTTCTCGGGAAGTTGAAAGTCGAGTTGCACGGTCGCACACTGCCAGCGGCGGCCCAGGGCGTCGACGGCATAGATGTCCAGTTTGGGCCCGTAAAACGCCCCATCTTTCGGATTGATTTGATATTTAAGGCCGCGCGCCTTAAGCGTCTCCTCTAACTCCTGTTCGGCCCGATTCCACAACGCCAGCTCTCCCAGGTAGTCGTCAGGCCGTGTCGACAACACCACTTCATAGGGCATTCCGACAGCCTGATAGACAATATCGACCAAGTCCATGACCCCAAACATCTCGTCGCGGATTTGATCTGGACGCACAAAGAGATGGGCGTCGTCCTGGTGAAATCCCCGCACCCGCAACAGGCCGTGCAGTGTACCAGAGCGCTCATAGCGGGTTAAAGGAGCATATTCCGCATAGCGGATGGGAAGATCGCGATAGGAGTGTTTTTCCCCTTTGTACAGCAGGGCATGACCGGGGCAATTCATGGGCTTTACCCCTTGCGTCTCGCCATCCCGTTCAGTCAGGAACAAGTTTTCCCGATAGTGGTCCCAATGCCCGGAGCGTTCCCAAAGACCGATTCGGTAAATCCACGGGGTGGACACTTCTTGATAACCGGCATCGTCCTGAATCCGGCGCGAAAAGTTCTCCAAGGTGCGATAGACTTGGTGCCCCTTGGGGTGCCAAAATGCGAACCCGGGGGCTTCCTCGCGAAACGTGAACAGATCCAACTGCGCGCCAAGCTTGCGATGGTCTCGCAACTTGGCTTCCTCCAGGCGTTGCCAGTGCAGTTCAAGCTGGGCCTGGCTTGGAAATGACGTGCCGTAAATCCGCGTCATCATCGGGTTGTTTTCGTCGCCACGCCAGTACGCTCCGGAAACACTGCTCAATTTAATGGCCTGGATGCGCCCGGTCGAGGGCACGTGCGGCCCCGAGCACAAATCCACGAATTCTCCCTGCCGGTACGCCGAAATCGTGGTTCCTTCAGGAATCCGGCTAATAATTTCCAGTTTAAAGGTCTCATCACGCTCCCTAAACAGGGCGAGGGCATCCCCCCGGTTTAGCTCAATCCGCTCAATCGGTAAGTCCTCGTCCACAATCGTCCGCATGACGTCCTCAATCCGCGCCAGATCCGCTTCCGATAGGGGCTGGGCCAAAAAAATGTCGTAATAATAGCCGTCTTCAAGTGCGGGCCCCGTCCCCAGCTTGGCCTCGGGCCATAGCCGTTTCACCGCCTGGGCCAATAGGTGGGCGCTTGAGTGGCGAAACACCTGACGCCCGGCATGGTCGTCAAACGTCAGCCATTGCAGATGGCCACCCTCCGCCGCCGGCCGGTTCAAGTCGATCACGTGGCCGTTAAGCCCAGCCGCCAAGACCTCTGGCGGGAGGCTGCCGAATGCCGCCGCCCAGGTACTCCCGTCGGCCAGCTCGCGTTCTTCCCCTTCAAATATCACGCGTACTGCCATAACCAGCCGTCCTCCCTTTTTCTTCTGGCCATATTGGTAAACAAAAAAACGCCCTCCTCGGATTTTAGGAGGACGAAAAATTTTCGCGGTTCCACCGCCCTTGAACCCTATCGGGTCCCGCTTGCATGAGCGGTAACGGGCTCAGCCGCTGGGCTTCAGGAAAAACCCCTTCCTTGCCCCAACACTCACGGGTGGTCTGTTGCCAGGGGGCCTGAGTCGGCTTGCAGCCAACGACCGACTCTCTCTTCAGGAACTTTGGCAACGCGGCCCGGTCATCGCGGGTACGCTATGGCAGACCCTAGTTTAATATGAAAACCGCCGATCAGTCAATTCGTTATGACAACGGGGGCAATCTTGGCAAAATGACACTTGCCCCTCAAAGACCGCTTGAATCGTCCGACTGGCCTCTTTGCGCAATGGTCCCCGGTGCACGATGACTCTCTGCGGGGCCAACGTCACCAAGGCACTGACCAACAGATCGTCCTGGATACCGTTTTGAACCGTCCTCCCATCGGTCAAATCTGACAGCACATCGTCCCCCACCCGCTGGCCCGCGCCATCCTCAAAATGAAACGGCAGGGGATTGAGACAGACATGCACCAAGTCCCACCGTCGGTTGGCACTAGCTATGAACTGACGCAACAGACTGACAAATTCGCGATATTCCTGTTCCTCCAAAAACTCGTCGACCGCATGGTCAACGACCTCTTCCCACTCACGGCGAATGTCCGGCAACAGAAACGTGCGGATTCCCTCCACCACCACAACATCATGTTCCTGAAGAAATCTTTCCAAAAGACCCGCTGCCCGTTGCATGCGATCCCGTTGGCGGGGAACACTGGCACCGAGCTCTTGCTGCGCCGCACGGAGCACCGCCACCTCATCGTCAATCGGCAGTCCACGATATCGGCGGTGCAAAATGGTCCGCAACCAGGCTCTTGCCCGAACATCAAGCAAAAATTCCGCCAACCCTGCCGCCATAGTGGGGACAACCTTTTCCCGGCCTTGGGCCGAGCAATAAAATGCGTACCAGGCGTGCCCTTCAAACGTTCCCTCGCGCCATTCGCCGGGGACCCTCCGGGCCAATATTTCCCCGATCCCCGCCGCGGTGTCATCCTGTTCTGCGACCACCACCCAACCAACCATCGCGCCACCAACCTTTCGCAACCAGATGATCCCATTTGCGGTAGTATACGCGCACGCCCGCACCATTATGCGGGTTAGCTGCGGCGATCCGGGGCGCCATTTAAACGGTCATTCAAAGATATCGCGTGCCGATTCCGCGGGTTACCGGTTATCATCATTGCCCCAGCGGTATGTATTGACAAACGATATCTCGCCTTATCTTATAAGTAATGTCGCTAGATTATAACTCGCTATATCTGAGGTATAATTATCCACCTGCGCCCGGAGCTGACGGGGATTTGTCTAAGACTGCCGGTCTGTTGCCGTTGAGCGAAGCCGTTTTCTCCATTCTCTTGGTGCTGTGCCAAGACCCGTTGCACCGATACGGGATTATGCAGGATCGAGACGATAAGCGATGGACGCGTGCGAATAGGAGCCGGAACATTGTACACGGCGATCACCACGCTGTTAAAAATCGGATGGACCATCAGCACCAAAGCGCCGCTAGGGTCGGATCCCCGCCGCAAGATGTACGCCATTACCGCATCTGAACATGCGGTCTTAGAAGGCGAAACCGCTCGCCTCGAAGCCATGGCGGCCAATGCCCGAAACATTTTTGATAGCGAGAGGGGGCACCATCCATGAATCGATCAACCGCAATAAGACCAAACCTGTGGCTGGTTTGGGATTATCAAAAAGAAAAACGGCGGCTTGAAAAACTGTCTCAGGCGGGATGGCATTTCGAGAAGATGTATCTCTTTTACGCAGTATTCAGCAGCAACCCGTTAGCTCGTTACGTGTACCGGCCGGACTATCGACCTGGCCTCAAACAAAAAGAGGAATTCCAAAATTATGTCGATTTGTTTCAAGACGCCGGCTGGCAATCCCAGAGCACACTCAAGGGCTGGCGGTATTTTCGGCGAACCTGGTCCGGGCGCGGGGACTACGCGTTATCGCACCTCCTTGCAACAGCACTACCGACGCATTCAGCGCCTCTTGGGGAGCGTCCTGGTCGTGGGAATCCGTTGTTTTCGCCGACATACAGCCTTCCGGGTCCTGGCATCCGGTTGCCGATACTGGGTATCTGGGGAAGCATACTGCTCTTTTTGAGCTATGGCTACCTGAATACGCGGCGAAATGCCCACGGTATGCAACGGCGATCCTGAGAAGTCCGGGCAGACCTTTGACACGGTCATCGATGCCCCCCCGATGCGCGTGCGTCGATCTCCCTCCGATTCAGGCTCGGGAAATCCCGTTGCGAGGCGCAACTGTTTGAATTCAGCATCGGGGTGATTTCGTGCCTCACTCGCTTTGAACCGGAATCCTCATCTATTAAATTTCGTCGGAGCGTAATCGATGGCTTAGGCGTTCTAGTAACGGCCCTTCAATATCGACTGACTGTCTGGAACATCAAGAAAACGAGCTCGTACACGATCCGGAAACAGGAATACGTCTTTTCAAACCACCAAAAGGGCGTAATTCGTTGCAGTTGCGCAACCTGACTCTGTTACAGTTAACGAAATGGTAATAGTGGCTGGTGTCGAAGCCACAACGCGAGCAATCAACTAAAGGGTGGGGACACGCAGTGTGGAAAGCGGCGCGAATGCATTCAAGGAATGTGCTGGACCGAAGAGAACGTGTTGTTCCGATTTTTTTGGCGATCATCTTAGCTATCGCGGCAACAATGTTAGATCTTTGGCGACTGGAGAGTTGGCACGCCCACGGCATGGACATGGCATGGTACAGCCAAGCCCTGTGGTTGATTGGACAGGGGCACTGGAAAGCTTACGATACCATGGTGGGATATCCTGCCCTGGCCGATTCCGCCAGCTACATTCTTTACCCCATCGGCCTTCTGTATCGATTCATCGGACAACCAGGTATCCTGCTCTTGCAAATTCTTGCCTTAAGCTCCGGATTTATCGGTCTTTGGTATTATTTCGCCAAGTATCAATTAGACGCGCTTGATCGCATCGGCTGGATACTGTTGTTTGCGTTCTATCCGCCCATCATTGGTTCGGCCATTTTTGACTGGCACCCTGACGTGATGATGATCCCGGCCTTTTTCTTGTCTATCTGGGCATTGGAAACACAACGGTTAAGACTATTTATTCTGGGGCTTGTCGTGGCATCGGCAACCAAGGATGTGGGCGCCGCTGTCAGCGCAGTATTTGGTATCGGATTGCTCTTACGTCGCGAGTGGAAGTGTGGATGGTCCGCTTTCGCCATTGGTGCCGGTACGGTTCTCGTAGATTTTTTAGTCGTCATGCCATGGATCTACCCCCATGGCGTGGCCGTGTGGCGAGTCACTTACGGATGGTTGGGATCATCGCCGACGCATGCCATCCGCAATGTGTTAGGGCATCCTGATATCCTGCTGAAGGCGTGGACTCGCGTCAATGTTATGGCATCCTGGATTGTTTTGCTCACAGGTGTTGGGGTGATTCTGCCTTTTGTGGGTGCCGTGCGCACGCCTTATGGTCTGCCCATTCTCGCAGTGTTTGCATTCAATGGACTGTCCGGATTCCGCTCCCAGATTTATTTGTGGCACCAGTATTGGATTCCTGCCGTACCTTTTCTTTTTGCCACCTCACTAAGCGTATGGCCTTCCATTCGCCTGCGCTCCAAATGGTTGATTCCGATTGGTATGGCCATTGTATTATTTTTGCTTTTCACGAAGAGTTCGGGCCAACTCGTATCGTTCCGTCAACCTTATACCGATGTTCTGGCCCGTATTTCGCGGGAAATCCCGGTTAATGCGCCGCTTATTGGGATGAACAAGGACTTGGCATTGCTCGCCAACCGGCGTTATCTAAGCCTAATTACCACGCAAAATTTGAAAACGAGCCCGAGGGGAACATATGCCTTTATGGATATGAACGATATGTCTAATGAGTTGACGTCACCGACGAATCTCCACCACTGGTTTCACACCTTGCGCACAGATCCCCAGTGGACATTGGTGGCGCACCGACACAACATTTGGCTCTTTAAAAAAGCGCAAGGGCAATAAGGCCGCATATCGCGACAACTGATCCGTTTTGATGGGAATCGCCAATCGTCGGCTTGGTCCGCTCTTGATTGCGGGATTTTTTGGCCGGAACGGGTGGTCCCGAACTCCTGCGACAGTTGGCACACTCTGGATGGTCCGCCCGGTCAGCGATAACCTGGCCGGACAGCACGACGAACGCTGGTGACACGCAATTTGAGAAAAACCCCCACATTTTACGCCAAATACCGTGAGACTTGACAGACGTTTGACCGCGTCGTGCGTTACCATCTGAATGGCCCGCGAACGTGCGACAGTATGTTTCGTTTACTGTGCAATTCGGCTTGAAACCCCGGGAAGAGCCGTTCCGTCACCTGGGAAAGCCACCGCAGACTTGGGGACAGATGCTGCACCTCAGCGCCGGCGAAGCTTAGTGGATGGGATCTTAATCGGTCTCACGATGTTGGACTCGGGGAAGACGTAATCTGACCACAGAAGGAATGATGGATTTTCGCTCATGGTGACGGCTGGTGGTGACGCGGGCCAAACCCAACAAACCGCACAAAAGAACCCCGCAATCGCTTGCGGGGCCTCAAATTTTTGGTGGGCGGTAGAGGACTCGAACCTCTGAACCTCTCGCATGTCAAGCGAGCGCTCTAACCAACTGAGCTAACCACCCACGTCCTGGAGGCGACGCCCGGATTCGAACCGGGGCATAGGGGTTTTGCAGACCCCTGCCTTACCACTTGGCTACGTCGCCCTGCAATAAGGCGATAGTATGGAGCGGAAGACGGGATTTGAACCCGCGACCCTCGCCTTGGCAAGGCGATGCTCTACCGCTGAGCTACTTCCGCACACGATTCATCTTATCAGGTGTGGGGCTGTGGGTCAAGAAATGAATCCCGGTAGATTGCCGTCTGCCACCAGATTCTATCAGCAACCGCCAACAATGGCGTGGACTTCACTCGCCTTACTGCATCTTGCAGTATAGTACCTTTTCCGGTAATATGCGGTTAGGAGTTGTTGCCAGTATACGCTCGGTTACCCAACACATCCTAACCCGTCGGCAATCAATACGTCGGCACCCGGCCGCCCAAAACCTGCCGGAAAGTTAGCGACACGGGTTCTCACGAGATACCCGCTTTATGGTGAAACCACGAAGAAAGAAGGAGCGGGCATTATGACGAGCAACGTATTCACCGAGGCGGCCGCGAGGGAGGCATTGGTGGCGGCGGCACGACGGCTCGCTGAGGCCGGCATGCTGTTTCGCGGCGCCCACGCCAATCTCTCCGCCAGAATTGACGGAAACCGGGTGGTTATGACCCGCGGCGGGTCGATCGCGCGGATTACCGCCGAAGATTTCGCCATCCTGACTCTCGACGGAACCGTTTTGTCCGGCGAGATGCAACCCGCCATGCAGGAAATTGTTCAGATGCACACGGGCATCTACCAGGCACGCCAACAAGTGGGCGCCGTAATCCATTCGCATGCGCCGCATCTGACCGCGTTTGCGGTGGCGCATCGTGATCTTCCCTTGACGTACGAGCCGATGCTGCGATTTGGCGTGACCGAACCCATCCCGGTCGTGGCTTGGGCCCCGCGCGGTTCGGAACGATCGGTATCCGCCATTTTAGACGTCGCCCGGAACCAACCGGGGCTTCCCGCAGTGATGATGGCCAACCATGGCGTGCTGGTGTTTCATGACAGTCCCGACTCCACCGCCGACTTATTGACGACGCTCGATGAGGCCGCGGAACTAACGCTGGCCGCCGCCTGGTTGGGGGGCGCCCAGGTATTGCCCGAGGAAGCCGCCCAGGCAGTGCGAGCCCGGATGGCGGTATTCGGAAGCCAGCGCTAATGCCTGGCAACCAGCCGCTGGTGTCCGCGAGTCCCCACTCGCGGGCACCGCTACGGGCCATGGAGCTTTCGGGACGCGCCCTCTGGCTGAGTTTCGCCGCGGCGACTACGGGGACGTTTATGGTCAACGTTGATGCGTCCGTCGTCAATGTGGCCTTGCCGGTCCTGCAAAAGACGTTTATGATGCCCATCGCCACCTTGCAGTGGATCGTTACCGCGTATTTGCTGGTCATTACCGGAACCCTGCCGGTGGCCGGTCGCCTGGCGGATTGGCTGGGACGCCGCGAAGTATTTCTGGCAGGCATTGCCGTCTTTGTGCTGGGCTCGGTCGCATGTGCCGTCTCTCCGGATTTCTCGGCGCTGGTCGCCGCGCGGATTTTCCAAGGGTTCGGCGGGGCCATCATTATGGCCAATGTCATGGCCATCATTGCGTTGATATTCCCCCCGGAGCAGCGCGGCAAGGCGCTCGGATTGATTGGTTCGGTGGTAGCAGCGGGCACTTTGGCCGGCCCCCCGTTGGGCGGGCTATTGACCGCGACCTACGGCTGGCGTAGCATTTTCTGGATTAATCTGCCGGTCGGCATTTGGGGACTTCTGGGATCCTGGCGATATCTTCCCCGATTTGCCCGCGACCGCGCGTTCCACCTGCGGACGTTGGATTGGCCAGGAGCATTGCTCTTTATGCTCGCCACCTCGCTTTTTCAATTTTCTCTGGTCAACCTGCACCGGCCCGCGGGTTGGGTCCTCTTAATTTTGACCGGTCTGGCGGTTTATGGGTTTGTGCGGGTCGAAAAGACCGTGGCCCTGCCTTTAATCCCGCTTCGCCTGTTTCGCATCCGGGCCTTTAGCCTCAACATGATTTCCGGCCTGGCATATTGGGTGCTCATGATGTTCCCCGCCTTTCTCCTCCCTTTCTACCTTAAGGAAGAACTCCATCTTCCGATCGGTCTGATTGGGCTGAGCTTGGTCCCGCAAGCCCTGGCCATGATTGTGGTCTCACCCTGGGGCGGGCGCATGTCGGACCGGTACGGCGTGTTGGTGCCCGGCCGCATCGCTCTGGGGTTGTTTATTGTGGCCGACGTGTTGTTTGCGGTTTTGCCCGCCACGCCACCGCTGTGGCAAGTTTGGGCGCTGCTGCTGGTGATAGGCACCGCGGCCGGACTGTTTTCCTCGCCCCAGAATGCGGCCGTGCTTAATGCCGTGGCCAAACCGGACACGGGCCTCGCCTCCAGCCTGCTGGCCACCCAGCGCAACTTGGGCAGAGCCATGGGCGTGGCCTTTGCCTCTATTATCTTGTCCCTGGTGTGGATGGCGCACGGCTTGGGGGCCACCCCAAGCCACTCCAATTCCCAATATGCGCTGTGGTTTCTCTGGGGGTTCCGCGGCGTGTTCTGGTCCGGAGTCGGATTTGCCGTGGTCGGGCTGGCCACTCTCGCCCAGCCGCCCGCGGCGGCCCCAAAAGGCCCCCGAATCGATTCACAAAAACAAATCGCGATAAGCGACCAAGGAGCAGAGGGCTCATGAGCAAAGAACTCCCGCCAGCTGCCGAAACGCACGGAGCCCCGCGGACCGAGCAGCCCAGACGGTATCAGACCGGCAAGCATTTAGAGGCGTTTCTACTGCTGCTGGTGTGGGAGCGGGCGGACCATGGAGGATCCTTGATGGCGCGTTTGCAGGCTATGCTGCCCGATCGCTGGACCATTGACAGCGGAAGGCTCTACCGCACCTTGCGCGATCTCGAGGCGTCCGGCGTTCTGAGCTCCTCGTGGGAAATGGAAGATACGGGAGCCCCGATCCGCGTCTATCGGATCACCCAGCTAGGCCTTTTGCGATTGGAGCAATGGAAGGACGAAATGGCGGTTCGACGCGACTCGCTAAACGCCTTTTTGTCTCGGTGCGAGACGCCCCGTTCCCGCCATGATCCTTAAAGCATCCCCGGCACCCGCATCTCCCCGTCAGGCGTCTAATACCGGTAAAAACCGTGGCCCGTTTTCCGACCGAGACGGCCCGCCCGCACCAGGCGCCGCAAAACCAGCGGAGCCGCAAACCGGTCGTCATGAAACTCGTTAAACATGTAGTCCATCACGTGCAAGTCGACGTCCAATCCTGTCAAATCAGCCAGGGTAAGGGGCCCCATGGGATGATTGAGCCCCAGTTTGACCGCTTTATCGATGTCCTCCGGGGAAGCGATGCCTTCCTCTAAAATCCGCATGGCTTCGATAAAAAGCGGCATCAGCACCCGATTGACGATAAACCCCGGGGTGTCCTTGGCTACCAGCACGGTTTCCTTCCCCATCGCTTGCGCAGCCCGTTGCGCGACGTCCACCGTCTCGTCCGAAGTCTCTTCGCCACGCACAATCTCGACCAATTTCATCACCGGAGCCGGATTAAAGAAATGCATGCCCACTACCCTATCCGGACGCTTGGTGGCTTTGGCAATTTCCGTCACGGACAAGGACGAGGTGTTGGTGGCCAAAACGGCGTCGCCCGGCAACACCGCGTCGAGCCGGGAAAAAATCTCTTTCTTGACATCCATGATTTCCAGCACCGCTTCGATAGCCAGACTCGCCTCGCCAAAATCGGCCCAATCCGCCTCAACCAGCCGGTCCAAGATGCCTTCCCGATCTGTGGCGGAGAGCTTGCCCTCTTTAACCGCTTTCGCCAACCGTTCCCCCGTTCGCATGCGCGCCCTGACCACGGCACCCGGTTCGGCGTCCAGCATCAACACGCGATACCCATGCTGCGCCGCCACCTGACTGATGCCACTACCCATCGTACCCGCTCCGATTACTGCAATCGTCGTCACAGCCGTTCCTCCTAAAATCCCATGATATGAAAACCGCTATCCACATAGAGCACGTGCCCGGTGATATGGCGCGCCCAGTCCGACGCCAGAAAAGCTGCGGCGTTACCCACGTCATCAGGAGAAATCTTTTCCGGAATCGGGGCGCGCTCTTCGATGGCATGCAGCGCGTCGGATATCCCCTTGACCCCCGATGCCGCCAAGGTTTTAATGGGGCCCGCCGATACCGCGTTGACCCGAATCCGGTCCTTTCCCAGGTCCCAGGCCAGATACCGGACAGAGGACTCCAGCGCCGCCTTGGCAACCCCCATGACGTTATAGTTCGGTATGACCCGAACCGATCCCTGGTATGTCATGGTCAGCACGCTGCCGCCTCCGGCGGCAACCAACAAGGCGTGCAATTCCCGCGTCAACGCCGTCAACGAATAGGCACTGATGTCAAGCGCCATCAGGTATCCCTCGCGTTCAGTGTCCAAAAACCGGCCCGATAAATCCTCGGTGTTGGCATGGGCGATTGAATGCACCAGGGTATGCAGCCTTCCCCACTCTCGCGTCAAAACGTCCCGCAATTCCTTAAGCGACTCGGAATCCGTCACATCGAGGGGAAATACCAGCGGAGGACGGCTTAGTTCAGGTAGCAGTCTGTCTAAATTTTCCTTTAAGCGAGGGCTTTGATAGGTCACCGCCAAGGTGGCCCCTTCCCGGTCAAAAGCTTTGGCTATCCCCCACCCAATGCTGCGTTTGTTGGCGATTCCCGTCACCAATGCCATCTGTCCCTCTAAGAGGCCCACGTCCGTCACTTCCCGCACCATATTAGGCAAGACTCGCCTGATTCCTCCCAAATCATACCGAAACCTCCCGCGGGTGCCAAGATCTGGACCGAAGCCTGGCTTGCCATTCCCAACCGGCAGGTCTCCTGGGCAAAACGCCGGCACATTCCTTTGGATCCGCTCCGTTCCATGTGAAACACGCTTGGTTGGAGCGCGAGACGCGAGGTCGAGCAGCTTGGCAGGTATCCGCTCGGCAGGCCTGGACAGTCGGCCGCTTAGCTGCCACCAGGCCCCGACTCATCAAACAAATCCGCTGTTTTGCACCCTATGATACATTTAATGTAAACGCCTGCATCCTTGACTTTCATCGTCAGCGAGGTGAAACGCCCTGCAGCTTACCGACGAACAAAAGGCCGTTTGCGAATCTGGCGGGCGTGTCGTGCGTGTGCTAGCCTACGCCGGCACCGGCAAAACCTCCACCTTGGTCGAGTGGGCCAAATCTCGGCCCCGCCTGCGGATTCTCTATCTGGCTTTTAATAAATCCGTACAGGAGGAGGCCAGCCGCAGATTCCCCGGCCACGTCACCGCGCGAACCAGCCATGCCCTCGCCTTCGCCGCCGTCGGCGGTGCGTACGCGCATAAATTGGGCAATGTCTTGCCCTATCATCTGGAAAGGGCGATGCGGTTCAACTGGGTCGCACCGCGTGTCCGGCGCTATTATGTTCGCCTCGTGCTAGTGACCCTGATGGCCTACTGGTCCTACCAAGAGGACGAGATTTCGCCGACGATGGTTCCCCTGCCGCCGAAAGATCGTCTGGGCATGTTCAGCGCGATCAGCGCCGACCACATCGCCCGGGACGCCCAAAGGGCCTGGCAACGGATGAAAGACCTTTCGGATCCCGAAATCAAGATGTCTCACGATGGCTACCTCAAACTTTATGCGCTGAGTCGACCGAAACTTCCCTATGACGCCATCCTGTTTGACGAGGCGCAAGACGCCAACCCAATCACTCTGCAATTGGTGCTGAACCAAAACCACGCCCAGATCGTTTTCGTCGGCGACCCCTGGCAAGCCATCTATGGGTTCCGGGGGGCGGTTAACGCGATGACCGGCATTGTGGCGGATCGTACCCACCGTCTGACCGGGTCGTTTCGCTTCGGGGAGAATATCGGCCGGGTGGCGACACAGCTCCTGCGGTGGCGGCGCATGTCCGTTCCTCCCCTGCGCGGGCTCGCCCGCGACCCCGGAATGGTGCGCGCATCCGCCACCGGTGTTATCCCGGAAGCGGTTATCACCCGCACCAATGCCGGACTGTTTGAGGAGGCGGTGCGCGCGCTGAGCGCGTACCCTCAGGCACACCTCGGATTTGTTGGCGGAATCGGCGGACACCAGTTCGATCAGCTGGAGTCGGTGTACCGGCTGTGGGCCCGGCAACCCGTGCCGGATCCGTTTATCGGCCTGTTTCCCTCGTTTGACCATTTGGCCGCCTATGCCGACGAGGTCGGGGACGCGCAAATCACCTTGCGCTGCCGCTTGGTAAAACAATACGGTAACCACCTCCCGCACTGGCTAAAGAGGATCCAAGCCGCGTCGGTGCCATCTGGCAGCGCCCCCATCGTCCTGTCAACCACGCACAAGGCCAAAGGCTTGGAATTCGACACCGTGCGCGTGGGCGGAGATTTCCTGGATTTAGCTGAGGACCGCCGCCGCTGGATAGAATGGAAATCGGCGCCCCCGGGGGCGGGCAAGGCCCAGCTGGCCAAGCAATTAGCCCCCCAGCAAGAGCTCAATCTGCTCTATGTGGCCGTCACTCGCGCACGAAAACAATTGGTCCTGCCGCCCGCTACGGCCCGGATCTTGTTCCCCGCCAGGTCGCAACGGACACAACCCCCAAAACCGGTGGCAGCCCGAGCCATTCCCGGCCCCTTGTCCGAACCCGTTAAGGCGCCATCCCCGCCGGCGGCCGACCCTCAGCACACCGCCATGCCAGGCCCCGAAGCGGCCTTCGTCCACTGTCCGCAGGCCGCCAGCCAATCGGCGATTGCCCCCCGTTACCTCGGGGTCTGCCAAGCCTGCGAACATCACGGAGGGGTGCAAAATGGGGCAGTAAAGTGCCAATGGGCAAAGAATCCGGTACCGATCATCCATCTCGGGTTTCACACGTAAGCGCTGCGGCCGGGCGAGCGCCGCATTTCCCCTTTTATCGCACGACATCCGGATGTTCGGTCAGCCAGCGCCGCATGCGCGGGATTTCGGATGTGCGCGTGGGCCAAGGTTTTCGGCACACCGCTGACGCCCGCCCTCTGGCCGCGATGGCCGCTTTGACCAGAGAAATGTCGCTGGCGTCGCCAACCAATTCCTGCAGCAAATTGATGGCTTGCTGGGCTTTCATCGCCTCAGGCCAATTTTCCGCGGACCACGCTCGGCGAAACCGCACGTAGGGTTCCGGCACCGCGTTGGCGGGGCCGCTGATAAATCCTTTCCCGCCCATGAGGGCGGTTAGCAGAATGAGCGAATCCGCGCCGATAAAGAAATCGATATCAGCCACGCCGGTGTACGCCGCGACTCGGTCCACATCCGTCTGCGTATTCTTTAATCCCACCACTTGCGGGCACGCCTCTTGGATGACTCGAAACATCTCGGGGGTCAGGTCGTTTGTCGTCCGCTGCGGGATATTGTAGAGATACCAGGGGATCCCCGCCACGTCCTGAATCACCCGAATCATGGAGGACAGCAGAACCTCCGCGGGGTACCGGTAGTAGTACGGCGTCAACAAACAAAGCGCAGCCGCCCCACAGCCTGCCGCATGGCGGGACAGTTCCCGTGAAGCGGCCTCGCGGGCGGTTCCCACCTGAACCATGACGGGCACCCGGGCGCCCACCGCCCCGATCACCGCCTCCGCCAAGCGCTTGCGTTCTTCCACTTCCAACAGGGCAACCTCGCCCGTGGTGCCCGCCACCAAGAAACCGTCGACCCCGGCGTCGGCCAGATCCCGCGCCAGTTGGGCCGTCGCCCGATAGTCTGGCGACTCGTCGTCGGAAAAAATCGTGGCCAGCGCCACCACTAATCCTTGCATCACGTGCAACATGGCTTGCATCCTGGTCAACCCTCGCCAGGCTGGCGCCCAGTCCGGCGCACCCGCCCGCTGACCAGCCATTCACCCCTTTCGGACCAAACTTCTCCTGACGGAGATTGCCACAAAAAGAGTCGTCTCCGGACATATCCCCCTTTGGCGAGCGGTTTGGGGACAGCGACCTGCCAAGTGCTCCTCCCCCAGGTGGCTTTGAAATCGGGCGAATTGCACTGTCACCCCGTTCAACGGGGCAGAAGTCATCCCGATGGTGTCCGGTCACGCCACCGCACCCCGCTTGGCGGGTCCAGAGCAGCCCACCGACGCCGTCCTCGCCGCGGAGCGACAGCCCGTTTCAGCGCCCCAACCGGGCGTGAGATCCTCCGGCCGCGCCCAGGTCTGTCCCGGGTCACCCGGGATAGGATCCGCATGCCGCAACCCGCCTACTCTTATCCGGATCTCGTCACTCAGTGTAACACACGCGCCCGTGGTCACCGTCACGGGAGTCCTGGCGGCGAGGGCCGCCCAAACGCCCCTGCTCGGCCTGCTTCGCGTCGCCGGGCCTCACGCCGAGCGCCGCCCCCCGGCGCCAGGGTTGGTCCCTGGGCGTCCCCCCGGCACGACCGGCCCGGATGGCCTGCCAGCGGCGCTTTGTCCCGTGGTGTGCCTGTGCATGCCCGACCCGCGGCTCGGTGACGTGCCGGCAAGCGGATGGCCCCCGATGACACTGTTGCGGACGCCAGCCAGCCAAATGCGGCCCCGGCAGCTCACGGCCCGCACTCCGTGTTCGCACGGAACACGGAACTTTCCGAAGATTGGCTAACTTGGCTCTTCGGCAGCATGCCGATCAGCTATAATGAAATGGGATGGCCCGACGCGACCCGATGGCGCCCGACGGCAGGAGGTGAGGGCGGTGCTGGGGCGTTCACCCCTGGTGGGCCGGGCGGCCGAGCTAAAATGCGTAGCGGCGGCTTTGGACCGCACTGCCGGTGGTCAGGGCGGGGTTCTTTTCCTGGCAGGCGAAGCGGGCATCGGCAAGACCCGGTTGGCCGAAGAGAGTATGCGTTTGGCCCTGCGACGCGGATTCCGGACGCTATCCGGACGAAGCGGCCCGCTGGAACAGGGTCTTGCCTATGCTTTGATCCTGGATGTCTTTGGCCCTTTTCTGCGCGCCATGGAACCGGCCCACCGACGGTTACTCGTGTCGGGACTGCCTCATCTCGGCCAACTCTTCAGCGATTTGGGCTTGCCTCCGCCGTCGCCGCTGGGTGAGCCAGGTTTAGAAAAGACGCAGTTGTTCGAAGCCGTGGCGCGCCTGCTTGAGCGATTGGCCGAAGAAACCCCATTGGCTTTATTTCTGGACGACCTGCACTGGGCCGACACCTCTTCCCTGGAACTCTTGCATCGTCTGGCGCGCGTTCTGGAAGGACGCGCCGTGCTGTTGATGGGCACCTTGCGACCCCGGGAGTCTGAGGAACGCCGCGAGGTGCGGGCCCTAGTGCAGACGATACGCCGTGGACAAACCTGGATTGAAGAACTGGCGGTACCCCCGCTGGATCCCGCCGAGGCCGCCGATATGGTCGCGGCCTTGCTCGAGGGGGAAGTCTCCGCCGATTTACAACATCTTTTGGCGGTTCGTTCAGGAGGCTGGCCGCTCTTCGTCGATGCCCTCGTCCGCTCGGCCATCGAGACCGGCAAACTGGCACGCAGTGACGGCGTTTGGTACTTGCGCAACGGTGCCGCGCTGCCGCTGCCGGCCAACCTGTTGGAGACGGTTCGCGACTGGCTGGACCGGTCCAACGACGCCGAACAGCAGGTGCTGGCGCTGGTGGCGGTCGCGGGCCGCGATGCCACCCATCGGGTGCTGGCCGAGGTGGGCGGGCTGAACGAGGCAACTTTGCTCCGCACCTTGCAGAGACTGGAGACGGCGGGTCTTCTGGCCGAACGGCCACACGGCCGGACGGTGGCCTACACCTTTATGCATCCTCTTTTCCAAGAGGTGGTTTATGACAAGCTCCCCCTCGCCGCTCGTCAACAGACGCACACGCGGGTGGCGGCAGCCATAGAAACCATCGCGCCCGATGATATCGAGGCTCTCGCCCGCCATTACGGTAAGGCGGGTCCCGAAATGCGGTCGGAGCGGGCGCTTCACGTTCTGCTGACGGCAGGCGAGCAGGCGTGGGCAGTCCACGCTTACGAAGAAGCGGCACACCACTGGCGGGCAGCCCTGGAACAGGCCCGCACCACCTGGCGGCATGATCTGGTGCCTGAAATCCTGGAACGGTTGGGCGAAGCCTGGACGCTTTTGGGACAAGGGACCGCTGCGGTGGTGATTTGGCAAGAGGCGCTGGACATAAAAACCCGGGTAGGCGACGCACGGGGCGCGGCACGCCTTTGTCGCCGCCTGGCCCTGACCGAGTGGGATTTGGGCCGGTTGGCCGAGGCCCGGCAGCATTTGATGGTTGGCCTCGAGTTGCTAAAAGGCACCGCCGCTTCCCTGGAGCATGCCGAATTGCAGCATGCCCGCACGGTATTTTGCCGTCGTCTCGGCGATGTGGACGGAGCGGGCGAAGCAGCCGGAGCGTTGGCTGTTCTCGCCTCACAACTCCGTTCGGTGCGCTGCGAAGCCATGGCGCAGCTCGCCCGTTCGGGTGTGGCCCTGGCCAACGGCGCATTTGGCGAGGCTCTGACCAGCGCCGCGGATGGCCTGGCCGCGGCCCAGCAGGCGGAAGACACGCTGCTTACCGTCCGGGCGCGCGACGTGTTGGGGCTATTGGCCTTCGCCGCCGGCTCCCACCGTCTCGTCCGCCGCCTGGGGGCGGACGGGATAGCGCAGGCCCGGACGATGGAGCTACCGCGCTTAGAGGTGCAACCCCGTTTGCATACCGTGCTGGCCCAGATTCTGGCGGGAGACTGGGACGACGCTTTAAGCGAGAGCGCACGCGCAATTGTTCTGGCGCGGCGCCACGGTCCCCCGCGAATCTTGGCTGTAGGCTTGGGACTGCGATCCCTGTTGTTGGCCTACCGTGGGGACTTGAACGAAGCGGAAGCCGCCGCCGCCGAGGCCGAGCAGTGCTACCACGCCGATGGCGCCGTCGGGAGCCACGAACGGCCGGTGGCGGTGCTGGCCCGGGCCATTGTCGCGCTGGAAAAAGGCCAAGCCGCCAGGGCTTCGGAGTTGACGGTGGCTTTTCTCAAACCGCCAGCACTCGCCGCCTCCCCGTTTTGCCTTTCCGTCCTAGCCGAAGCCAGTGCCAGACGGGGCGATACCGCGGAGGTGGAGACGGTCGTAGGGCGTTTAAACGCCTTTGGTCTGGCCGGCAGCGCCTATGCGGCCGCTTTGGCCCTCCGGGCGGCAGCCCACGGCCGCCAGGCCGCGGGAAGATGCACGGAGGCCATGGTCTTTTGGGAGCAGGCGATTTCCGCTTTCGACACCTTGGGTCTGCCTTTTGAGGTGGCGCGGGCCCGCTCGGAGTGGGCGGCGCTGGCGCGACGCGAACGGCCGGACGCGGCTCGGGATGCCGCCCTCGCGGGGTGGCGCACCTTTACCGCGTTGGGCGCGAGACGCTACGCCGAAGACACTCGACGGTTCTGGCACGATCTGGGCGTTCGTTTTCCCGCTCCCCGTCCGCCGCGGCCCGGATCGCTCTCGCTGCGCGAGTTGGAAGTGGCGCGACTGGTGGCGGACGGCATGACCAACGTCCAAGTCGCGGCTCGACTAAACTTAAGCGCTCGCACCGTGGAGAACCACCTGCAGCGAATTTACGAACGGTTGCAGCTACCATCGCGGGCCGCGTTGGCGCGCTACCTGGCGGAACACGGCCTCACCGAGAAGGTCGAGTAGTCCGCGATCCGGGTTTTGGGGTGTTGCCCGATGACAGATGGCCCCAGAGCCAGCCGCCCTCAGAGCCCACCCCAGCTTGACCGTCAGGGAGGCGCCGCAACCCGCCGTGAGAGGTTGCCCCACCACCTCGCAACACCCGGTACATTCCCGGGAACGGCGCACGCCGCGCACCTGGCCCTCATGCTGCCGCGGATCCCGCCGGCAGGCGGCGCCACGTCTTATGCCCGACGTCAACCGTACCCTCTTCGGGGCCTCTTCTGAGCGTTGCCGGTTGCGCCTTAAATCACTCCGGCTCGCGGCCATCCCTCAATGACGGGGCTTTGGGGACCAGTTCTCGCCATCCCTGGAGCCGGGAGCAGACCGATTCCCGGAGACATTTGCGGCATCCGGTGCAGACCGCGACAACAGCCTGTCTACCAATCGATCTCCGCAGCCGACGCCGTGGCTCGGTATGCAAGAGCCGATGGGGTCGGGGTGCCATGTGCCTACCCTCAGGCGGAGCATGTGCTCTCTGGATCAAAAGGCTCAAGTGGTCACGGCCCGGGGATCCCGGGTCGTGTTGGATGGCTAAATTGAGTACCTGGCGGCTGATCTTTGAGGGTTTTCCCGGATATCGCCCAATGGCGCGGCGGGTTATGGTTACGATACGCAGCACCGGAGACGCCTTGTCCCGTGCCGGGGTGTCAGCCGAAGCGAGTTCGGCGCGGAACGGATTTGAGGGAGGGGGAGGGATAATTATGGCGATGCCACCAACACCGGAGTTCCCCGTAACCTGGGAACCCGCCACGGATGCGTCGTTGTTTTGGATGCGGGATGTGCTCCATCACCCGGAGCCGATCGGCCCGCTTGCCGGCGACATGTTGCAGTTGGTGTTCGAGGACGGGGTTAATGCCGCGCTTGCGTCCTATCGTTTCCCATGGCGTTCGCGTCGCCGCTATTTTAATGGCTACAGTTACTCCGCCGTCGAGCCGACGGGAACTTCGGCTGAAATCGCGCTGGAGCGCGTCCGCACCGCCGCCGATGGGATGGGACAGGCCTGGCTGGGGGACTGGCTGCCGGAGGTCCAGGGTCATTTGGCGTTTTGGCAGGGGTTCGATCTCGACGGCGCGTCCCGGCAAGCCTTGCAGATCCACCTCGAGGAAACGGTGGCACGTTGCCGGCGGCTGGGCGAAGTACACTTTTTGGCTTCCCTCCCGGGAATGCTGGCGACCAGCGAGTTCGAGGATCTCTACGCCGACCTGGTGGGTTCCGGACTGGAGGCGCATTTTCTGCTGCAAGGCCTCAGCACGAAGCTGCAGGAAATGGGCCGCGACCTGGAGCAATTGGCCCGCCTGGCGGGCGAGGAGGAGGCGGTGCGGCGCATTTTGTCGGCCAGCCCGCCGACGGAGATGGCGTCGCGGTTGGCCGCAATGCCCGCCGGATCCCCGTTTGCTACGGCCTTTCACCAGTTTCTGACCGAGTACGGGCAACGCAGCGCCAACGGTTGGGAAGTGGATCGCCCCTCTTGGATTGAGGATCCGGGGCCTTTGCTCGCGACCCTGCGAAGCGCCCTGGCATCCGCACCGCGCCCACCAGCCCCGGGTGCGGCCGAACGCGAACGGGCGGTGCAAACGGTCTTGCAACGGGTCCAGGGAGACCCGCGCGCGGAGCGGTTTTCCCATTTGTTGCAGGCCGCCCGGGTCAGCGCGGTCATCAAAGAAGATCACAATTTCTGGATCGACTTTGCCGCCCCTTACCAGGTTCGGCGCGTGCTGCAGGCGTGGGGCCGGCGTCTGGCTGCCGACGGCACCTTGGCAGCACCCGAAGACGTGTTCTGGCTAACCCTGGCGGAGTTGCGGGAGTCCGCCGCCGCCCCGGTCGGCAGCTTTCGCCGGCAAGCGCAGGCGGACCGGCGCCGGGCCGACACGGCGCGGTTTGCTGCCGTGATGCCGCCGCCGGTTCTGGGCACACCGCCCGCCGGACCCCTGCCGGACAACCCCCTGACCCGCGCCATGACCAGAGTCTTTGGGGGCCGCTCCCGGCCGCCGGCGGACGATATGCTGCACGGAGTGGCCGCTTCTGCGGGCGTCGTACGGGGACCCGTCCGCATCTTGCGGGCTCCCGAGGAGGCAGACCGCTTGCGTCCCGGGGAGATCTTGGTGGCACGCACCACCTCGCCATCTTGGACGCCGCTGTTTCGCATGGCGGCCGGGGTGATCACCGATGTAGGCGGCGTGCTCTCCCACAGCGCGGTGGTGGCACGGGAATACGGAATCCCGGCGGTGGTGGCGGTGGGATCGGCGACGCTGTGGCTGCACGATGGCCAGCAGGTGGAAGTGGACGGTTCCGCCGGGACCGTACGGCTTTTGCTCTGAGCCGATCCGGGCCCTGACCGGATTGCGCCTGTTTTGATCACAACGCGGCGGAGCACGGCGTATCAACGATTGGCTTTCGCGAAAGGAGTATGCATAATGAGCACCCCACAGGAGGGGAGTCTTGCCGAGATGAGTAGAAACTACAGGCGTCTGGCAGGCCTCGCGGGACTCGTGATGTTTGCGATGGCGGTTATAGGTTTTGGGTTTCTGTTGAGCGGGTTCCCCGAGGCGACCGCCCCGGGCGGCACCATCGCGGCCTACTTTGCCGGCCATCAACTGCCGGTGCAGATAGGAATCGTGGTGGTGATGCTGTCCATGCCCTTTTATCTCTTCTTCGCCTCGGCAGTGCTGATTCGGCTGCGGGAATCGGACGTGGCACACGGCGAGAACTTCGCATTCGGAGCAGCCGTCGGGATTAGCGGCACTGCAGCGCTGGTTATCCTGCAAGGCGCAATCTGGGGTCTCTTGGCGTCGGGCCTTTTCGCCGGGGCCGGCGCCACCCGGCTGAAGGCGCTATTCGCTCTGGGCGAACTGCTCCATCCCGCAGCGGGTGTATTCTTGCTGCTTTGGTATGCCTGTGTGGGTATCGCGGGGCTCCGCCACCATCGGTTGCCGGCGGCGCTCTGCTGGCCGGCGCTGGCACTCGCGGTGGTGGAGGCGCTCTACAGCCTGGCCACGGTCGGACTGGGCGGGTCGATCCTTCACGGATTTGACCCCGTTGAAGGCGGGCTAAGTTCGCTCTGGACTGTCGCCGTCAGCATTTGGCTGCTGACGGGGGGCAAACGCGCTAAGACCGGCCAATCCGCCCCGCAAAGACTGCACGCCTGACGCCGTGTGCAACCGGATCCGAGCGGAAGTGCGATCTCTTACGTGATGACCGCTTCGCGAACGCCTGGCGGAAATCCGACTCGTCAGAGGAGTTCGCCTGGGCAGGCCGCACCGCTGCGAGTTGCCGGGTTGGGGGGGCAGGCGCCTGTCAATCAATCGGCTGGGGTCTGGGGCTCGATCTCTAGTCTCCCGCCCCCGGGGTTCGGGCCCCCCCGCGTGCACGATGGTGAGAGGGAAAACGCGGCCCTCTCCCAGGCGATCGCAGTTGAGCCGACGGCTTGCGGCCAGGGCCCAGTCACATGCGATTGCGCAAGCCAGCCGGGTGGTCCGGGGAGAGTGGACCGCACATCAGCAGGTCGGCCGCCAACGCAATGAGCCGATGGGCTCGATGCCGCAAACCCGTCTCAAAAAACGACGGGTGGAGACAAACACGGTGTGAACGTCTTCTTTTCCGGGAGGAGAAGCGATGATGGTCATGGAACAACCAGCGGCGAAATCAGAGCGCCTGAGCTTGCTCTGCCGCGCGGTCGCGGCCACAGCCGCGGTAGAGACTGCCGAGCAACTGGGAGTGTTCGCGGCGCTGGAAACTAACCCGGCACAGCCTCCGGAACTCGCCGACCGCCTCGCCTTAAACGAACGCGGCACGGTGCTTTTACTAAACGTCCTAACCGAGCTCGGAGTTCTGGCGCAAGACGAACGCGGGGTCTTCCGGTCCGCTGTCCCCCAACCTGCCTCCTTAAAACAATTGCTGGCCGACTGGCGCGATCTGGCCGAGGCGCTTCGCAGCGATCCGGCGCGTGCGATGCGTCCCACCGTAACGGGGGCGCGCGAACCCCGTTTCCGTTTTTCCACACTCCTTCTCGCGCCAATCGCCGCCCTCACCGCCAAACGGTTGGCAACCCGGCTCGAACCGATGACGCACCAAAAATCCTGCCACATCTTGACCATGCCCGGCGAGACGCTTTGGAGTGTGGCCTTGGCCGAACGCATCCCGGGGTGCCGAATCACCATCTGGGACCGGCACGACACATTGGTGCAGAGCGATCGCACCATCAAAGCGGCGGGTTACGCCGATCGGTTCGAATACACCACGGACATTTGCCAAACCGATCCGGACCGCGCAAGATCCGCCTACGATCTGGTGCTGGGCGTGGGACTAGACCAAATCGACGACCTTGCAGGCCATAGCCAGGTGCTGCAGCAGGTATTCCGATCCCTTCGCCCGGGGGGACTGCTAGCCTTGGTAGAAGTCTTGGCACGGGAAGGGTCCGACGGCCCCTTGCCGCTCGTCCTCTATGCCCTCGAGCTGTTCCTGCGCACCGGCCAAAGCCAGGTTCACCCGTTTTCCCGTTATGCAGGCTGGTTGCACGATGCGGGCTTCGAACTCTTGGAACCGTACCCGCTCAGCGAGGAGCCTCCCTTGACTTTGCTGACGGCCCGCCGCCCCAGATCGTAGCAGGCTCCATGCCTAAGTCTTGCGGTTTAGTGGCCGAGATCCCGGTCTAGTTCGCCAGCACTTGCGGAGCCAGATGACGCGCCGCCTGGCTGAACTCTGGCGGCCGGCGCCGGTCGACCGGCGCCGTTAAGGAGGCGAAAATCCCCCCTGACGCGGTCAATGTCATCGCCCACGGCAAGGGGTTTTCTGATGGCCATACCATTCTCGCGGCCCAACGCAACGTCGATAAAAAAGGAGCTGATGACCAACCATGTCGGAAATGGCAAACTGGCAACTGGTACGACCTTTGCAGGATCTTACCGCCCGGCACAACCCGCAGGTCGGATCGAAGGCCGCCAATTTAGGTGAACTGTTCCGCGCGGGGTTTCCCGTTCCCGACGGACTGGTATTGACGGTCGAAGCTTTCCGGCGCTTTCTGGCCGCAAACCAGATCGATCCCGACGGCGCGTTCATCCCGATTCCGGCCACGGCTGAGGTGCCTGCCGAATTGGCTGAGGAAATCGCGTCAATGGCGGCGGACCTCGGTGATACCGAACTGGCCGTGCGCTCTTCGGCGCCAGCGGAGGACACCCCTGAGGCCTCCTTCGCCGGGCAATATGAAACGATTCTGGGAGTTCGGGGCCAAGACGGTCTCCTGCAAGCCGTACGGCAGGTGTGGATCTCGGCGGGCAATCCGCAGGCGGCCTCCTATCGTGCCGCTCACGACATCCCCTTCACCGGCATGGCTGTGCTGGTGCAACGGCAAATCCCGGCGGAGGCGGCGGGGGTCGCGCACAGCGCGGATCCAGTAACCGGAGACCGGTCGGTGACGCGGGTGAATGCCGGGCGCGGACTGGGAGAGCGGCCGGTGTCAGGCGAGACCTCCCCCGACGAGTGGACGGTCAAAGCCGAAGACGCCCGTTGCCTTCGGGCCCCGGAGGGCGTGCTGGACGCCGCCGGAGCCCGGGAGATTGCCTCGCTTGCCCGCCGTGCTGAAGACTATTGGGGGTGTCCCCAAGCCATCGAATGGGCCCAGGCAGATGAAACCTTATATGTGCTGCCCTCCCGCCCCATCACCACCGCTGTCCCCAAACTGGGGGCCCGCGTGAGCCGGCGCCGATCGCGGGCTCGGGCTCCCGGTATTCGTGCGTCGAAAGACAAGGGACGTCCGACCCGCTGCATTGCGCGACGCCAAACGAGAGAGTCTCGAGCTGAAATCCTATTAACCACCGCTGGGGAAGGGGATTTGCCGCCTAACCGGACAGCAATGGCCGAACGCCTCCCATCACTTTGTGCTGGACCCTCTCAACACCTCTCAGCCGAAGCGCGGGTTAGCCGAGCGGGCACGCTCGGCTTCGGTCGAAGCCCCTACGCAGCGGAACCGTGGGGTTATCGCCGATTCTTGGCCCAACCGTTTAAACGGATCTTCGACCGGAAATTGTTAAAAGTTTGACCCGGTTCGTGATGAACGGTTACACCATCGTGCACGAGTTCGCCCAGACCCGATAGGCGACCGGAGTCGAATCAGTCGATGACACCCCGGTCTGCTCCCTGCGAGTGCCGTCTTCCCGCTTGATTCCGCATCGGCAACGGCCCGAGAGGACTCACTCACTGCCGCGCAATCTCGCTCGACTGTCACACTAACCGCCCGCAGCCGACGGCCGCTTCCGCCACACAGCGAAACCGCTCCAGATAAACCAGATCGGGGCCACAACCATAACCCCGGCGTCAATCGCCACCCAGTTCGCCGGTACCAGCGCCGACGCAACGACAATGTTGCCGGCGTACAGGACGGCCAAGACCAAACCGAGTCCCGCACGCCAACGCCCCCGGCCCGGCATCCCCAACAAGGTCCAGTTGGTCACCAAGAGCCACATGGCGACCCCACCATAGCCTATAAACTCACCTGGATCCAGGGCCGTGTCGAGAGTGGGGTGCAAAAGCACGCTAGCGAATTGGGCGGCTTGCACCGCAAATCCTAGATAGCCCAACGCCCTGGCCCAACCCAACACCCCGCTGACACTCTCCGGCCCTTCCATCAACGCTGGCACCACCCCCAAGCCCAGCACGCCGATTAAGGCCAAACATAACACAAGCACACCAAGGAACGCGTTCCCCAGGAAATACACCACCACGGTAATCACCCACAAAATGCCAACCAGCACAGCACAAATCCCGCCGAAGCGTCTATCAGTACTCGGCTGGCGCATCACCGAATCCCCACTGGACATTATTCTCCACCTCCTCTTTCGGCAGGGCGGAATGCCCCCCACCTACATCTGGTCCACGCCCAGCATTGGCTGGCAATACTGGGTGGCCCCTGCCGACCAGATATTGGTCTCACCCCTTGGTCTGTCGCGGGACGGGGTCTCCATAGCCCATTCCCGCACTGACGACCTCATTACCCGTCACAATCACGAGTCCGGCATCGCCATCCACCGTGACAATTTGTCCATCGCGCAATCGGTCGGTCGCGTGTTGGGTACCCACCACCGCTGGCACCCGATGCTCGCGCGCGATAATCGCCGGGTGTGACAAAATCCCCCCGCTGTCTGTCACCAGAGCCCCCACAACCGGAAACAGCACCGACCACACCGGCGACGTCAACGGACACACCAAAATATCACCGGGCCGGAGTTTGTCAAACTGGCTCTCGTCGCGCACAATGCAGACCGGTCCGGTATAGCGGCCGGGTGCTGCCGCGACTCCCGGCAGATTGTCCCCATCGGCTGGAATCGGACTCTGCGGTCCGAGAAACCGGGCAAACATCCAAAGCAGCGAGCCCATCGTGTGGCGGAGCGCGGGAGGAAGCCCGCGCAATGAAGGCGGCGGCCCGGGAGCACGGCCGTAGCTCGCGGGTCCCGGATGAGCCAGGGCCCAGGCCCGTTCACCCCGACGGCGGAACACCACGGCTCTTGAGTCGATGCCGTCGATCAGCGCGGAGCTAATCTCTCCCATTTCCAGATAAAAGACGTCATCGCGCTGAGCAATGAGGCCGCGGGCAGTCAGACGTCCTCCTGCTTCCTGCGCCGCGTACCGAAGAAGGCCCCGCCGTACCCCGCAAAGATGAAATTGGCTCCCGTCCATGGTGGGGTAGGCGCGCTCCGCGCGATCCAATACCCGCCGGAAGCGGGCAAGGTCCGCTGGCCGCCCGGCCAGCCGGCTCTCCGCCAGGGTCCGAGCCGCTGCCCGTCGAGCGTCCAGTTGGGTTTGCACCTCCAGCGGGTCGTAGCCGTGTTGCAACTGTCCCTTTAGCTGGGCCAACAACAAATCCGGCCGTTCCGCCAACGTCTCCTCGGCAACGACATACCCCAGCGGCCGACACCCGTATACTTGCCGAAAGAGTTCAAACTCCGCAGCCCACACCGGATCCAGAGCCGCCAGTTCCGCCACGGTGGCGCCGCGACGAATGCCTTCGGCCACCAAGGGACGGGATCGGGCGGACTCGGCCACGTTCGCCAAATAGTAGGCGGGCTCGACCGTACTCGGTGACTGTCCCGCCACCAACTCCATGATCTGCCGATCATCCCACCCCAGGAGACTCTCTCCAACTTCAGCCAGCTCACGTAGCGCCATCGCCATGGCGATGATCAGCCGAAAGTGCTGGTCAAACCCCTCGGCATAGAGTTGTTGCAGCGTTTGCAGATGGTCCAGCAGCGCGCTATCCGCCAAACTCGCCAGGTCCAGCGCGCGAAATTCCGCGTTTTGTCGCTGGCTAGCCGGCAACCAATCCTGATACCACGCCTCCACCGTTCTCCCGGCCAGATCGGTCCGCATGGCCACATCACTCAACCGTGCGCGCTGGCGCAGGGCGGGCACCATCCGGATTGCCAGCGGCATCACCAGCCCCGCCAACCAGGCCGGCAACGGGGGCGGTTCCTTCCCGCCGATCGGAACCATGCGCACGTACGGCCACCCGCCAATATCCGTCCATTCCATGGTTTGCACCAACAGGCCAAAATCCGAAAAGCCTGCTGCCAGTTGGGAGGGCCACGAAACCACCAGTGAGCCATCCAAAGGAGAACGAGGTCGAGGTGTCGCTGCATCGCGCTGCCAATACCCGACGGGCGCGTCTGCCGACACCGGCACCAACTCCGGCAGGGCGGTGATCGGACGCGATTGGAGCATGAACACGGTCTCGCCACAAAGGGCCCATTCGACGTCCTGGGGACGTCCAAAGTGGGCTTCGGCGCGGCGGACCACCTCCGCCACGGCCCGGACCCGGGGGGCATCCAGTGCCTGCTCGGGCGCCCGCAGGCAGACCGCCGCCTCTCCCCGCACCGTCCACTCGTCAGGCGAGACCGCCCCCGAAACCAACCGGTCACCAAGACCCCGCACCGCGCTCACGACCACTACCGCGCGCTCGCCGGTCACCGGATCCGCACTGAACGCAACCCCCGCCGCGTCGGGAGCGAGCTGTCGTTGCACCAGCACGGCCATCGGCATAAATGGTATGCCCCGGGACAAGCGGTAGCCAACCACGTGTGGCGCAAAGGCCGAGGCCCAGCACCGGCTCACCGCGCGGAGAACCTCTTCGGCTCCCCGCACGCCCAAGACCGTGTCATACTGACCGGCGAACGAGGCCTCGGCCCCATCCTCGGCCAGTCCCGACGATCGCACCGCCAACACGACATCACCCAACGCTCCCACCGCCGTCACCACCTCCCGCGCCGTTCCCTCGGGAAGAGGGGCCGCCTTCACGGCGGCGGCATCGCTCTCGGGGCCAAGATGGGCCGCCTCGAGAAATTCGCGAAACGCGTCCGCGGTCAACACAAACCCAGCCGGCACGGCGAACCCCGCCCGCAGCAGATCTCCTAAATTTGCGGCCTTGGGACCCGTGCGAAAAGCGTCCTGCGCGGCGATTTCCGCGAGCGGCAGCACCCTGGCGGTTCGGCTTGACATAATCAACGACATAGCACATCCCCTTCCTTGAGTCGTCGCCCAGGCCACCGTTCGGCGCACGGCGAGCTCTGTCAATTCGTCGGGATCCGATTGCAACGCGGCCCGATGGCCACCGCATGGCCGACTGGATTGTCCCCGCAAACACTGGTCGCAATCAAACCTTCGCGACCTCTCGGGTCTTTGGGCATCGTGTCCGAAGGCCATGACTCGCACAGGGGGCTCTGGGGCAAGCCGCTGATCATGACTTCTTCCCATCGGGATCGGAACGGCAACCGGATATATCCTCGACGAAAACCCATCCGGCGCAAGCTGGCTCCCGCTGCCAACTGGCATCCAACACCCGCCCGGCCTCGACCGCGAAACCGCCCCACGACGGCGACAGACCTCACGACAACGGAAGCCGGGAAGCCTTAGTCAGGGATACCCCAGCCGGGGCGTGCCCATCGCTACTCGCACCGTTGGCCCAATCCAAGCGAGCGGCTCCTCGGTCGGAAAGAACGGTTCGGCTGGAACGCAAACCTACCATTCCGCCCCCGGTTCAACAGGCGGTTAGTCACCCCACCCGGTCGGTCTTGCCGGCCTGCTTACCCAGTTTCAACATAATCCGCGGTTGACAGATGGGCTATTGGGGTAAACCCTCAATGTTCCGTTCACGGGTACTCAATTTGCGGCGGACCTTTTAGTTTTGTTGGTCGATTGAGTAGCCGACCCGGGTTGGGTCGGCACCGCCAATACATGAAAAGTCGTCAAAGTAAAAGGATCCATGCCAACTCCCCCTCCAAAGCGAGTGGGCCGCCATCGTCAGCGATGGCGAGCGGCAGGATTACGCCCGGTGACAATATGGGTCCTGGATGCGCGGCGCCCCGGACTTGCCGAGGAATGTCGGCGGCAGTCCTTTACCTTGTGGGACGACTCAGTAGAACAAGCAACACTGCCCTTTATGGAGGAGATAAGCAATTGCACGGACCTCGAAAACGTGGCAGCGTGGTGACCCTCGACGCACCTGGTGACTACGGGAAACCATGACTGACCGGCACTCGTCGGTTCAGTCGGACTATTTCTATGAGTATCCCAGCATCATCCTTTGTTTAATCAGTTCGAACCTCGCTGATGCACCTCTATTTCGGTTGCCAGTTCAAGCGTTCGGGGAAAAGGATCCGCGCGCTAATGCGGCGGACAGCACATGCGACCCGGGTTTGCCTCGCCATCGCCCACCTCACCGGTTAACATTTTACAGTAGCATACCGGGACACACCGCGAATGTTCAGCACCCTGTACTCGGCTTTGAGAAAGAGCCCATTATCTTCGCGGTTTTCACCAGGCGAGTCACCTCCTCCTGGTGTGCGATTGGCTACGCGGCCGAATGGGAATTGCCACGGTCGGACTTACCCCGATTGGATTTCCTGGGTTACAGGCTGCACCCCTTATCGCTCACCTTCGGAATCGCTGCCTGACAGCGCCGGGTGCCTTTCCCCACAACGTTCATGACCGGAGCCATTGTGCCCTAGCCACGTGCCGTGGCTTGACGGCCGCCCCTGCAGGATGCCGTAAAGAGGCCCACCCTCATCTCTAAAGAAACTTCGCGGGACAATGACGCCGTGGTGCGCCAGCTTAAGCCGGCGAAGATCCTGAAAGTCAGTAATTGTAAGGTTTTCGGGATTTCGCACCGCCGTAAACGATTCCTGATTTCTCTCGCCTGGTAACGCCGGACCTACACGGCCACCACACGTTGGTGATGAAAAAACCCTGCAGGCGTTGCAGGGCTTCAAATTAAGTGGTGCCGCAGGGCGGAATCGAACCGCCGACACGAGGATTTTTAGATCTCGGGTAAGGGATCTGCCCCGATGCTGGAGTTGCTGGCATCCGCTTTGAATGTGGGTTTCCGGGATCCCGAGTGTCTACGCCGTTGCTCCCATATTCTCATTTCCAGACGCTCCTGGTGACGCCGTGGTGGCGCCGATGCTCGGGCACACGCTCCAAAAACGGCAACGATGTTTGCCCCAGGGGAACCTTAAGTACTCTCTCAGGAGTCCGCCGCTAGTCGTCCGATGGAGCCCCGAATGCGCTGGACCGCATCCCCCGGGCGAAGCACGATCAAGCCGGGAGGGGAATAGAAATGTCGTACATTAAACGTGACCAGCCAGTCGGCCTGAGCCTGGATCGCGGCCGCCACCACATGGGCGTCTTTCGCGTGCGCGTAGTCGGCGTATCGGACCATGCCCTGTTCGCTGGGATCCGGTCCAATCTGAAGACTTTTAGGCCACAACACTTCGAAGATTGGCAACCCCCGCGGCAGTTTCTGGAGGAGGTTACGGCGTACCTCCGTCAACACAAGCGGGGAGGTCCAGGCCTCGAGCAGGCGGAGTTCAGCCACCTGAAAGAGGGCGTGAGAAGCCCCGTCCGGCGATGCGCTCCCCGCAATGATCACATCCGTGTGCAGGAATAGCCGGAGGCGTGACGGCATCACGCGTCGTCGGTGGAGGGAGGAACCTCAGTCCCGTATCGCTCCTGCGCCCAAGCGGTCAGCAAGTCATCCACCGTAACACCGGCCGCCGCACGTTCGGCTGCCAACTGGCGGGCAAGCTCCGTTACCACCGGGACGCGGGAACTCAACACCAGGATCCCATCCCAATCAATAAGCGTCAACGGCGTGTCCGCCGCTAGGCCATAGCGTTCCCGAACCTCTTTGGGCAACGTGACCACGCCCCGATCGCGCAACTGCACAAGATAGTGCTGCATGACCACTCGCCTCCTCTCTTACTATACCACACCGGCAGAAATGCAGAAAATGGCCCCGATTGGCTTAGGTTACCGCGCAATACTGATATGGTCGAAATCGCCTCAGACTGGGGCTTTCCGGCATCACCCAGGTCTACCGGGGTGCTCCCATGTCCGTACGTGTACACCCTCCTGGCCACACCGTGCTCCATTCTCTTGGGCTCTTTCTGCTGGTGACACCGCAGTGTCGCCAGCCGGTTCCGCCGAGGGTCCTGAAAATGTGTTCCCGTAAGGCTATCGGGTCTTCACACCGCCATACACGAATGCGGATTTCTCTCTGCTGCTGACGCCAGTTCTAACCGGCTACGCAACGCAAATCGTAAAAAGCCCTACAAGCTAGGCAGGGATTCAAAACAGTGGTGCCGCAGGGCGAAATCGAACCGCCGACACGAGGATTTTCAGGTCGTGGGCATTTAGTCCACCACGATGCTGTGGGCGCGGGAATCCGCTTAGGAAGCGAGTTTCCGCGATCACCGATGTCTACCATGTTGCTCCTATATCCCCATTTCTACACCGTCCTGGTGACTCCGTGGTGACGCCAGGCGGCCATACTGTTCGCACCAGTAACAGAGCGCTCCCCCTTCCCCTGGCAGGCGCGGATGACAATCGTCATCTCTCGCGGTACACTACGTACCTGGAGTTCGAGTGGGACACAGCCAAAAATGAGCTGAATATCCACAAGCACGCATTTGATTTTGCTGATGCCGCCGCTTGTTTCCATTGGCCTCTATGGGTGCGTCCGGACACACGCTACGACTAAGGGGAACAGCGCTGGGCGGGCCTCGATCGTATCCAAGATGTCGTTGTGAACATCGTCTTCACTCGTAGGGGTGATCGCATTCGGGTCATCTCATTAAGGAGGGCCAATCGTCGTGAGCAACAACTCTACTTCCAGTTTCTCCAACCCGGCCAGCCGGACTGATTGGGTCCGCATCCACCAGAAGACCGATGCGGACATTGATTACAGTGATAGCCCGGCCGAAGACGAAGCATTTTGGGCGGAAGCAGAGTGGTGGATGCCCGTATCAAAGACGCGCCTATCGCTTCGCCTCGACAGCGATGTGGTGGATTGGTTTAAGGCACAGGGTCCCGGCTGCCAAGGTCGCATCAATGCCGTGCTCCGGGCTTATGTGCGAACTAAGGTGAAAGCTTAAGGCTGTCCCCGCCACCTTCGCCCTGCCTGGGCACACGGTTATTGGTCACCGTGATCCCTGTTCTACCGGTCCGCAGGGACGCATGATGGCCATCTGGGACTAGGCACTAACCACACCTTCGAAATGCGGGACGGGGCAAACGCCGTTCGGTTTGGTCGGGCCCTTTCGTCAAGATGGGTGTCCCCCAGACGGTGAGACCGCAAAAAAGGCCCGTAGGGGGACCAAAATTGGCGAAGATGCGGTATGCCGAACTCAAACAGGCGTACGACCGGCTGGTCCAGGAAAACACCTTCTTGCGGCAGGAATTGGAGCGAGTGCGGAAAGCCATCCCAGGTTCCTCGTCGCTTTCGACGGCGGACAAGATCCACCTGTTCCGTTCGCTCTTTCGCGGCCGGGAGGACGTGTACGCCGTTCGCTTCAGTAATGCCCGCACCGGGAAGACTGGTTACGCGCCCGCCCTCACACGCCACGGACTGAAGCCTCCCTATAGCCCTGAGGATCTCCTGCCCTTGACCGATCAAGTGATTTACCAGCACTTCCTTGGCCGACAGGTGATCGGGTTGTATCCGCTCCTGCCCAGCGAAGAAACTTGGCTGTTGGCCGTCGACTTCGATAAAGCGAACTGGCTACAGGATGCGCTGGCGTACCTGAACGTCTGTCGATCATGGGATGTGCCGGCGTCATTAGAACGGTCGCGATCGGGCCACGGCGCCCACGTGTGGATCTTCTTCGATGAACCGGTGCCCGCCCGACTCGCCCGACGGCTGGGCACGCAAATCCTGACGGCAGCGGCGCGCCACATGGGCCGACCACGATTGGATTCCTATGACCGCTTCTTCCCCAGCCAGGACACCATGCCACAAGGCGGGTTCGGCAATCTCATCGCGCTCCCCTTCCAGGGCCAGGCGGTGCCCGCCGGGAACAGCGTGTTCCTCCAGGACAGTGGCACGCCCGACCCCAACCAATGGGATTATCTACGGAAGACCTGCCGGATGACCCTCACTCAAGTCCAGGAACGCCTCGGATCGGAGGCGACCAGCGAGTGGCAAGACCTCGGACTGATTGACCCCTCTCACTATTTCACCACCGAACCGAGCCCACAGACCGCCGTGGGCTCGGTTGCATCGTCCCCACCAGGGCAGAAGTCCATCACCCTCGTCGTCGGGGATCGGATAGAAATTCCGACCGACGGGCTCCCGCACCGAGTGCTCTACGAACTGGTACGTCTGGCTGCGTTTCCCAATCCCGAATTCTATCGGCGCCAGCGCCTACATTTTTCCACGTGGAACACACCCCGCATCCTTTCCATGGCCGACGATATGGGAGAGGCCTTGGCATTACCCAGGGCCCTCCAAGAGGAAAGCCTCACCGTCTTGGCACAACACGAGATACGTGCCCAGATCGAGGACCGGCGGATATCCGGGGCCCCCATTACCGCACGCTTTACCGCACAGTTGCAAGCCGACCAGCAGCAGGCGGTAGAGGCCCTGCTCCCCCATGACTTGGGGATCCTGGACGCGGCGACCGGCTTTGGCAAGACCGTGGTCGCGGCGTCTCTCATCGCTCAACGTCAAGTCAATACGCTAGTGGTCGTCCCCAATCGGGAACTGCTGGCTCAATGGGTTGCGCAATTGTCGGCGATCTTAGCATTCGATGAGCCCCATCGCATCGGACAAATAGGTGGCGGGAAACAAAGAGCCAGCGGCGTGGTCGATGTCGCAACCGTACAAACCGTAATGCGCGACGAGCACCGCGATCTTTTGGCTAGATACGGAGCGCTCATCCTAGACGAATGTCATCACATGGCATCCCCAGCTTACGAGGCCATCCTGCGCGCCAGTCCCTCGCGATATCGCCTGGGTCTGAGTGCCACCCCGTTGCGCCGGGACGGTCACCACCCTATCATTTTCATGCACCTGGGGCCGATTCGTTTTACCTACGACACCAAAACCGCCGTTCAACAGTCCGGTTACGCTCACCGCGTGCGTCCACGCGTTACCACCTGCACCTTGCCTGACGGAGCCGAGGGCCTCACCATTCAGGAGATCTTCAAGCATGTGGCGCTCGATGAAAACCGCAACCAACTCATCGTGAACGACATTGCCGAGTCTCTCGCTAAAGGACGGTATCCGTTGGTGCTGACCCAACGCACGCAGCAGCGGGATTTGCTGGCCGAGCGCTTAACGGATCGTAGATTGGAGGTATTGACGCTGAGTAGCCAACCCAGTGCCCGCGTCCGCTCCCGGATCCGGAGTCAGTTGACGACTCCGCCGCCACCCCAGGGTCGTGTGATTCTGGCCACGGGCCGTCTTGTGGGCGAGGGTTTTGATCTCCCTCGGCTGGACACCCTGTTTCTCGCAGCCCCCGTCTCGTGGCGGAATGCCCTCCAGCAATATATAGGCCGGCTACACCGTGACCATGCCGAGAAGAACGATGTCATCGTCTACGACTATATTGACACCGCAATTCCCGCGCTAGCCCGAATGTATCGCCGCCGCGCCGCCAGTTATCGCGCGTTCGGATACCACCTGGAAGAGTTGCCTTGACGGACCCTGAGTTCATACCCAGTGACACGATGGCGGTATCTCTCCGGCATTACATTCCTTTTGCCGAAGGATTCCTGAACGGCCCGAGGGAACTCACAGAACCCTCTGGATGGTGATCCCTGATGCAGCGTGCTCCGCCTCGTACGGTACTCAATAGCTGGCCTGCAAAACTCGGTCGCTATTCTCCTGGTGACGCCATCTTCGTCTGCCGAGGGTCCTGAAATTCAGTCACCGCAAGGCTTTCAGGACTTCTCCCGGCCATGCCCAAATTCTGCGGTCACCCTCCTGGTAACGCCAGCCCGAAACGACCCCCACACGCCCGCGATGAAAAAACCCTGCAGGCCTTGCAGGGCTTCAAATTTAAGTGGTGCCGCAGGGCGGAATCGAACCACCGACACGAGGATTTCCAGAGCTAGACTACGGGGTCTACAGGCATGTTGCTGTCGCAATCCGCTTAAGGTGCAGGTTGCGGGATCACCACCGTCCACTGAGTTGCTCCTCTATCGTCATTTCCAGACGCTCTTGGTGACGCCGTGGTGACGGCGAACATCTGTCACGTCGTCGAGATCCCCATTGCAGCCGCGATCGACGTTTAGCGTAGGAGCCAAGCGTCCAATAATCAACCGCCCGCCTCGGATTCCGGGTACCACAATCCACCCCCGCCCCAATCTCTTAATAACGCTTGAGCGCCCGGTCGTGGTGATCGATGTTGCGTAACAAAATTGTCTCGGGATCCAGAAATTCGAAGGTCACCCGAATGTCCATATTCACCGAGCATTCATAGATGCCTGGCGTCCCTTGAATCCGCTTCATCCGTAAGGCAGGATGCGCGGGTGGAAATCGCAAAAGGTACTGGATCGTCTTCTCCACCTGTCTAAGGAGGCGAGGATCGCCTTTGGACAAGCGTTGAAACTGTTTGGTGAAACGGGCAGACCGCTGGAGCTTCACCGGGGTTCGTCCGGGGGTTCCTGCATGAGGTCCTTCATGAACTCCGTTGCCGAGGTGTACCGTCGGCTAACGCGACCGGCGA
>JAJZZA010000072.1 GCA_021797825.1 Bacillota bacterium | reverse complement strand
TTGGGTCCGGGCCACGCTTCCCCGCTTCCGCTACGATAAGCTCATGGGGTTCGGATGGAAGGTTCTGCTGCCGGTGGCGTTTGTCTACTTCTTAGGCACGGCGGCATTTGTCACGGGATTGCTGTAGACTGTGGCGGGCGCTCCCCGGGGATTTGGAACGCAAGGAGGGAAGATCGTATGTTGGATGGGATCAAGGCGATTGCCAAAGGGCTCGAAACGACGTTTAGGATCCTGAAGGAACCGCGCGACACCGTGCCCTATCCCGAAAAACGCCGGGAATATTCGCCGCGCTATCGGGGTAAGCACATGCTGGCCAAAGACGACGACGGCCATGAACTATGCGTGGGATGCGGCCTGTGCGAAGCCGTCTGTCCGGCTCATGCCATCCGCGTGGTCGCGGCGGAGGCGCCCGAGGGCAAGCCGGTGTCGTGGACCAACCGCTATTCGGTGGACTATGAAGTCGACCTCATCCGTTGCATTTTCTGCGGTATGTGCGAGGAGGCCTGTCCCACCAATGCGGTGCGGCTGACGCCATTTAACGAACTGGCCGCCTACGATCGGCTCGCCATGATTGCGGATAAGGAGGAATTACTCCATCCGCCTATTCGGAAGTGAGGTGACGGTCGGTCTATGGTCGGTTTTGTGATCTTGGCGATTTTGGCCATGGCGGGTGCGGTTGGGGTGATTGTGGCGCGCCAACCGGTGCATAGCGCACTGTTTTTGATTGGCAACATTATCGCCTTGGCGGTCTTGTATCTGACCCTCTCGGCGGAGTTTTTGGCGGCCGCGCAGGTGATTGTCTATGCCGGCGCCATTATGGTGTTGTTCTTGTTTGTGGTGACCCTGTTGACAGCGGGCAAAGACGAACGGGAGGCGGCCGAGACGCTGCCCGGGCAGCGCCTGATCGCGGGCGGCGCCAGCGGTTTGGTGGGCTTGGCGCTGGTGGTCTTGGCGATTTTAAACCCCGGTCCCGCCATCTCGCTGGGGCTGCCCAAGAATTTCGGAACGCTGCGGGGGATGGGCGCCGCGCTGTGGGGACCGGATTTTGTCTACTTGGTGGCGGTGGCCATCATGTTGCTGACGGCGGCGATTGGGGTTTTGGTGCTGAATCGGCCGGAGCGGCGAGCCGTGCGGGGGGCGCGCAAGGCGTCAGCCCGCCAAACCCGCTCGCGGGAGGGACAGGCATGATTGGGGCAAACTGGGTGGTGGCGTTGGCCGGGGCGATATTTGCGGTGGGCGCGGTCGGGGTCATGATCCGCAAGAACCCGCTGATTATGTTCATGTCGGCGGAGATGATGTGGAACGCGGCGGCGCTGGCGTTCGTGGCTTATGCCCGCGTCTATCACGCCATCAATGGCCAGGTGATGGCCTTTCTCATTATCGGGACCGCCGCGGCGGAAGTGGGGATTGGCCTGGCCATTATTGTGGCGGTCTACCACCGCCGTCACCGTCTGGACATCGACGAGCTGTCCAGCCTGCGCGGGTAGGACCAGCCGTAAAGGGGCGTAGCTATGCTTGGGTTGATTGAAATTGTGGTATTGCCGTTGATGGGGTCGGTTACCATCATGGCGTTTGGGGGACTGATGCCAAAGCGGTTGCCGGGGATCTGGGCGAGTCTGGTGGTGTTTGCCAGTTTTCTGGCCAGTATCGCCGCCGATGTGCGGCTGGGGCATCTTTCCGCGGCCCATCGGATGATTACCGGGACCCTGGGGGCTTGGGTGACGGGGTTCGGTCCCGCTATCGGCTGGCGGCTCACCCTGGATCCGCTGTCGGCGGTGTGGCTGTTGGTGATTACCGGAATTGGATTTCTCATCCACGTCTACTCCAATGGCTATATGCATGGGGATTCCGGTGAGGCCCGCTATTTTTCCTACCTGAACTTTTTCATTTTCGCGATGCTGCTGCTGGTTCTGGCGGGCAATCTGCTGATCCTGTTGATTGGCTGGGCGCTGGTCGGACTCGCCTCCTATTTTCTGATCGGATTCTGGTACGAGCGGACGTCGGCGGTGTTGGCCGCGAAAAAGGCGTTTGTGATGAACACCGTGGGCGACGTGGGGGTTTTAGTGGGACTGGCGCTTTTGTACCTGCGCTATCACACCGTGGCCTACCCCGGTTTGTTCCACGCCTTTGCCAGTGCGGTTCCCGGCCAGCCGTTCTTCGAATGGACGGCGTTTTTGCTGTACATAGGCGCCATGGCCAAGTCGGCCCAGTTTCCCTTGCACATGTGGCTGGCCGATGCCATGGAGGGTCCGACCCCGGTCTCCGCGCTGATCCACGCCGCCACCATGGTCACCGCCGGCGTCTACTTGATGACCCGGCTCTTCCCGTTGTTGCGGCTCGCGCCCGTCACCCACGAAATGATCGGGGTGATCGGGGCCTTTACCGCTATTTTTGCCGCCAGCATCGCGTTTTTCCAACAGGACATCAAGCGCGTGCTGGCTTATTCCACCCTTAGCCAACTGGGCTACATGTTTCTGGGGGTGGGGGTCGGCGCCTACACCGCCGCAGTTTTTCATTTTGTCACCCACGCTTTTTTCAAAGCCCTGCTGTTCTTGGCCGCCGGCAGTGTGATCCACGCTCTGGCGGGCGAACAGGATCTGTCGCGCATGGGCGGGTTGGCCAAGAAACTGCCGGTGACGATGTGGACGTTTTTGGCGGGGACGCTGGCAATCGCCGGTTTTCCCCCGTTCTCCGGCTACTTCAGCAAGGAGGCGCTCCTGGGCGCCGCATTCAACAGCGGGCATTACGGGTTGTGGCTAATCGGTGTGATTACCGCCGGGATGACCGCGTTCTATATGTTTCGGCTGTTTTTCCTGACGTTTTTCGGCAGTCCCCGGGACCAGGCGCTTTATCAGCATGCCCATGAAGCCCCGCTGGTGATGACCATTCCGGTCGCCATCCTGGCCGTGCTGGCTGTGGCCGGCGGCGCTTTGGGGGGCGGCTTGGATCGATGGCTGGCACCGGTCTTCGCCCAGTACCCGGGGGCGGCGCACGCCGCGTTGGCGGCGGGACCCATCTGGAGCACGGTGCTCACCGTGGGACTGGCCGTGGTGGGAATGGGGGCCGCTTATTGGATCTATCTGCGCCGCGGGCTGGCGCCGACCGCCGGAACCGAGACGGCGCCGGGGCGCTGGATGCGCCAGGCCTGGGGCCTGGACGCCGCGTGGACGCTGGTCGCGGTGGAGCCGAGCAAAATCCTCGGCGATGCCTTCCGCAAGATGGAACGGGGCGTGCTGTTCGCCGTGGATGGTGTGGCCACGGGGATTTGGGCCTGGGCCGAAGACCTGCGGCCGTTGCAAACCGGCCAAGTCCGCCGCTACGCCCTCTCGATCATGGTCGGCCTGTTCGCCATCCTGGCCTACTATCTGGTCCGTGGCAGGGTGATTGGCTAGCGGTCGGTGTCACGTCATTGAAGAGGGGTACTTAAGGAGGCTTCGGCATGGTGTTGGTGTGGTTGTTGGCCGTTCCGCTGTTGGGCGCGGCGGCCGTCTTGGCGGTGCCCAACCGCTCGGCCAAGGCGTGGGCGGCCACCGGGGGCCTGGTGGAACTGGCGCTTTTTGTCCTGCTCTGGGTTTCCGCGCGGCACGGGGTGAATTGGCCCTGGATTGCCGCCTGGGGCATTCGTTTTCAGTTGGGTGCGGACGGATTGTCGCTGCTCATGCTGGGGCTGACCGCGGTGGTGTTTGCCGCCGTCCTGATCTCGTCCGACGCCGGGGCCGGACGGGTCTACTATTTTTGGCTTCTGCTGCTGGAATTTGCCAGTATCGGCCTGTTTTCCGCGCTGGACCTGTTCTTGTTCTACATCTTTTGGGAGGTCCTGCTGATCCCGGTGTTCTTCCTGCTGACCGGATGGGGGGGAGAGGGTGGCCGGAGCGCCGCCATGCGCTGGCTGGTGATGAACTTGGTGGGCAGCCTCTTTATGCTGGTGGGCATCATTGCGGTGGGCGTTTTGCACAGCCAGCTGACCGGTCATCTGACCTTTGGCATCGCCCAGCTGGCCGGCACCGCCTGGGCGCCGGCGGTCGCCCCGCTGCTTTTCTTAGCGTTTTTCCTGGCGTTTGCCATCAAGGCCCCGCTGTGGCCGCTGCACGGATGGATGCCGGAGGCTTACGGACGTGCCCCGGCTCCGGTTACCGCGCTGCTTTCGGGCGTACTGTCCAAAGCCGGCATATACGGATTTCTGCGGGTCATGGTTCCCCTGTTCCTGCCGGAGTTGCGCGCCTATCAAACGCCTTTGCTGATCCTGGCCGCGGCGGGCCTGGTGGCCGGCGGTCTCCTGGCGCTGCGGCAGCAGGATATGAAAATGGTGGCCGCCTACGGCTCGCTGTCGCATATGGGAATGATGGCGCTGGGCGTCTTTTCCCTCACCCGGGCCGGGGTGCTCGGCGCCACCTTTTATATGGTGGCGCACGGCTTGATGGTTGGCGGACTTTTCCTGGTGCTCGGACTGCTGGAGAACCGGGCCGGCACGCGCGCCATCGCCGCGATGAAGGGGCTTAACCGATCCGCGCCCCGGCTGGCCGCCTATTTCCTTTTCTTCGTGCTGGGCTCACTGGGGCTGCCGGGGCTGCCGGGCTTTGCCGGGGAGTACATGATTATCCAGGGCCTGGTGGCCCACGATGTGGTGATTGCGGTGATTGCCGGCGCCGTGCTGGTCCTCGCCGCCTGGTACATGCTGCGGGCATTCCAGGCGACGATGCAAGGTCCGGTGGGGAACGTCGCGATCCCGGACTTGCTGGCTCGGCAAGTGGCGTGGTTGCTTCCTTTGGCTGCGGTGGTGACCGTGTTGGGGGTGTGGCCCTCGACACTGACGTTGCCCGCCGCCCCGTCGCTTTACCACGCCATTCATTTGCTGGCGGCTAAAGGATGATATCGAGGATAGGGGGGTTCGGGCGATGAACCCGTTACTGTGGCCGGAATATAGTGTTCTGTTAGGGGTCTTGGCCTGCCTGGCGGCGGTGATGGCGCTCGGCACCAAGCGATCGGCGGAGTACCCGGTGTCTATTGTGGCGCTGGTCGCATCGGCTGTGTTTACCGTTCATGGCTGGTCGGGACATCAGTCTCCCGTGGCTCTGTACGGACAAACCGTAATTATCGACAATTTTAGTGTGGCGGTCGATGGTCTGGTAATCCTGGCCGCGGCGGCCAGCATCCTGCTGGGCTGGAACGAACGGCGGAGCGGCACCGATTTCCCCGCGCTGGTGCTGCTGGCTGCGCTGGGCATGATGGTGCTGGGGGCGGCCAACAGTTTTTTGGTGCTGTTTTTGGGGATTGAGCTGCTGTCCTTGCCTTTGTACATATTGGCCGCCTCCCCGGGAACGTCCGCCAGCGGGGAAGCGGGTCTCAAATATTTGCTGCTGGGAGCCTTTTCCTCGGGGATTTTGCTGTTTGGTTTGGCGTTGTTGTACGGCGGCTCGGGCACCATGATTTTCACCGCGATTGGCCCGGCGCACACCATCGCGCCATTGGTGGCGGCGGGCTCCGCGCTGACGTTGGTCGGTCTGATCTTTAAATTGGGCGTGGTGCCGTTTCATATGTGGGTTCCGGACGTGTACGAAGGATCATCCATGCCGGTGGCGCATTTTATGGCGTTCGGCACAAAGGTCGGGGCGGCCGCCATCCTGATGCGTTTTCTGTTCTTCGGCTTTTACCTGTCTCCGGGCGTGTGGGGACCCTTGATCGGTTATTTGGGGGTGCTCACCATGATTGTGGGGAACCTGATGGCTCTGCCCCAAAACGACTTAAAACGCCTGCTGGCCTATTCCGGCATCGGCAACGCGGGGTACTTGCTGATTGGCCTGGCCTCGCACAACGTGACCGGAGCGGAGGCCATGCTGTTCTATTTGCTGCCGTACGGCTTCGCGGTGATGGGAGCCTTCGCGGTGGTGACGATGGTGGCCGGCGAGCGGTCCAGCATCAGCGTGAAGGACTTGGCCGGGTTATCGAGCCGGTCTCCCGCCTTGTCGGCTTTTTTCGTGGTGGCTATGCTGTCTTTGGCCGGGATTCCGTTGACCGGGGGGTTCGTGGGGAAATTTTATCTCCTGCAGGCGGCCTTGTTCGCCAACCAGCCCGGTCTCGCGGTCGGTCTGGTGTTGGCAACGCTCGTCGGCATGGGGGCGTACTTGCGGCCCTTGCTGGCCTCGTTTGGCCATCCCGCGCAATCGCTCGAGCCGATTGTCTGGCCGTGGGGAGGGGCGCTGGTCTTGGCGGTGGCGACGCTGGGCACTATCGGCCTCGGTGTCTATCCCGCCCCGATTGTGCAGATCGTCAGCCACTCCGCAAACTTTTTCTGGCTGCATTAACGGCCGTCCGTACGTGGCCAGGGCGGTATGTTATGATGAGAAAAGTCTATGCGGAGCCTGGGTTGGAGAGGAAGAGTGGGTTTGGCATTATTTTCGACCATCGAACCGCAAATGCGTGAGGTTAGTCAAATCCTGGTCGACACGCTTAAGTCCGACAACCCACTGGTAGCGTTGGTGGCGGATTTCGTTTTAGCCGCAAGTGGCAAGCAACTGCGGCCTGCCCTGGTTTTGTTGGCCAGTCAGTTTGGGGAGCAAACGGCGCAAACCCGCCAGAACACGGTGTGGGTGGCGGCTGCGGCGGAAATGATTCACATGGCGACGCTCATCCATGACGACATTATTGATGAGGCGACCATCCGGCGCGGGCAGCAGGCGGTGCGCAGCCGCTTCAGCGACCCGGTGGCGGTTCTGGCGGGCGATTACTTGTTTGCGCAGGCCTTTCGGCTATTTGCGCGGACCGGTCAACCGGAAATCATTGCGCTGGCGGCGAAAGTGGTGGAGGTGATGTGCGTCGGGGAAATTGCGCAGCACTTGGACCAGGGACGCGTGGCCACGGAAGCGGAATACTGGCAGCGCATCGAGGCCAAGACCGGGTTTTTTTTGGAGGCCAGTTGCCGGTTGGGAGGCCTTGCCAGCCAAGCCGCAGACGGGGTGAGGGATGTGCTGGGCCGTTTCGGCCATCATATTGGCCTGGCTTTTCAGGTGGTTGATGATTTGCTGGATTGGCTGGCCGACCCCCAAAAACTGGGTAAGGCGGTGGGCGGTGACCTGGCGGAAGGGACCTATACCCTCCCGATTATTTATGCGCTGCAAACGGAGTCCTATCGCGCCCGGGTTGAGGGCCATTTGCGCAGTCCCGACCCCGCCCTGGGGATGCAGGGTCTAAGGGCGCTGCTGGCCGAAAGCGGCGCGCTTGACTATAGCCGCCGGCAGGCGGAACATCATGTGCGCGAAGCGTTGAGCGTGGTCGCGTCCCTTCCCTCCGGACAGGCACGGGATTCGTTACGAAATTTGGCAGACTTTGTCTTGGCGCGGGAGTATTGACAACATGTCTAAAGACAACGGTACGATGCGCCGCATCCCCGAAACCAGCATTCGCCGGCTGCCCGCTTACCTGCGAGCCCTGTTTCGGGTGGGAGCCGACCGGATCACCTCGGACACGCTGGGTCAGGCGGCTGGCTATTCTTCGGAGCAGGTACGGAAGGATCTTGCCTACTTCGGCGCGTTTGGCACGCGCGGGGTGGGCTATGACGTAGTCATGTTGCGCGATGAGATCCGGCGCATTCTGCGTTTAGACCAAGGCGTGCGGGCGGTGGTGGTGGGTGCCGGCCGACTGGGCACCGCACTGGTGCGGTACACGGATGAAAGTGCCCGGGACGTGACCATCGCAGCGGTGGTGGATGTTAACCCGTCGGTGGTCGGTACCCGCATGGGCCAGCTGACGGTGGAAGCGATGGACCATTTGGAACAGATTGTGGCGGAGCGCAATATTGGGATGGGCGTCATCACCGTTCCCGCCCAAGCTGCCATGGCCGTCTGTGAGCGATTGGTCGGCGCGGGCGTCCGTGCCATTTTGAACTTTGCGCCGGCCACGCTCACCGTCGCCGACCCGACGGTCGTCATCCAACAGATTGATTTGACTCTGGAAATGCAGGCCCTGGCCTATTTTGCCCATTCCGCGGAGCGCGTGGGACAATGACGGGGCGCCCCGCCGCGGTGCTGGGCATGGCCGCGGTGGTTCTGTTCTGGGGCATGAACTATGTGGTGACCAAGGTGGGCGTGAGCCGCCTGCCCCCGGTCGATTTTGTGTTTTGGAGGTTTTTCGGCACGACCTTGGTGGCCATTCCCTGGATGGCGCGCCATCGTCCCCGCGGCCATCAGGAGTGGCTCCGGCTGGCTCTGCTGGGTTTGGTGGGGGTCAGTCTCTATCAGTGGTTTTTTAACACCGCGCTGAAACTGACGCTAGCCGCCAACGTGGCGTTCCTTTTCGATCTGTCGCCGCTCTTGACCCTGGCCGGCCATCGCCTGCTCGGGGGGCGGCCTGCCCGTCCGGTGGTGCTGCTCGGCGCCGTCCTGGCGCTGCTTGGGGTGGGATTGCTGGTGGGCACGTCCACCCGGGGATCGTTGGCGGGCGACGGCTGGGCATTGGCGGCGGCGGTGGCCTGGGCGGCGTTTATCTTGATGACCGAACGATTGCGGCCGACGGTGAGGGGAGCCGCTTTGACCGGCTGGATGAGCGCGTTCGGGGCGGTGGGCGTGCTGCCGTTTTTGTCCGGGGTGCCGGTGTGGAAGATGCCCCCGTCTGCCTGGCTGCCGTTGCTCTACACGATTGTGTTCGTCACCATGCTGGGCCTCACCTTCTGGCAAAATGCGGTGGCGGCGATGGGTGGCGCTCGCGCGAGCCTGTTTCTGTATTTGGTGCCGGTGGTAGCGGCCACCGGGGGATGGCTGTTTTTGGGTGAGCGGATGACCTGGTGGCAAGTCTCTGGCGCCGGTCTGATTTTGGCCGGAGTGGCCATCGCCGAGGATCTCGGGCGGCGGTTGCGGTTCGTTCGCCCACGCACCGGCAAGCCCGCCGGTTAGCGGCGGCCGCGGAGGTAGCCGACCAGCAGGCTTAACCCCGCCAGGGCAAAAAAGAGACGGCCGGCGGTGAGATGGCCTAGTGCCCACAGCCAGGCGCCGGTTGCGGAAAATCCCACCAGATAGACCGACTGGGTCAATCCCCGCACCGTGCGGCCGAGAGTCTTCAGATCGGCGTGCCCCTCCGGCCAGTCGATGCGCGTTTCAATCTCACCGGCCTCGATTTGCCGGAGGATTTGCGTGCTGAGGCTGGGCAACTCCCAAATCGTCCGGCCCCATTTCTGCGCCTTTTGGATGGCGTAGCCGGAGAGCCCTCCCGATTCCTCGGTGACGAAACGGCGCGCGAACGGGGCAAACAGGGTGATAAGATTGATGGTGGGGTCCAGACTAATGGCCAGTCCGATCAAAATGGCGATGGCCCGGCCCAAAAAGGCAAATTCCCCCGGCACCTGAATCGATTCGTCCCGCAAGAGCGCTTCGAAATCCCGGAACAAGCTGGGAATGTCGAGGTCTGCCAACTGATTCAAGGTCTCCGCATAGTAACGGTCCAACAGATAGCTGACGGTGCGTTTTAACCGGGCGCGGTTGGCCTGCGGGCGGATCATGCCCAGACCGTGCAGACTCTCCACCAGTTCACCCGGACTGCGGTCGGAAATCGCCACAAACAGCCGGCGCAGCAGCCGTTTGGTGGAGGTGTCAAGCGATCCCACCATGCCGTAATCAAGCAGCACCAGCGACCCGTCCGGGCTTACCAGGATGTTGCCGGGATGCGGATCGGCGTGAAACACCCCAATGTCCATGACCATGTGGAGATAGAGGCGGATGGCCCGCTCTGCCACTTTGGTGGGGCTGATGCCGGCCTCCAAGAGCCGCTCGCGCTGGTTGATTTTGATGCCGTCCCGGTATTCCATGACCAGGACGCGGGAGGTCGAGAGTTGGGGGTAGGTTTTGGGCACCTCGACGTACGGCAAATCGCGGAGCAACCCGCGGATGCGTTCGGTGTTGGCCAGTTCCCGGCTGTAGTCCATCTCTTCGTAGATGGTCCGGCGAAATTCCTTGAGCACGATAAAGAGGTCAAAGGCCTGGCCGTAGCGGGTGAAGCGGCTCAAGAGGGTGACCACCAGGGACAGGGCGGACAGATCGGCGGCCACAATCGCGGCCAGCCGCGGACGCTGCACCTTGACCGCCACCCGGGGCCCATCCGCCAAGACTGCTTCGTAGACCTGACCGAGCGACGCCGCGGCTACCGGGATTTCGTTGAATACGATAAAATGATGGTGAAGCGGCCCCAGGTCGGCTTCCACCGTGGGGCGAATCTCCGCCCAGGGAGCCGGAGCGACATTGTCCTGCAGTTGTTGCAGCTCTTCGATGACCGACTTCGGCATCAGGTCGACGCGGCTCGACAAAAACTGGCCGACTTTGATCAGCAGGCCGCCCAATTGTTCCGCCGCCAGCCGAAATCTGCGGGATTGCCGGTGAAATAAGGAATCCCAAATTTCGGTCGTCTCCTCTCGCGGGCGTCCCCGCAACCAGAAGGAGGTCCACACGATCTCGACCATGATGCCCAAAAACAAGCCGGAGACCTGATAGGTTCGCCAAACCGCCGACCGGATCCGGGGATTGTTGCTCCGATCCGCGCTCATGCTTGGCGACCCGCAATTGGCGGACGCCTGCTCATCAACGAGCCTCCCCCCCCTTACGCTAGTCTACCATAGGGGCAGACGCACACGGGTGGCAGGGGACTGCCAAAAGTGGTAACCTGATTGCGGATTGCTTTGGAGAGATGGGCGGTGGTGGCGTGCTTCAAGTCTTCCAAAACATGAGCCCCTCGTCGTGGCTTTTGTCGGTGGTCGACGTCTCTCTCGTGGCCTACGGCTTTTACCGTTTGTTCCTGCTGATCCGGGGCACCCGGGCGGTTCAGTTGATAAAGGGGATCGCGTTGTTGTTGATTGCGGTCCCGGTATCCAGCTGGCTTCGCCTGAACACCACGCATATGTTGCTGAGGGATATTCAGACCGCGCTGGTGGTGGCGTTGCCAATCGTGTTTCAGCCGGAATTGCGCCGCGCGCTCGAACAACTGGGGCAGGGAAGATTTTTCCGCGAAAATCTTATGAATCATGAGGAAGTGGACATGAACCGCGTGATCGACGAGGTGGCGCGGGCGGCGGACCATCTCTCGAGAAATCGGACGGGAGCATTGTTCGTGATGGCGCGCCACACCGGGTTGGCAGAATACGTGGCCACCGGAACCCCGATTGGGGCCGTGGTATCCAGTGCGTTGCTAGAAAATCTGTTTGTGCCCAACACGCCCTTGCACGACGGAGCGTGTATCATCCGCGACGGGCGGGTCGTGGCGGCCGCAGCCTTTTTGCCGCTGACCGACAGCGCCCAGCCGGGGAGTGAACTGGGCAGCCGGCATCGGGCGGCGCTGGGCATCAGCGAACAGTCGGACGCGATTGCGGTGGCGGTGTCGGAAGAGACCGGATGGATTTCGGTCGCGGCGGAAGGGCGTTTGTATCGTCGGCTGGAAGATCGTTCGTTGCGCGAAATGCTGACGCGGTACCTCCGCCCGAAGCCGCACGCGGCGTTGAAACTTTGGCATCGGGGAGCCAGTTCCTAAATGGATCGTTTGCTCGAAAATGATACGATTCTCAAAGTGGTGTCGGCGGTGGTGGCGATCTTTTTGTGGTTTCAAGTGCAGGCCTCCACGACGCAGACGGTCAACAAGTCGGTGGCTCAGGTGTCCGTTACCTGGACCACACCTCCGAATGCCCGTTTGAATGTGATGTCGATCCAACCCAATTTGGTGACGGTGCAAATCAAGGGGCCCCCCAAACTGATGTCTGGCGTCAACTCGCACAACGTGACCGCTTGGGTGAACCTCAGCGGTCTGACCCGGCCCGGGACCTACACCTTGCATGTGGTGGCGCCGGTGCCGGCCGGTACCAGCCTGGTCAGTGTGGTGCCCTCGGAAGTGGTGGTGACCGTGGACCAGATCGGATCGCGGAAGATGACCGTGACGCTGCGGCCGCAAGGGACCCCCAACAGCGCCGATCAGTTGGTGTCCGTCTCCGCCTCGACCAAAACCGCCACTCTGAGCGGTCCGACAACGGACTTGAACGAAGTGACGCAATTGGTGGGAGAGGTGCCGGTGGCGGGACAAACCGCCAATGTCTCGACCCAGGTGCTGCTGTTGCCCCTAAATGCCAGCGGGCATGTGGTGTCGCATGTGCAGGTCAGCCCGCCCTCGGTCACCGCCGACGCGATCATCCAACCCAAGCCCCCGGAGAAAACCGTGGGGGTGGTGGCCAGGCTATCCGGCCACCCCGCCACGGGATATACCGTGAGCAGTATCGTGGTCTCGCCCAGCCATGTCCGAATCACCGCGAGTTCCAAGTCCGCCTTGTCCGCAGTGTCGTCGGTCAACACGGTGCCGATTGATATCACCGGCCTCACCAGCGGTGTCAGCGAAAGCATTCCGCTTGCCCTGCCCAAGGGAGTCTCTCCCGTGGGCAATCCCGACGTGACGGTAACCGTCACCATTGCCCGCACGGGTTAATATGCTGGAATACGCGTACACTAATCCTAAATAATGGAACTGGGACGAGGAAGGGGACGGCGATGGGATTATTCGGGACGGACGGGGTTCGCGGGATAGCCGGCCGGGAGTTGACGGCGGAACTGGCGTTTGGGATAGGCCGGGCGATGGCCGCGGGACTGCCCCGCGATGGCCGCGTGGTGATCGGCCGCGACACCAGAGAGTCAAGCCCGATGCTGGAGGCCGCGTTGACCGACGGAATCACGGCAGCCGGCCGCGCTGTCGGTCTGGTGGGACTGGTGCCGACGCCCGCCTTGGCCTATTTGATCGGCGCCGCGGCGGCCGACGCCGGCGTCATGATATCGGCATCGCATAATCCGCCGGAGTATAATGGCATCAAGCTGTTGGACCGGCAGGGACGCAAGTGGAGCGTTCGTGACGAGCAGGCGGTGGATGACCGGCTGCTGGCGGGTGGACTAGGTGTTTCGTCCGCCCCCCGCCCGGGACGCGTCGAACATTGGGAAGAGACGGCGGTTCTTCAATATCAAAAGCACCTCTTGGAACTGTTTGCGGGCCGCATGCCCGATTTGCGGGTGGTGGTGGACGTGGCTCACGGTGCGGCCATTGCCACCGCGCCGGCCGTGTTGGAACAGCTGGGCTTGTCGCTCACCGTGCTGCACGGGCAACCGGAGGGACGGCTGATTAACCAAGGGTGCGGCGCGACCCACCCGCAAACCGTTCGCCAGGCGGTGCTGGCGGCGGGGGCCGATCTGGGACTGGCGTTTGACGGCGACGCCGACCGGGTGATGGCGGTGGACCACACCGGGCGGGTGGTGGACGGCGACGAAATCCTCTATGTTCTGGCCACGGCCCTGAAAAGCCAGGGCGCGCTGCCCGAGAATCTGGTGGTGGCAACCGTCATGACCAATCTGGGCGTCGAGCGGGCGTTAAACGCCCAGGGGATTGGGCTGTTGCGCACGCCGGTGGGGGATCGCTGGGTGGCCGATGCCCTGCGGGAACGGGGTGCGGCGCTGGGCGGGGAGCAATCCGGCCACATTATTTTAAGGCAGCTGACGGAAACCGGGGATGGGCTGTTGACCGCTTTGGCGCTTATGGCCGAAATGGCCCGCCAAGGTCGGCCGCTGGCGGATTTGGTGAACCCGGTGCAACGCTATCCGCAAGTTCTGCACAATGTGCGCTTGCTGGAACCGCTGCCGGACTGGCATGCGATAACCGGTCTCGACAGCGCCATCCGCGATGCCGAGGCGGCCCTGGGGGTCCACGGCCGCGTGTTGATCCGGCCCTCGGGAACAGAACCCCTCCTGCGCATTATGCTGGAGGGACGCGATCGGACGATGATTGATCAATGGGCCGACCGTCTGCGGACGGTGGTGCAGCACGCTTTGGAGTCGGCTAAGGCGTGACGCATGGCCTGGAGCGCCGGAACCGCTCCGCCCGCGGGAGCGGTTGACGAGGTGGGGGATCTCGAAATGTTCGGCGGGTGACCCCCGGCTTCTCAGCAGCCGTCAAATCACGGACAAAGGCCGTCTGCAAGGACGGCACAAAACCGTGCGGTTGAGACCGACTCCATTCCTCGCGCAATGCGGGCCGGAGGCGAACGAAAATGTGCGGCATTGTCGGATTTGTCGGCGTCGAGCATGCGGCCCTGCCGCAGCTGCTGGACGGATTAAAACGGTTGGAGTATCGGGGTTATGATTCCGCGGGCGTGGCTTTGGCGACCCCCGCCGGGATTGCGGTGCGCAAGGCCAAGGGAAAACTGAGCGCCTTGGAAGGAACCCTGGGCACCTTGCCGGTGGAGGCGCCCTGCGGGATTGGACATACCCGCTGGGCAACTCACGGGCGTCCCACGGACGAAAATGCCCATCCGCATCTGGACTGCCACGGTGTCATCGCGACCGTGCACAACGGCATTATCGAGAATTACCAGGAATTGCGCCAAGAACTTCTTGACCTGGGCCATCGCTTTGCGTCGGATACCGATACCGAAGTCATCCCCCACCTGCTCGAAGAGTATGGGGCTAACGAAGACTTGGTGCGCGCGGTCCGACTGGCCGAAAAACGGTTGAAAGGGGCCTATGCGTTTTTGGCGCTGTCCTCCCGCCAACCGGACCAGGTAGTCGCTGTGCGCCGCTCAAGCCCGCTGGTGGTGGGTTTGGGATCGGGGGAAAATTACTTGGCTTCGGATTTCAGCGCCTTTTTGGCGCGGACCAAACGGGCGATGGTGCTGGAAAACGGGGACATGGCGGTCGTCACGCCCACTGCAGTGGAGATTACCGACCTTCAAGGCTATCCGCAGTCCCGCGACGTGCTGACGATTGACTGGGACGTCCGCCAGGCGGAGCGGGGCGGATATCCCCACTTTATGCTCAAAGAGATTATGGAACAGCCGGAAGTGTGGGGAGATTGTCTTTTGGGACGCACCGACGGCGATCGCGTGGTAGTCCCGGAGCTGGGCCTGGCACCGGAGCAGCTAGACGGCATTCGCCGGGTGCAGGTGGTCGCAGCGGGAACGGCTTATCATGCCGGCCTTATCGGCAAGATTCTCATCGAGCGTCTGGCGCGGGTCCCGGTCACGGTCGACGTGGCGTCGGAATTTCGCTACAGCCAACCGGTGCTCGAAGCGGGGACGATGGTGGTGGCGGTGTCGCAATCGGGGGAGACCGCCGATACCCTGGCTTGCGTCGGTCTGGCCAAGGCGCTGGGATATCCCACCTACGCGGTAACCAATGTCGTGGGGTCGACCGTTACCCGCGAATCCGCCCGCGTGGTGTATACCCATGCGGGACCGGAGATTGCGGTGGCGTCCACCAAGGCATACACCACGCAGATTCTGGTGCTTACCCTGTTCGCCCTCGCCTTGGCGGCCGCCAAGGGCCGTCCGCGCCCGGACCTGGTGCGCGCCATCCGCCGGGTTCCCAATTTGGGTGCGCAGTTGTTGGCCGATGTGGCGGGGATCCAGGCGATGGCCAAACGTCTGGCGGAAAGCCGCGATATCTTTTATATGGGCCGCGGACTGGACTATGCCCTGGCTATGGAAGGGCAACTAAAAATTAAGGAAATTTCCTATATCCATGCGGAAGCCTATGCCGCCGGCGAGTTGAAGCACGGAACGTTGGCGCTGATTGAAGAAGGCACGCCGGTGGTGGCGATCTTGACCGAACCGACCCTGGCAGAAAAAACCGTGTCCAATATTTTGGAAGTCAAAGCGCGCGGCGCCGAAGTGTGGGCGGTTGTCGACCGCGCCTTGGCGCGCGATTTGCCGGCAGACCACATTATTCCGCTGGACTTGGCAGAGCCGGAACTGGCCCCGGCGGTGGCAGCTATGGTGCTCCAACTCCTAGCCTATTGGGCCGCGGTCTCGCGCGGCGAAGATGTCGACCAGCCGCGTAATCTGGCAAAATCTGTAACAGTAGAATAGGGTGGACGGAGTTCGGAGGGAACTGTGCGATAACCCCCATTTAGTATCCTGAACAAAAATTAGGCACCCTCGGGACTGATGACCAACCTCCCGAGGGTTTCTTTTGCCGTTGATGTAATAGCCATAAAAGAGTATAATCTGGTCAGAATATTACTATAAAAGAGCTTAAGGTCAGGCCATGCAAATAAAACCGTCTGCTAGCATCCGGCAGAATTACAACGAAATTGCGGATTTGTGCAAGTCCACCGGGGAACCTGTGTGCCTTACAAAAAATGGCGAGGGCGATCTCGTGGTAATGGATATCGAGGCCTTTACTCGCCGCGAGAAAATGTTGACACTGCGGGAAGAAGTACTGGCCGTGGAGGAGGACCGTCTGGCCGGATGTCTGGGATATACACCGGATGAATTGGAGGGTTATTTAGACAGTATTATTTATGGAGTAGAGCGTGGAAAAGACACCCAATTATAAGGTAATGGTTTCTGAACGTTCGCGTCAGATGTTGGGAAACCACATCCTTTTTTTTAGCCCAAAATGTCGGATCTCACGCTGTTCGGCCGATTTTTGATGGTTTTTTCTCAAATTGGCTGTCCGCTCTCGAAGGGTCCATCGGGACGCTCGATGGGTCATAATATCGCCCG
>JAJZZA010000071.1 GCA_021797825.1 Bacillota bacterium | reverse complement strand
AAGACCTTAACGCCAGAACTCCTCGCGGCCTTGCACGAGGCGTTCGCCGACATTCTGGACGCCTGGCGTTGTACCCTGATGGAGTTCGGGGGGGAAGCGGATCATGTCCATTTGCCGGTGGGTATCCATCCCGCGCTGAACCTTTCTACCTTGATTAACCATCTCAAGTCCGCCAGTGCGCGGAGGATGCGGAACCGTTTTGCCGGTCACTTACGAAAGTTTGATTGGAAACCGTACTTTTGGCACCGGGCCTATTACATCGGCAGTGTCGGAGGGGCATCCTTGGATACGGTGAAGCGCTATGTCGCGGCTCAAGGGACGCAAGAAAAACCCCGCCAGGCGGCCAAGAGGCCGCCGCCCGCTTGACCCCACCAGTACTCGCTGTAAAGCTCGCCTCTGGGCTATCGCCTAAGAAGGGGAATGTGCGGGCATTATGTTCAAGTCGACTGCCTAAACCATCAATTGTGAGACGCGAGGCGTATATTGACGCCTTCGAGCGCCCCGTTGCGGACCTCCGGATAGATCAGGCTGTTTTTCACCGCTTCAAAATCTTTCTCGAGTCCCGTGGCATGTTGGGGCAGGAGTCCGCTCTCGCTGGCTTGGTATTGCTGCCAACCGCCGTAAGAACCCGTAAATGGTGTCGATCGCCAAAATGGCGTCCCAAGACGGCCAGCCATCCAATCGGGCCAACAACGGGCGCTGGCGAACTTGCCGGAACCCGTCAACCAGGCTGGCGACCCGATGGGTGTCAAAAATATGTCTGTGACCACCCCGATTGTCCGCATGGCAAGTTTGTGGAGCGGTTACCGGGGTTTGCCGGCCGGTATGGTAGACCGCCCGTCCGTCCTGGGTGATGTCTTCGCAGGGCTTTTCGAGATAGTCATGACGCATCGGTCATCTCCGCCACGGACGGGCATAAGCAGGGACAACGGGCAGGCGTGGCGGTACGGGCGAGGGGGTGTTCCTGCTCAAATCCAACGCCGGCTAGGCGCCGCGGGGCCGGATTCCGGGTTCCTGCGCGCGGTCGGCTATCGGGTATAATCAGGGACAAGGGGGATGGTGACCGGTGGAAATGAGGGAGCGGGTCTTGTCGAGTGTGCTGGAGGCGGTCGGGGACACCCCGCTGATTCGGCTTGCCCGGATTGTCGGGGAGCACGCGAATCCGGTGGCGGTCAAACTGGAATCGGTCAATCCCGGGGGATCGATTAAGGACCGGATTGCGGTGGCTTTGCTGGATGCGGCCGAGGCCGAAGGCCGCCTGCATCCGGGGGGCACTATCGTCGAAGCGACGGCGGGCAATACCGGGATTGCCTTAGCGATGGCGGCGGCGGTGCGGGGATACCACGCGATATTTGTGGTTCCGGAAAAAATGAGCCCCGACAAAATTGCCATCCTCCGCGCGTACGGCGCGGACGTCAAGGTGGTGCCGGAAGTGCCGCGCGATGATCCCGACAACTACCAGGAACAGGCCGTGCGCATCGCGGCCGCCATCCCCGGCGGCTGTTATGTGGGCCAGTTTGTGCACCGCGCCAACCCTGATGCCCACTACGCCACCACCGGTCCGGAAATCTGGGCGGGCACGGCCGGCAGGGTGGCCGCCGTGGTGGCCGGGGCGGGAACCGGCGGCACCCTCTCGGGCATCGGACGCTATCTCAAACGGCAGGATCCGGCGGTGGAAGTGGTGGGGGCCGATCCGATCGGTTCCATATTTACCGGCCCTGTAGCCCCTTTCAAAATCGAAGGGATGGGCGAAGATTATTACCCGGAGACTCTGGACCCGTCGGTTGTGGATCGCTGGCTGGCTGTATCCGACGAGGATGCGTTCGCCATGGCCAGGCGGTTGGCGCGGGAGGAAGGGATCTTGGCCGGCGGATCGTCCGGCGCTATTTTGCATGTCGCCTTGCGGGTGGCGCGAGAGACGCGCAGACCGGGATGGGTGGTGGCAGTCCTGCCCGACACGGGGAGGAATTATCTGAGCGGTATTTTCCGGATCGGCTCGTAGCCGGAGATCGGACCAATTCTTCTTTTGTCCTCACGGTGGGAGGGACTCCGCTTCATCGAAAACCAAGAACCGGTCTCAGGATGCAACGCCACCAGGTCATCATGGGGCCGCGAAGTGCCCTGGCGGATCAACCCGATGAAGCACACGCGCTAAAGCCGCGCGGCAGCTCGACAACGCCGTTCTGGGAGAAGCGCACTGACGGACTGCCTTCGGCCCCCCGTCGCGGGCCTATCACCCAGCCTATGTAATTCCGTGCAGCAACTACGCGAGCGGGCGACCATTACGGAGACGACACCGAAAACCGGTACCCTCAGTCTGCAGGTGATGATTGATGGCGTGAATCCGGCGATTGTGGGCCAGGCGGAATACTTGGCCCAAGCCCCGCAAGCCGTCCAGATGGACCGCACCACTCGTGGTTAACGCTCGGTGCCGCGGTCCTCATGCGGCTTCACGCCATCGAACCGGATGCGCGTAAGCGGCAACGTCTTTGCCGTGTCACGCGCGGGGGGTAACCACCCGCTGGCGTTGCCCAGCCATGCTCCTGCCTCCTTACACCCATGAGCGCCTGGGCGGAGCAGGATGCCGGTACACCGAACGGGGGTGCCGGATGCCGCCACCGGCGGCCCCTTGACGGACATCGAGCACCTGTCCTTGGTCTGCCAATGCCCGGCTTGGGACACCGCTCGCACGCAGCCCCAAACGGGAGAGGGGCTCCTGGGCGGCCCGTTAGCCCCCGGCTATTGTGCGAGGGAGCGGTCTGCGGGGCACCGCAGGCAGGCATTGGGGGGGCGGCCTCGCAAACGGGTGGTGGACTGGATTGGGGACGGGTTCGCAGATTGACCCGACCCGGGGCCGATCGCCCAAAAAAGCCGTGGGCGTGCCGAAAGGCAGAGTGTTGTGGGGTCTTGGGAGCGTGGTACAATAGGCAATATGGCCCGGAAAGTGTCTGGGATGAAAGCGTTCCAATAGGGTTGGCCTAACGTCATCAGTAAAGTAACGGGGGGACAGACATGTGGTGGGACAGACTTCTGGCTCGCAAATCGGAAAGCCCGGAGCCATTGACGATTACCGGCGAGGAACTTGACCGGCTCCTGAAATCCGGGGCACACTTGACGTTGCTGGATGTCCGTGAACTGAAGGAGTACCGCTCGGGACATATCAAAGGGTCGCGGCTGATTCCCCTGATGGAGCTGTCCAAACGGTCGCACGAACTTCGCGGTGACCACCCCATTGTGACCATTTGCCGCTCCGGTCGGAGAGCGAACCGGGCATCCCGTATTCTGCGGGGAGCCGGATTCGACCGGGTGCGGACCTTGCAGGGCGGTGTGGAAAAGTGGCCAGGACGGTTGGTTAAATGATGCGATTGACGGAAAATGTCGGTCGCGCGGTGGTGATGGGAATTGGCAGCGTGGCGCTGGTCGGGGGCTTGGCCTTTCTTGTGGTGGGGGTACCGGCCATCGCGGTCTATTTGCTCGCTTCCGGGATTCTGTTTTGGGGTTCAACCTGGGGATGGCATGCCCGTTATCAACGGGTGCTTGACGTTCCCCCGGAGGGTTTTCAGCCAACCGGGGAAGTTCTGGCCAACCCAGGCGGTTCCGGGCGGGTGGCGGTCTATTATCAGGGCATTCGCCGGGTGTACGTGCGCCATCCCGATTAACGTCCGTCAGTTCGGGTGGGGGTTAGCGAGACCGCCCCGAACGGGACGTCGGCTGACAAGGACCGCCGCCGCCGACCTTTTAGCGGCAGCCGGAGTTCCGACGCCGGGTGCGTTCCGGTCGGTTAAGCAGCCGCCGACCCCGCGCGGTTCGTCGGGACCGAGGCGAGCCGACGGGAATCGCCCCCATGCGGCCGGGCAAAAACCCCCGGGCATGGCCACTCCAAAAACCGTTTAACGTCATGAAGCATCGGTTGTTTTCGTGGTGGCACGGCGTGCATCGGGATACTCAGGCCCGGATCGGGGGCCGATTTGGCTGATGCCTGGCAGCGCGTCTATACGGGGCAAAAGGCGCGCCCGGTGTTTCAGACCAAAGGGACACCCCGTCCGTGTCGATGTGGCGAACGATACCTGGCAGGTCGTCGGACGGCGCGGCAAACGGCCGAAAAGCGGCCAGAGGTGCATTGGCGGGAAGCACTGCCCATGCCCCGGAAATCTGGGGAGCTCCATCCGGGACCGCGATCACGGGGTTTTGGCGGTGCACGTCACCATGGTCGATTCTGTCGTTTGCCGGACCCGCCCGGGGAGGGCGTGAAAGGAGTGGATGTCGGCGTTTGGACCTTTGCCACGCAGTCGCCGGGTGACACGATCGCCGGTCCACAAACCCGCCGCCAAGCATTGCGCCGTCTGACCAGGCGCCAGCGCGTAATTGTCCGCAAGCTCAAATCCGATCCGGTCGGCGCCCCATGAACCGCCCCCCAGGAATACGGTTGCCGCGCGCCCGGAATAAGGACAAAGCCACAACCCGTGTCGCCCAGCCCCACTGCGGGGCGCCAACCTGCGTTGCAATGTCTTGCCCCAAACGTCCATGGACCTCTGTCGCACAAACCAGGCGAAGGGGATCGAGATGCGAGCGGCGCCCGGGATGATGGCGAATCATCACGTGGCGCCGAGCATCGCCGCCCAGGGGCTGTGGCCCGTTCTGTGCTCGGTGGCTCGGCAAAGCGGATCGGTACGGGACGCAATCGGTTGACGCCGACCGCTGGTTTTCCAACGGCACACTCTACTCGACGCCCTGATGCAGTGACGTGGGACCTGACTGCGTGGGGACGGGTGCATCGTGCAGCATGACCCTGGGATCAAGACATCCCCGCAGCGCTTAACCTTAAGCGGCTGGCTGGTGATTCGGTCGGGGCGCCGCCAAGACCAGCCGGTTTGGGCGTTTGCGATCCGGTTGGGCACGACGGTGAGGTCCTGATGGATGATGGGAATAGTCGTTTGGGCGGCGTGAGCCAAGGCGAGGCGTCGGCAGCGAGCTCAGGGGGGCTGACGCGGCCAAAACGGCGTGGCCAGACCCTCCCCGGTGGGGTGAAGACTTGGCCGGGTTTTCACGCGGGGTGATGCCAATGGTCGGGACCGCTGGCGCTCGACCCGGGTCTATACTCCTCATGTGTGACAATTGATGATTTAGGCAACCGACTTGAAGACTGGGAATTTGCGTGTCAGTAGGGTTTTCAGCTGGGCTTGATGGCGGCTGCTGGTATCGGCCAAACAGTTGCTGGTCGCCTGGTTGAACGGCCCAAACTCGGATAGGACCGTCCGTGTTCAGCTATTGGGTTGTTAATTACAAAACGCAAAACGTCGTCCGCGCACAGTATATTGTGGCGAACACTGGGTGCAGGTCCAGTGTGGCCAAGCCGATGCGTCATGGGGAGGCGGGCAATGGATTTTCCACCGCTGCCCGCAACAGCTGGGCGGCCGCCAACCGGGACGGAAGCGGGCCGACCAAGCGGATCCGGCCCGGATAGATTATGGTGGTCGGAACCGAACGCACCGAGGCCTGTTGGCCGTCCAGCGGGAATTGGTCGACTTGAATGATGCGGGCGGACAGCATCGGTGTGGCGGCAGCCAATCCGATCACCAGGCGTACCACCTGGCGACAAAACGTTCAGGTCGGGGCAACGAAGATATCCGCACGGACCGCGCGCGGCAACGCGCTCAGCAGCGCTTGCTCGGTGTCGGCAATGGCTGGCGGGCGGCCATCAGCCGCCTCCACCGCCAGCAACAGGCCCTCCCAGGTGTGTCCGCTGGGTGTCCCCCAGAACACTACCGGCGATACGCGGCCGGTCTCTGCCTGCAGATGGACCACGGGGGCTGGTCCCTGGGTGGCTTGGCGGAGGACCCGCACCGCCCCGGGGGCCAACTGCGCCAAGTCATCCAACAACCCACACGTTTCGAGACCAAAACGGGTCGCTGGATGCCGATCGGACACCGTCAGGGTCACCGGACCCCGCAGCGCCGCAAGGCGCCGCGCGACCGCCGCTTCGTAGGCCTCTGGCAAATATCGGCCCATGATCGGGCACCCTCCTTCCTGAGACAGCAGCAATTACCGGGGCGAGTGGTCCGCCACAGGATGCTGGTGGGCTTGGCACCAGTCCTCGGCGCGCTGGTCCGCCGGTTCGTACACCGTAATCTTCAAGTCCGGACGGTGGGCGACGGGAACCTGAAACGACCGGAACCGCAACGGGCGTTGGCGGGGCACGTGCAGGGAGAGCGGGACCACGAAATTGGGCGAAGGCGGCATGGTCTTGACCTGGTGCCGCTCGCGCAGGGCAGCCAGACTGATGCCCAGGTAGGCTTCCAACGCCGTCTTAAGCGCGAGCAGCCAAGGTTCCTGTTCATACGGTGCCCAGTCCCACAGCAGACGAATGATGACGCTGGCGGTATGGCTCGCGGGATACGCGCGGTGCATCACACCGTGGGGCATAAAGTACTGCACGAACAAGTTGGCATCGAGTCCAATCAGGCTACCGTTGGGCAGGTTGTAAAACCGCTCCATGGCGGGGTTCCACCACCGTGCGAACCAGCCAATGTCCAAGAGCGTCGCAGGATATGGCATAAACTGGTCAACGAGTTCCTGGTGTTTGGGCGGCAATGGCAACAACGGCCGGATATGCGGTCTATACCCCAAGGTGTATAACCATTGGTTAAGTTCCCCGCTGGCGACAGGAACATCAAGCGCCTCCGCGATGCGGATGAGCAACTGGCGGTCGATTGATGACACCTGGGCCTGTTCGATGCGCGACAGCTGTTTTTGGGATAAGGGAATCTTCAACGCCAGTTGTTGCTGCGACCACCCGTTAGCCTCGCGCAACTGGCGAATCCGATGCCCAATGCCGACATTGTGTGGCACGCACTCACCTCTGAGCGGGGATATCCACCACGGGAATAGTATCCTATTCGCGTTGTTGCGCAAAAACTCCTGCCGGAAATCTGGATCCCGGGCCAGTTTCTGGATCGGATTCCGGAAACAAATAACCGGGCCATGGTATCCTAACCCTGGGTGTCCACACCGCCAGCGAGGGCGGGAGGTGGAAGGCCAGGTGAGGAGGGGGAGCCCGGCGTGCGGGGAGACGTGTTTTTGGTGCGTCATGGGGAGAGCGAGGGCAACCGGGCGGGGATCATGCAGGGCTGGCAAGATGTTGGCTTGTCGCCGCGCGGGATCCGGCAGGCCCGGTTATTGCGTCCCTGGTTGGCGGGATTGCGGGTGGTGTCCTCCGACCTGCAGCGGGCCGTCGAGACGGCGCGATTGTTGTCGGACGCGCCGGAAACCGTGCGGGTGGATCGGCGGTTGCGGGAAGTGCATCTTGGCGTTTGGCAGGGCCGCCGTCAGGATGAGGTGATGGGTTTGCCGGAGTGGGCGCAGTACCAACGGTCGCCGACAACCTTCCGCTGTCCCGGGGGGGAGGCGTTGAGCGACGTGCAGCGGCGGATGCTGGAGGTGTTTAGGGAGGAGACGGCCAGGGGGGACCAGGTCGTGCTGGTTTCCCACCGGGTTGCCATCCGTACGTTGTTGGTCGGCCTGACCGGACAGGGTCTGGCCCGCGTGCACCAGTGGGAGATTCCCAATGCGTCGGTCACCCGCGTAGTACTCGAACCGGGTGGACCCGCGGTGATTGCGGTGGGAGAAGTTCCGGACAGCCTTTAAATGCGGCTAAACGGTAAAGATTGGCAGGAAGGGTTCGCTTCATCGCCTGCAGCGCCGGGAGACGGCCGGAAACGGCCGCATGACGGGCATAGGCGGTTTGACGATGGGATCGCGGCCGTGCTAGAGTGGCCTTGCTCGGATAAGTGAGTGCACGCGGCACGCTGAATTCTCCACGGAGGAGCGGGGGAACCGATTCTTGGGGGCGAATCCTGTGGTAGGGCGATGGCGCCGCCCGAGTCCGTCAGCTAACCTCGCAAGCGTCGTGTCTGCTAAGGGCTTGGTGCTGTTTTTTTATGTCCTGATGGGCGCGAGCTTGTCCAAGCAGCCACACAGGGGGGATGCGGAGTGCAATCTTTGGAAGTAGCCTGGCGGCCTGCCAAGCCGCGCCAGGTCGGGTTGACCGTGGTCAACGATCGCGGAGTCGGACGAAGGACCTGGGAAGACGCCATTGACATGGCCGGAGCCTACGTGGACGTGGTGAAATTGGGCGTTGGCACCGCCTATGTAATGCAACACCTTGAACAGAAAGTGGAAATGTTGCGTGCAGCCGACATCGGGGTAGTGTTGGGCGGAACTCTGTTCGAGACATATTGGGTCCAAGGCCGGGTATCCGCGTACGGGGATTTGGTTAGGCACCTGGATCTGGCGTGGGTGGAAATTTCCGCGGGATCATATGATATTCCGTTGGAAGAACGCGAGCGGACGGTGGGGGAATTCGCCAGCGCATTTCGGGTCATGGCCGAGGTAGGGGCCAAAGATCCGGGGCGACAGCCGGCTCCGGAGGCGTTGTCCGCCGAGGCCGCCCGGCTGCGCGCGGCGGGGGCCGAGAAGATTATTCTGGAGGGCCGCGGTTCGGGTACCGGCGGAATGTACAGTCGGCAGGGCACGGCGGACGAGGCCACCCTCAACGCCGTTCTAAGCCGGGTGGCCCTTGAGGATATCCTTTTCGAAGCTCCGCAGGAGGCCCAACAAATCGCTTTTATTCGGCGGTTCGGGCCCAATGTCAATTTGGCCAACATCCCGTTCGACGATATCCTGATGCTTGAAACGCAGCGGTTGGGGTTGCGCTTTGACACCCAAATGGCGGGACGATCGTCGTGATCGTTGTCAGTGAAATGATGCACCCGGACGGGTTGTCGGCGCTAAGTGGCCATATCGTGCAATATGACCCCGATTTGTATCAGGATCGCCCCCGTCTTAAAATGATGTTGGCTAGGGCCACGGGTCTCATCGTGCGTAATCGCACGCGGGTTGATGGGGATTTGCTGGACGCGGCACCGCAGTTGCGGGCGGTGGGCCGGCTGGGCGTGGGGCTTGACAACATTGACACCGAGGCCTTGCAGGATCGCCGGATTTCGCTGGTGGTGCCGTATGGAGCCAATGCAGTGGCGGTGGCCGAATACGTGATGGCGGCGCTGCTAACCGTTCGGCGGCGCATTGCCGAACAGAGTCTGGCCGTGCGCGCGGGCATTTGGGACCGCAAGGGCGTGCAGCACCAGCTCCAGGCCAGGACCCTCAGCGTGCTGGGATACGGGGCCACGGGGCAGGCGGTGGTCCGGCGGGCTGAGGCCTTTGGCATGGAGGTGCGGGTTTATGATCCCTACGCCCCGCGAGTGCCGGATCGCCTCCGGGTGAGGGATTGGGACAGTCTTTTGAAAAATGCCGACTATCTCACCTTGCACGCCCCCTTGACAAGCGAGACGCGGCATTGTATCAATCGTTCGACCCTTAGGCAGTTGCCGGCGCGGGCCATCTTGGTGAACACCGCGCGGGGCGAACTGATTGACGAGCAGGCTTTGGTCGAAGCGCTGGAACATGGCCGGATGGGGGGAGCCATTCTGGATGTCCGGGAACAGGAGCCCCCCGGGCCATCGGATCCTTTGGCACGCTATCCCAACGTGTGGTTGACTCCCCACATCGCCGGACTTACGGTGGAGGCGCAGCAGGCGATTGCCGTTACGGTCGCCAGCCGGGTGGGCGAGTTGGCCGGAAAACTTGGTTTTACCCGCGGGTCGTAGCTGGCCGTGCGTCGTCCACAAAGCGCCGGGGCGGCCGGAAAGGATGGGGGAGGTGATAACGTGCAGTACCGGATGATGGCGGCCAAGATCCACCGGGCCCGGGTCACGGAGGCCAATTTGAATTATGTAGGGTCGGTGACGATCGATCAAACTTTGCTGGCGGCGACGGGTCTCCGACCCTATGAAATGGTGCAAATTACCAACTTATCCAATGGGGCATTATGGCAAACTTATATCATCCCGGGGCCGGCGGATGGCGGGGATGTCTGTCTTAACGGACCTCCAGCGCGGCTGTTCCAAACCGGCGACATCGTGGTGGTTCTGGGCTACCGTTGGTTCGATGAAGCGGAATTGAGAGATTACCAGCCGGTGGTGGTGTTTGTTGACGAGCGGAACCGGATCGTGGAGACGGTCCGGCACGAGAATCCGTTTGCGGTGGCACCCCGGTAACGGGATGCACGCGGCCACGCCCCGCGCTCGCGGCCAGGGTAAGCGCGGGCGCTTAGGGGAAAATTTGGTGACGATTGCGGTCAGGCTAGAAGGGGCCGACGGTGAGCGATGCAAGGTGAAGCGTGTGGCCCGCAACGTCCACCACCATGGTCAGCGAGACATGGCGGGATCCGATCATGACGTCCCAGTCGGTCAGCGTAATCTGAGTGGGGACGGCGTTCGCGGTCAAAGTCATGGTGAGATTGGCCGGACCGAGAAAGCGGACGCTGGCAGCCTGCCAAAACGGGTCGGCGGGCGGGCTGGCGGTTGGCAGTAGACTGGTGAGCCAGGCGGTCTGACCATGCTGGCTGACATATCGGTAGGCTTCTAACAGCCGGATGGTCTCGGCCGTCAGATTAAGCGGCAACGGCCCATTTAGAAAATGGGCAAAGGCGGCTTGACGTACCGGAGTTCGGTAACGCAAAGCGCCCATGGGCAGCGAATTTTGCGAGAGCCACAATGGATAGGCGGCCGCAATCGCGGGCGCGATGGCCGCATGGTAGGGCCCGACCGCGGGCCCGGGCGAATCCGCCAAGGCTTCTGGAGTCAACCGCGAGGCGACCAGCCGCGCAAACACCACGAAACGGTCGGGAGTAAAATAGAGAGCGTCCAGGGGATAGCAGGCTTCCAAGGCCAGCGTGGGTTCCGTGGAGTCCGGGAGCCCTTGATTGGCGCCGACCACCTCATGGGTCGTGACCGCGAACACAAATTGGCCTTGGCGGGTGGTGACGTTGACCCGATCGCCGGGCTTTAACTGGTTGATCTGGCGGAAATAGGTCGCGTTGTGGGCCGCGACCACGCTGGTGCCGGGCTGGCCAGGCAACACCGACCCAACAAAGTGGCCCGGAGCCGCCAACAACTGGGATTCGCCGGTTCCTTGGACGACTGCGGCGGTTACCCCGATGTTGGGGATAAGGAGGGTGGCGACGACCTGACCGCTGGGTGGCGGGGACGAGACGGGAGCGGCTAAGGGTGTTGCCAAGGAGGCGTCGGCATTCGCATGCGGAGCCCGTTCGGGGGACTGTTTGGTGAGGCGGGGGCGGGGTGCGGTCGCCAACAAGTCGTGTTGGCGAATGCTGTCGAATCCATGGAGCGCCAAGGGACTCGTCATGGCGAGTCCCCCTAACCCCATCAGCAGGAACGGAAACCAACGGCGCATGACCTATTTAACCGAGCGGGCTTGTCGCCGGTAAAGGGCGATGCCGGTCAGCAGAAGGCCCGCGCCCGCTGCGACCACCGGCGCAATCGGCAAGCCGGTGACCGGCGAGGTGGCGGCTGCCACACTGGGCGAGGTGACGACCCAGCCGACTGCGGCGGCCTTGATCGGGTGTGTCATGACATCCCCTTTGATCACCGGGGCAATCGGATTGGCTGCATAGGCGCCCGTCGTCGAAATGTCCTCGTATTGGCTTTTGAGGTTGATTTGACTGTTGGTGATGGTCGCCATCACCGGTGCGTTAAAGGCTCCGACCAGGGTGTTGGTGGCGGAGTCCATCACCCGAAAGGCAAAGTCGGTGACGGGAGTCTGGCCGCTCGGGGCGTTGGCCACGAAGTGCTGGATGGGGCCCTGCAAGAGTTGGAACGTGACGGGAATATTGAACGCGTTGGCGGGAATGGCCACGCTGATCCCGTTGGCGGAGACGGTGGCGGCTTGTCCCGGGGTAAAGTTGGCCGACGCGATTACGCTGGAAAAGCCGCTTTGGGAGAAGTCGGGGGCGGCGGCCGGATTGGCAACCACCCATCCTACCATCGCCACATCGATGCCATGGACCAGGGTGGTTCCGGAAATGGTGGACGCAACCGGATTAACGGCCATCGCCCCCGTCGGCGTGACATTCCAGTACTCAGTGGCGGACCCGATGCTAGACGATGTGTAGGAGAGCTTGACGGGCGCCAGGAATTGGCCGACCAAGGCTCCGGTGGTGAGGTCTTTGACTTGGAAGGCAAAGGCCGTCAAAGGCGTCGTGCCCGATGGGTCAAAGGTTGTGGCGGGCGCTCCTAACAAGGTAAACGTGACCGGATCGGTGGTGGAAAACGCGTTAGCCGGAATGCTGACGGTTAATCCGCCGCTGGTTACGGTGGCTGCCTGTCCCGGCTGAATGGTCTGGGTGGCCAGAACTTGGCTAAAACCGTCCTGTTGCAGATTGGGAACCGTGGCGGCAAACGAGAGGCCGGGAGCGACTCCTAGCGCTAGCATGGATAACGTGCCCGTAAGAGCGGTGGCCGCAGTGACGCGCTTGGCGTGATGCCAGGAAATTGTCATAAATCTCTTCACCCCTATTGGAATTTGGCTGTTCAATGGGTTATCCGCGAGCAGGTGAAGGTTTGGATGCAGAAGACGTCAACGGCGCGAAAAAAACCCGGGGTCCGGAAGGCGCGAGGCGATAGGGCGCGGGCTCCAACGTGGCGCCAATGGCTTGGTAGGAAGAATCGGGCGCGGGCACCTGAAACCACAGCACCAAGCGTCTTTGCACGTGGTTCAGCGGGATCCAGGCGACGGGGACATGGCTGCCATTGCGGATGAACCAAAAGGTAAGAACCCGGCCCGGCATGGCCGGCAAGTTGGTCAATGTCAAGCGGCCATAAGAGAGGCCCCTTTGCCAGCGAACCGAGGCATGGGGCTGGGCAAAGGGCAACGATACCGTTGCCGCCAGGGCCTGGCGGGGAACGGGGGGAGGCTGGGGCATGAAAATGCCCAAGAGCGCCAGCGTCAACGGAATGGCCACCAGCCACGATTTTGCGGCGCGGCGGGGGCTCCGCTCGGCCCAGCGGCTTAGCAGCTGACCGGCGGTGAGTGACGGAGGTTCTGGAGCCGGGGCGACGGCGGACAGCAGCGTCGCGAGATCGTCAAGCTGCGTTTGGCAGGAGAGGCATTGCCGCACATGATCCGGGACTGGTCGGCCAGGACCGGCGGCGTGCAGCAATTGCTCAGGGGTGAGGTGGGCCATGGCCGCTGTCTCCTTCTTGCTCTGAAAGTTTGTGCCGGAGTTTGTCCAGCCCCCGTCGGCTCCAGCTCTTGACCGATCCCAAGGGGGCCCGCAGCAATTTGGCAATCTCCGGCTGGCTAAAGCCGCCAAATACCGCCAGCTCGATGACTTGCCGTTCGCGCGGCGACAACAGGTTCAAAATCGCCTCGGCGGCAAGTCGGCCGGCGACCGAGTCATCTTCGGCCAGTCCTTCGCCCGGCGCGTCGGGCAGAGGGTCCATGACGTCGGGAACCCGGGCGTTCCGGCGGAAGTGGTCGGTGAGCCGGCTTCGCATCACCTGAAATAGAAATCCTTGGACCGATCCGCGTTCCGGGCGGAATACGGTACCATGATGCCATATATAAAAGAATACGTTTTGCAAGACATCCTCAGATTCATGCGGATCGCGCAGGAAACGGCGGATGGTACCCAAAAGGCGCGGGGCGTACCGGTTGTAAAGGGCGTTAAACGCCTCCGCATCCCTATCCTTAACCCGACGCATCAACTCCGCGTCGGACTCGGATTCACTCAATCTGGCACCCCCGTCCCAGCCTTACCCCTCTTATGATAGCAGGTGCGTTGCGGTTCGATCCCAAATCGTCAGCACGATGTTAGCAGGCTCTAGCGCTCGCGAAAAGACGGCGCGAGGCCCAAACCGCCAATTGCCCCCCCAAAAACCCATCCGGTGGCTTGCGGGCTGCGTTTTCCGCGGGCGGGAATCCGGGGGATGGGCTCTGTCCGGAGAGCAGGTTGGCCAGACCCGATTTGGGCCGGAGCGAGTGGGCTGCACGGGCAACGCGGAGCCGGGGACACGCTGCGGGCTGGCGGTGTCCAGGATGCGTGCGGTCCAAGCCCGGATCAACGGGGAGGACAAATCGCGCCGGTCGCGCGGCTTGGCTCGGGCGATGCCATCTTCCGTCGGGTCGGACTTGTCCGGGCAGGTTTGGTATAGTGGGAACGGCAAAGATTTCGGACGAAAGGGGCGGCAATGGCAGGCATGCGGAAAATGCGGCAATACGGGTGGATGGGCTTGCTGTTGGCGTCGGTATTTATCACTGGCATTGTCTGGCAACGCGTGATGACGCCCCGCGTCGTCAATCCGGTTAGCCCAGTCAGCCGGGTGGCGATGAGCGATCCGGTCGATCCCGGAACCAGTTTGGGCGGCCGGCTTGCGCCCAACTTCACTTTGACCGATCAATTCGGCCAAGCCGTGTCGTTGAGCCAGTTCCGCGGCAAAGTGGTGGTGCTGGCGTTTGTCGATTCGCAGTGCACCAACATCTGTCCGCTTACCACCATGACGATGTTGGAGGCGCTTCACATGTTGGGTCCGCAGGCGGCTTCGCATGTGCAGCTGCTGGGGGTCAACGCTAATCCGACCGCGACGTCGGTGGCGGATGTCAAGAATTTTTCGCAGCTTCACGGGCTGGAACACGCTTGGCTGTTTGCGACCGGCACCCCGGCGCAGTTGACCCCGGTGTGGCGCCGCTACTTCATTTACGTGCAGGTGGTGCACAACTTGATTGACCACACGCCGGCTCTCTACGTAATCGACACACACGGCCGAGAGCAGCGGATTTTTCTTACCAGCACCCACTATAATGTGGTCGGGCCCGAGGCGAGCGCGCTCGCCGCCAGCATCGCCCGCTATTTGCCGGCCAGCCTGCGGCCGGCCCATCTGCCCCACATTCCCTATAAGCCGACCACGTATAGTCCGTCCAGTCCGGTGACGCTACCGCGTCTGACCGCGTCCGGCCAACGCGGCCGAGTCACCTTGCGCCCGGCGACGCCGCGACTCACCGTATTTGTTGCCAGCTGGGCACCGCAAGCGGCGCAAGAGCTGACGCTGCTGAACCAGGTGCAGCGCGCGTTGCCGGCGATTCGCATCACGGCCGTCGATGTGGGTTCGACCGAACCGCGCACCAATGCCATCTTTCCGGTCTTGCGGGCGGCCGGGCGCTTGGCGTATCCGGTGGTGCTGGATGCCGCTGGCAATCTGGCGCAAGCCTATGGCGTGGCCGATATACCCTGGCTAACCCTGACCAATGCGCACGGCAAGATTATCTGGAGTCATGACGGCTGGCTGACGACCGCGCCAGACCTGGAGCACGCGGTGGCTTTGGCGCTTAGCACCAGTCCTTGAGGGATCACGCGGCGGCGGGCTCCCGTTCCGGGTGGGATGCCTGGCCGGCGCCGTTCCCAATTCCCACCCGGGCGGGGCCAGCGCTTAGGCCTGCCGGTGCCAAGTCCCGCCCGCACCGAGCTTAGCCTTCGGTTTTGGGCCAGAGGTAGCGGGCCGGAGCGTCCGGCGATCCGGCCACGGGGTAAGAGGCGCTGGGCAAAACGGCAGGCAGATACCAGGCCGCTTGCCGGACATCGCTGCCCGCGGTCCGGGCCGCGCCGATAGCGTTCTGGGTATCGCCGATTAAGCGGGCTTGTCGGGTCGGCACCCGCCAGGTTCTTAAGCCTAGTTCGATGCCGTCGGGGGCCGGTTTGGGCTGAGGAATATCTTGGGCCGTAATCACCAGGTCAAATTGTTCCTGGCTGTCCAAGTGATTTAGCGTCATTTCCGTCGTATCCCGTGCTTGGTTGGTCAAAAGGGCCACTTTGACCGATTGCGCCTTAAGCCGCGCCAAGACGTTCGCCAAGACCGGGTCGAGGGTCAAATGGCGCTGGCCGTCTTGGTAACACGCCAGGTAGACCCTAAGCACCTCTTGCCAGCGATCGCCAAAATGTTGCCGAAAAGATCACGGACTCGCCTGGGCCGAACAACACGTGAACCTCGGCGTCGCTGCGGAGTCTTTGGCCAAATTGCCAAAATAGCGCTTGCCAGCAGCGTGTAATGGTGGGCGCCGCATCGACCAAGGTGCCATCGAGGTCAAAAAACACCACCGAGTAAATGTCGAACCCTCCTGCTGCTACTGTGTTGCGACCATCCGCTCCGGATTGTCGGGGGAGATGGCCGGTCTTGATGAACGCGCCCCCAACCCCTCCGGCCAGGTGGAGCAGGAGTCGAAAGCGCGGTCCAGAAGCGGTCTCGCGTGCCACCGGGGTCTATGCCCGATCTCGGGCCAAACCGCCAGCCGGGCGAGCTCTTTAGCGATACATACATAAACGGTTAAGTCAGGGACGGGTTCTCGAGTGGAGGAAAGCATGCTAAAATTAGGTAAATCAGGGCACTCGGGGAGGAAGGGGATGGTGACGTTGATCCGGTGGCAAGATCGCTTCGGGACCGAGGAAGCCTGCCACGAGTACCTCTATCAGCAGCGATAGCCTCACGGATTTGTCTGCCCCCAGTGTCAGCGAACGAAATGCTGGACGGTGCACCGGTCCAGACGGACCGGCACGTTGTAGGAATGCAGTGCCTGTGGGGAGCAAGCTTCGGTCACGGCCGGAACGATTTTTCATCGCACCAAAGTCCCCTTGCGGGTGTGGTTTCTCGCCATTTTCCTCATCGCGGTCGATAAAGGCGGCAAATCGGCGCTGAGCCGCGAGCTGGG
>JAJZZA010000009.1 GCA_021797825.1 Bacillota bacterium | reverse complement strand
GCGTGAAACAGGGGAATGTTGAAGTCGGTCGTGACCAGCACCGCCAAACCCACGGCGCGCAAATCGGCGCGATGCTGCTTCTGATGGCCGCGCTGCGCCAACTCACTGGGCGTCTGGGTATTAATCCACGTGTAAAAGTTGGTCGCATCATAGACGACGGTCGACAAGTCCAAGCCGAATTCCGCCACCATCCGTTGGGTGAGGGCCTGCTCGACCGCCTGAATCCGCTCGGCGGTCAAGTAGGCCATGTGATCCCAAAAGCGCTGGCTGCGCAGGTCCGCGTCGCGGACCGGAAAGTCATGATACAAGGCGGTGCGGCGAAACCAGTCGCCCAATTTGGCCTTGCTGCAGGGGGCCAAGATCCGATTCAGCACGGCCAGCAGCATGTACGCCCCCACCGAGAGCCCTTGGTCGCGCTTGGGCGCGACGCGGTCAATCAGCTCCACCAACTGGAGTCGGCGGGCCACGCCGAGAAGGGCTTGGCTGGCGCCATACTCGGCGACCCGGACCCGGGTCGGCTCCGGAGGGTGGCCTTCCAACCGGGCCACCACCTGTTCCGCCCGCCCCAGATATTGCTGTTTCACGAGGCGGGATTTCCCGTTCACCCGTTTGCCTTCGACGAGGTAGTAATACACATGCCCTTTGACCTTGCGTTTGGTGATCGTCGCCACCGATCGCACCTCCAGATTCGAGAGTTGATAAACCTTGGTTCGCGATCGGCGTCGCAAAATCCTTTGCACTTTTGCGCCATCAGAAGAAATATTTTTCTAGTGCTACCCTCGATAGCACCGCTAATCAAGTTGTATAAACGATGATTTGAGGCAGAGCTTGGCTTTGAGGCTAATTTAACCACCTAACCCGGAAACTTCCGCTAGTGAGGCGGGAGGAACGATCCATCCCGGCTGAGCGGACCATCGTCGGTGGCCGCGTCACCATCCCTGGTCAAACGGGCGGAGGCCATCTGGCGGAGCCGTGCGACGGTTGCTCCGACCGACATAAGCCGGCAGAGCGAGCGGTTTCAGTTTTGAGTAGCGGCGGGGTCTTCTCCCGGCCATCAGCTGATGCCGTGGACATGGCTGGCCAATGACGCGGAGGAGCGCCCCGGCCCGTCCGTCCCGCCTGCCGGTGGCAACTGCCCTGCGCCCACCGGAGATTTCCTCACCTGGTCTAGACCCACCACCCGATCGGATTCGGATGCGGTCATGCGCGCCGCCAATCTTATCTCGAAGCGAAAATGGGGCCGATGGTTTGCTTGCGCGGCGACAATTTTGTCTGCCGGGTGCTCGTGGCGGGGGACTGACTTTAATGATATCCAAACGATAATAGTGAGGCGGTAAACCGGGCGAGCGACGGCCGCGCCCTGATTACGGGGTCTGCGGCGAGGGCCGATATGGTCTTAAGCGGGGAGTGGGTTGCCCCACCAGCCTAGCCGCTTGCCATCCGCCCGGGCAAGCGCCGGGCGGATAAGAGGATGCGTCTGTCGTCACGCCAAGCGCAAGGGAGGCCGCGAGACCGCCGGCAACACGGCCTCGCATTAAACCTGGACGTGGCCGTGTATTTGCTCATCGGTCTGGCGACCGGGAGTCTGACCGGATTTTCCGGGGCTAGCGCCGTGGTGGTGGTACCGGCAATGACCCTGATTCTCCATGTACCGTTTCGCACGGCGGTCGGCACCAGTCTGGCGGTCGACGTGGTGACATCGCTGGCGGTGGCCGGGAGCTATGCCCGCCAACATCATGTGGTACTGAGGTCCGGGGGACTTCCCTTCCTGGGGGCGATGGCCGGGGCGCAGACCGGAGTTGCGTTGGCGCACCAGGTTCCCGCTTCGTGGCTCGGGGTTTTCTTCGGCGTGTTCATGGTCGCGATGTCATGGAGTTTTTTGTTTCATGCCTGGCGCAATGTGCCCTTGGTGAAACCGCCGGCAAGGGGTCAGGGCCCCCTCCCCTGCCTGGCGGATGATCGCCGGGGTGGGCCTGCTGGGTTTTTTGATTGGAAATATTTCCGGGCTCATTGGCGCGTCGGGGGGCATGCTCTTTTTGGTGGCCCTGCTCTACGGGCTGCGTTATTCCCTTCGCACCGCGATTGGCACCGGCACGGCCACCATGGCCTTGTCCGCCTTAAGCGGAGCATTGGGCTACGGTTGGCACGGGAAAGTGGATGGCAGCGGATTCGTCTTGATTGGGGTGGTTGCGGTGGTCACCGGCTATGTGGTGGCGCACTATGCCCAACGCATTCGTGAACGGTGCCAAGTGGGCGGAACCGGTTTGTTGTTGCTGGCTGTGGGACTGTCCATGCTGCTCCGGTGAATGGCCGCCAGCGGGAGACGCGGCCCTCGGTAGGGAACAGCGCGCGCCGTCCGGGGAGGGGGCCTTGTCTTCTCTGGCCGGCGCGGGTGGCGGTGGGGCGGGGACTTGGCGCGTCACCGCACCGCCAAGTGGGCCATGGCGGCGACGAGTTCGCGCACGGCGGGGGGATCCGGCAAACGGAACCGAGCTGCGCTCACGCCCGGGCCGACTCGGACCGTCAGGGCTTGGGGAAAGGCCAAAAAGGCATTCTCGTCGGTAAGATCGTCGCCGAAAATGAGGAGGCGCGGCGGGTCCGGGTGAGTCCGCAGCAGCCGGGCAATGCCGTCCGCCTTCGTCGGCCCGCCGGCGATGCGCGCGTCCCAACATTTCTTGGAGGCTAAGAGACTGATCGCCGGTTCGTCTTGCACCGACTCCTCCACCGCCGCCTTTAACCCGGGCTCGCGGTCGGGGTCCAGCGACCGGTAATGGAGCGACAAGCTGTACCGTTTATCCTCAAAGACGGTGCCCGGAAATTCCCGGCTTAATTGCCGGAAGCGGTCGGCGGTGCGGACCAGCGCGGCGCGCGCCGGCTGGGTGCGGGGGTCGGTGGCGCGCACGCCATCGAGCAGCCACTCCGCGCCGTGGCTTCCCACCATGGCGACCGCCGGCGGCAACGGGAACCGTGGCCTGGCGTCGTCCAGACTGCGCCCCGTCACCAAGGCCACCCGGTGTCGCGGAGAACCGGCCAGGTCAGCCAGATCGGCGAGCAGGGTGGGAGGCACCCGGATGGCGTCGGGTGTCGGGGCGATTTCCACCAAGGTTCCGTCGATGTCCAGACACCAGAACCAGACCGGCCCCGCTGTATCCATCAGCGACGCCAGCGTGGCAGGGAAGGCCTCCACCGGGATGGGGGGCCAGGTTGCGGTTTCGGGCCAAGCGAACCTATTCGCGGGCATAGGCGGCCGAAACCTCGGAGAGGGCTAAAAGAATCGATTGGAGCCAGTCGTAAATGGTATGTTGCTGAACATGCTCACGCATCCGCTCCATCCGCGCGTGGCGCTCTGCGGGCGGGATGTTCAGCGCCTCGTGCAGGGTCGACGCAAATCCCTCCGCATCCAACGGGTTAATGGGAAAGGCGTCCGCCAGCTCATTGGCGGCGCCGGCGGATTCGCTTAACAAAAGCACCCCCCGCCCCTCGATCTGGGCCGCGACAAACTCTTTAGCCACGAGATTCATCCCGTCGAACAGAGAACTGACCAAGCCGAAATCCGCTGCCCGGAACAGTCCCATCAGGCGTGCCCGGTCAATGTGGCGACGGATGGTGATGACCGGGGTCCAGTCGTCATCGCCGAATTCCCGGTTGAGGCGCCGCGTCTCCTCTTCGACTTGGTGATAAAGGTTGCGGTACTCTTGCACTTCGGACCGGGTGGGGACTACGATTTGCAAAAATGTGACTTGTCCGCGGCGTTCCGGGTAGCGCTGAAAGAACTCGCGGATCCCCTGCAAACGCGGGACAATCCCTTTCGTGTAGTCGGCGCGATCGACTGAAATGCCGAGGATGCGGTCGCGCCGGGCCAGCTTGCGGCGGATGCCGCCGGTCCAGCGGGCGATGCGCGGGTGCCGCACCAACGATTCGATGGCATCAAAGTCGACGGAAATGGGGATCGCACGGACATGCACGGGGCGGCCCTCCCAGACGATGTGGCCGGCGTCGAAGTCGACCGGGGCTTTTAGGGTACGGTGCGCGGCGTGCAAAAAGGCGTCCACATCGTCGGACGTCTGAAATCCCAGGACATCCGCTCCCAACAACCCCCTTAATATTTCCTGGTATTGCGGGCACAGCCGAAAGACGGGAAAAGCCGGCCAGGGGATATGCCAAAAGTGGGCAATCGCGACGTCGGGCCGCATGGTCCGCAGTTGCGCGGGAAGCAGCGCTAATTGATAATCGTGGCTGAAAACCCAGGCGCCGGGAACTGACGTGGCCGCGGCGGCGCGGGCAAATTTCTGGTTCACCGCCCGGTAAATCGGCCAGGCACGTCGTGAAAACCGCGCCCGTTCAACCAGCATGTGCGACAGCGGCCACAGACCCTGGTTGGCGTAATGGGTATAGTATCCCTGTTCCTCGGACGGGCTTAAGAAAACCCGGTGCAGACGGTAACGCGGATGTTTGGGCGGCACCTCGCGCATCCCCCGGGGCGCCGTCACCCGGTCCGCGCTGCCCGATCCCCAAGCAATCCAGTCGCCCCCCATCTCCTGCAAAAGCGGATCAAGAGCGGACACCACCCCACCGGCGGTTTGAATGGTGCGGATTCCGGAACCGATTTTTTCATCGATATAAGGTTCCCGGTTGGTCACGACCACGAGTGGGTTGGTGACTAGGCATGTGACATCCATTGCGCAACCCCCCTGGCCTTATCGTACCACAACCTGTGAGGTTTCGGACGGTTTGTCGGACCGCGGCCAGGTTCAGGGGACGAGTCGGCGGAGCGGACGGCGCACCCGCGGGCCAGCGGGTGGCCGGGCATCCTGACGGGCCGCGGGCGACCGCCAGCACGCGGGTGGGCCCGGGTTGGTCAATGGGGGCCGCAATCGGCCGACCGGAGCTCCGGGTCAGGAGGGACGAACGCGCCGGGCCAGTCGCAGGCGGAGTTGTCGGGCCAACTCCGCCACTTCGGGATATCGGAGCAGGCGGAGAATGACGATGAAGACAAGACCGGAGACGGCCATGGCCAGCGTGAGGCCGCCCGCCAGCGGCAGGACTCCGGTTGTGTGGTTAAGGTGGATTGCGGCCCGGATGGCGTAGGCCGCGGCAGCGGTGCCGCTACCCCCGGCCAGCAGGGCGAAGATGGTCCGGCGCAGGCGGAGATTCTGGCCGCGTTGCGGACGCAGGGATTTGGCGGTGAGCAGCACGGCGTTGACCCAGCCCGCCAGAGCGGTGGCCAAGGCTAGCCCGTCCACTTTCAGCACGCGTACCAGCACAATGTCGCCGACGATGTTGAAGATGATGGTCAAGACGCTAAAGCGCGCCGGGGAACTGGTATCCTGGGTGGCGAAAAACAGGCGCTGCAGATAAAATGCGATGGCGCTGGCGGGAAGACCCAGCGAAAAATACAACAGGGTGCCGGCGCTGATGTCGGTGGAGTGGTTGTTGAACGCCCCCCGTTGATATAACAGGCGCAACAAAGGCTCGCGCAAGACGATGAACCAAATCGTGATGGGCACAATGGCCATCAAGACCAGGCGAAATCCCTTGAGCGAGAGGGCCCGGAACGTCTCCGGGTCGCGATGGCTGTGATGTTGCGCGAGGCGGGTATAAATGGGTGTGGCCAACGAAGAAATCAGCAGGCCCACCGGGATTTGCACGAGGACATAAGAATATTGCAGGGCAGCAATGCTGCCGGTTACCAAGTTGGAGGCGAGGATGCGGTCGACGATGAGGCCCAGAGCTCCCACCGAGCTGGTAATGAAAAAGGGACCGGACATGCGCAGCAGTTTTTTTAGCAACGGGTGGCGCAGGTGCCAGCGAAACCGGAGGTGAAAGCCGTGTCGGCGGAGCGCCGGCAGGGTGACGAACAATTGCGACAGGACCGCCAGTAAAAACCCGTAGGCGACACCTTGAATGCCCCAAAAGTGACCGAACACGATAATCGTGGTGATCCGCACCATGTTGATTGCCACCGGCGATAAGGCTGGCGCCAGGTAGGCCTCCTGTTCTTGCAAAATGCCGACCACCAGTCCGCCCAGTCCCCAGAATAAAATGGTGGGGAGCATAATCCGGGTCATGCCGATGGCCAGTTCCAGTTCATGGCCATGAAAGCCGGGGGCGATCAATTGCACCAGAATGGGGGTGAAGATCTCGCCCACGGCGATAAGGATGAGGGCGACCAGTACCACCGCGGTGAAGACTTCATTGATAAACCGCTGCCCGGAACCCGGCGAATAGTTGGTGTCGGCTTCCGTCATTATGGGGATCATGGAGACGGTAATGGCGCCGTTGATCGAACTGAACAGCAGGTTGGGGAGCACCGAGGCCATCAACCAGGCGTCGTAGGCGGCGGAGGTGCCGAAAAAGGCCGCCATGACGACTTCACGCAGAAATCCGCTGAGCCGGCTAAAGAGGGTCGCCACAAAGATGACGCCAGCAGAGAACCCGATGCTCCGATGCCGCTGATTGCGCCCTTGCGTCGATCCGGTTTCCAGAAAATTGACCTCCTTGGGAACTGTCGGACGAAGCCATCTTAAGCACCTGCTGCCGGTCAATCTCGCGACACGCGCCCCAACCGGGAAGACTTGGCGGGTCCGCCAACCCTCTTGGCTGGCGGTCGGGTCCGTGTGCCGGGGCGTTGGGTGACGGACACACGCAAATTGATCCCGCAAAACGGAGTCGCCGTAAGGGCCACCGGGAATGCAAGTACTGTGATGATAGCGCACCCTTTCCATCGACACAAGCGCCCCGCGCACCGTCTCGGCCAGGCTGGGGCAACGTGCGGGCGGGGGGCGGAACCCGGCATTCTCCCGGCCGCAATCGTCTATTGCTTGGGGACTTGCCGAAAACCCCGGACGGGGCCGTTAGGCGCCGAGGCGGGGTGTAAAGCCGACCCAGGCACTTTGCTCATGCCCTGCACATAAGGTGAAGCATCCGATGGGAAAACGGAGGTGGTCCCCGTGCTGCGCGAAGACGACGAGCGGATCGCGGAAATGCGTACACACATGCGGCTTGACCATATTTATCATCGCGACCCGGCGGCATCCCCCCCCTGACGCAAGCGGTGGACTTGCCGCGGGGGACCAATCCTTAAACCAAGCGCATCCGGCTGCGGCGCCGCTCCTCATGGAAAATCCCATTTCGGTCAACCCGGGCGCGGCAGGCGGAAACTCGCGCCGCGACCCCGCACCGGGAACGCCTAGGCGGCCTGCGGAGGGCGGGCCGGGCGCGGCAAAGCCGGAGGCGGTGGGGGCGGGCTCGAGCGAACGGGCCGCCGCCGCGGGCAGTCGCGACCCTGAGGTAGGGGAGCATCACCGAAACGCGACCGATGCTCAACCGTTCGAGACCGTACCGGCGGCTGATGACGGGCCGCATCCCGGGCCGTTGTCCGCGGAAGCGGCCACGGCGAGGGATGAAACCCTGCTTCCCACCGAGAGGAGCGGCGGGCCGCGCCCGACCCGTCAAATCATGATGCGGGTCGGCGGGGCGTTTATGGTCATCGTCCTGCCGGACCGGGACGCGTTGGCGCCGGATCGGCCGATAGTGTGGGCTATCAAGGGTTTGGGGGACCCTGACCACCCGGTTGACGCGGGATCGGGAGGATGACGCCAACCCGGACGAGGCCGTTTACCCAGGCCGGGGTGGCACGGGTGCCGAAGTTCGGCGAATGCTTTTCCGGGGTTTTGGCCGCACCATCGGGGGGTGGACGCATATCGTAGGGGTAATCCCAGAAAGGAGGCACGCGTCGTGGCTGAGGATCCCAACCGGTGTATCAAGGTACCTGTCGTCATCGGGCAAAATGTCTGTGAAGTGTTGGTGGTTACGGAAATCCCGCTGGATCCGCCGCTTTTCGAAATCAAGGATATCAGCAAGAGTGTGACGGTCGAAAATTGCCTGGTGCAAGATGGGTTGGTAATAATCGACGGCACCTTGCGCAAGAACATCAACTACAAAACCCTCGACAAAGAGGGGGTGGTGCCGTTCCCGGACGGGGGGTTGGGGGCGCAAATTGCGCACGGCAAAGTCGTTCATACCCACGTGTGGCTGCCGTTTCATTGTTTCGTCAACATTGCCGGTGCGTTGACCGGTGACGATTGTCAAATTGAAAGCGCCGAGGTGGTGGGAGAAAAAGATGAACCAATCTGCGCCGTCGATTCGGAACCGCGTTACCACAAGCTGCTGGAAAAAGCCGTCATCCAACTGGTCGTCAAAGTTACGCGTACTGAGCAGGTTACCGTTTCCACCTTGACCCCCGGGGTCTGTCCCGTGTAACCGGTTCCGCTGCAGTAGGCCAGGAGCGCGATTGCCGGGTGAGGGAGGAATTGTCGGCTGGTTGGCATGCGGATACCGGCCATCCCCCTGCTTGCCGGTCTGTGGCTGGGGGGGAGAACCTCTCCAGCCATCCGACGCTTTAATGCCGTGATACTGCCGCCAACGGCCGCCCCGGGTGTTGCCCTAATCGCTGGCGGAGCATGCTCGTGGCCGTCTTGACACCGTCGCCGAGCGGCAAGATTGCGGGTTCGGCTACTAGAATTCCGGGTTTCCCGATACAATGGAATCAGGATGCCGTCGGTGCAGCCAACCGATGGTGGCAAGGCCGGGGGGAAACGGATGACGGGGGACGTGACCTGATGGCGGAGATGAAGCCGGTCAACTGGCGCGAACGCCTTACCATTGCCCGGGACGTGGTGATGGTGGTGTTGGGACTGGGCGTAGGGATCTATGCCGCCTGGGCGGTATTGTCGCGCATCGGGCCGGTGGTGCTGGTGTTGGTGATGGCGATGGTGTTTGAAATTACGCTGAGCCCTTTAGTCGACCGGTTAGCACTCCATTGGCGAAGACCGTGGGCGGTGCTGATGGTGGTTTTCGGGGCGATCGTGACGATCATTGTCGGCGGCGGTTTTCTGACTACTGTGTTGGCCAGCCAGATCGCGTCGCTGGTTGGGAAGTTGCCCGCCGACGTCCATCGCGTGATCGTGGCGACCCCAGGATTTATGAACTGGGTGGGGCAGTTGGGAATCAAGGTTGACGTCACCCAAATCCAAGACCGTGTGTTGTCCAGCATCGGTCAAGTCTCGACCTTTATCGTGACCAGAACCCTTAACGTGGTGGCGACGCTGGTCAATGGGTTGGTTGACACGGTCATCACCGGCTTTATTACGATCTATTTGCTGCTGGACGCCGAACGCATCCAACTGGCCATGCTGCGATTGATGCCGGAATCCAAGCGGGATTTGTTGTTGGCGGTTGAACACACCCTGGTTCGGGTCATCGGCGGTTATGTGCGCGGCCAGGTGGCGCTGTCGATTATGATTGGAGGAGCCTTCGGAATCGGCTGCTGGATTATTGGCCTGCCCTATCCCATGGTCTTGGGGCTGCTGGCGGGGGTCATGGAACTGGTGCCGCTGTTGGGACCGGTGCTGGGCGCCATTGTACCGTTTTTGCTTGCCCTGTTCTTGCATCCGCTGGTGCAGGTTCCGGAACTGCTCATACTGTTGGCGGCCATCCACATCTTGGAGTCGCAGGTGCTGGTGCCGCGCATCATGCGCAGCCAGGTTGGCCTGCATCCCGTGCTGGCGGTCTTGGCGCTCATGATTGGGGCCAAGTTGCAAGGAGTCTGGGGGGCATTGTTTGCGGTGCCGGTGGCGGGCATGGTGGTGGCCGCCTGGGTCGCCGGGGTGCGGGTCTGGCAGGAGCGGGTGGTTTTGCCGGGGGAAACCCCGGATCCGGTGGTTTCCGGTTATTCCCGGGAACACCGCTTCAATGAGTAGGCGAATCCCACCGGAACCGGCGGCTTTCCGCCTCAACGCGACGCGGAACGGTTTCAGGCTGGTTGAGCAGTCGGTTGCTTGACATCCTCGCCCGGCTGAAGCCGGGAGGATTCCCAAGCCTCACCGCATCAGGTTCCTGCTGCCTCGCGCCACCGCTTCTTAGGGCTTGTGCCGTTCTTTTGGCGATCCCCAGCCCACCAGGCGTCTCCCGCCCCGTACAGGGCTTCGCAAAGGCGAAGCGTCCCGCCGCCAACACATCCCGATCATGGTGGCACCCACATGGGGGACAGGTCCATTCGCGATCCGTCAGGGTGAGCTGAGGGTTGCAGTTGCCGCACCGAGACGCGATGACGGTTCAAAACCGCCGATTACGCGGCCGTGTTTCCCCGCCCATGGGGCGATATTCGGGGATACCCTGTCCATGATGACGCGGTGAGTTCGCACGGATTTCGGTGGGGGCCGTCGCCGGCAGCGTTCTTCAATTGCCCAAAACGGCTGCCCTCCGTGCGGCTGCTGGCGCCGGCCCGAACCCCTCGCCGCGGGGCGCGCTGGCGCGTACCCGCCCCCCGCCCTCGAGGATGGGCCGAACTGACTGGTCACCCCGGCTGCCAGCATATCGCACGCCGCCTGATTTCTGTCAAACACGCCCTCCGGCCACCACGGAAGAAGGCGACGAATGCCCATCAATACGCGCAAAGTCGGGCAGCTTAACCCAGGATTGGGGTGAGCCGTGTTCGCGCCCCACCGCCGAGGCGAAGCCTAATTGGCCCCTCCTGCCGTGATGCGGCTTGTCATCATGGCAGTTGACGGTTTGGTCAGCAGGGATGTTAGGCGCTCGGCGCGGAGTGGTGGGCCGGGGAAGAACTTAACACACGTCGCCACCATGATCGCCGTGGAGTTAAGGCGGCTCGAATGTCTGCCACAATCTGCCGGTCGCGAGCTTCGGCGAAACGTTGCCGGTGCTCAAGCTGCGCCCGGAGGCACGCGACTTCCTGGCTCAAATCGCTGATGGATTGTTGGCCGTCAGACTGTGCTTGGGCCAGCGCCGACAGCGCCGCTTGCAGGTTTCCGAGCAGGTTTTGCGTTTGCATAAGCGATTGCGCGATGGCCAGGTCAACTGGGGACGCCACCGCCGGGGATTGCGTCCGGGATTCGGCGAGGGTGGTGGTGCGAGCAAAGGTGCGGGCCAGTGTGTCTTCGACCAGGCCCGCGCTACCGCCTCCCCGAAGACCGTCGGCAATGGTGCGAAACACCTCCACAGCCTCCTCGGGATAGCGGCGATGACGTCCTTCCCCGACCACGGGTATGTAGGCACTAAAGCGGTCGCGATAGTATCGCACGGTTGACTCAGGCAGATGCAACTGCTGAGCGATCTCCGCGACGGTAAGGACAGTTCCCATAAGATTCCCTCCTGCCACAAAATGGTATGGATAGCGTACACTGCCCCCGGCAAAATGGCAATACCTGGTATTGCACTGCGGTCCCCGGACAGTACCGGATCAGTGAGGGAATGGTATGACTCTCCATGGAGGCAAAAATGTGGGAAGCAAGCGTCGGATTCTTACCAAGGAATTGGTGGTGCGGTATAATTTAGGTAGGGAACGGGGAGACCGGGCTATAGTACGGAAGGTTGCGGTAGGGGAAAGGCGTGAGATTTCATGGAACAAACCTGTCCAGTCTGTCATGTTGGGCGACTCGAGGAGCGGGAAGGGAAAGACGGTCGCCGCGTCATTCAGTGCTCCTTGTATCCGGCGTGCCGGTTCGCCGCCGAGGACTGGGAACACGTCCCCGATACCGTGGCGCGGTTTCATCACCCGGTCAGGCCCGGCCACTAGCCGCAAATGTTCCGCCCGGGCGCAACCAGTGTCCCCACGTGCCTGGCATCGCGCGGTGGAGGCATTTGCGAAGACAACGTCCTGTGGGTGGGGATGCTGTCTTACGCATCACGGACTTTTCCGACAGCCTGGCCCAGTGAGCAAATCAGGCTGCGCACTGGGCTTGCGGGAACACCTTGGGGGTTTTACGGCAAACACCGGCGAAAAACCCCTTGGTTAACCTGTGGGATGAAAATCGCTGGGGTCTCGCCCTCTCTCGATGAGGACGAGACACCAATCGACTTGTTGGGGGATGAATCCCTCCCTGCACTTAGCCGGCAGCATCGGTCGGTTGCAAAGCACTAGGCCGGAGCGTTCGCGGATTGGTGGGGGAGTAGGCTCTAGATGAACCGAGAAGGATCCGCCTAGCGGTCCGGGTCGCTGTAACCCGTGTCGGCTAATGGGCGGTCGCGGGATGGAACACCGCGAGCCCGCTTGTGTTGGCAGACCGGGACGGTGCCCCCGTTTAGCGCTCGCCCAGCCTAACGGCTAGGGCAATCCCCAGTCCAGTTAGAAATGCGGTGGCCATGCCCGCCAGTATCGTGGGCTGAAATCCGGAGAGGACGACGTTAAGTCCGAGAATGAGCAGCGTCCATTGCACGGCGCTGCGTTCTGAAATCCGCGCCATCGCGCGGACGTACCCGCCGGCCAAGCCAAACGCGGCAAATGATCCCCCGAGCCCGATGCCGCCCAACATGGAGGCGGCGATGCCGCCCAACACCCCGGAACCGAAAAATATCAGAAGATATTGCCAGGGGGCCGCCACGCTTTCTATTTGGGAACCAATCATCCAGACAAACACGCCGGCAAAGAGGAGACCCAACAGGCTGCCCGGCAAGATGGTGGCCAATAAGACCAGGGCGATAGAGCCGCCCGGGCGCGTGACCATTATAGCGAGCAGGCCGGGTGCGTAGGTTTCGACCAACCACCCCAGCGCCATGGTCAGGATTAATCCGGTCGTCACCGGGATGCCTATGCCACCCGAAGTCCGCCGGCCTCGATTGTGCCGCAACATTTCGCGGCGTCGCTGCTCCCAAAATTTCCGCGTTTCCCTATCCATTCCCTGACCTCCGCTCCGCCAACTGCCAATACCGCGTGAGTCCTTCTGGATCTTATGCTCTTTGCCACCGATTTCGCCTGGCAAGGCGCCGCATGTCGCCCGATGCGCCGCGGCGGCCGTCAGCCCAGACCATTGCTTTGAGCAATGGACTCTGGCGGATGGAATCGGACGGATCCATCCCGGGTGAACGACAATTACAGACCGCTCCTGCCCGCTTGCTGGCAACGATGGAACCCGGTTCTGGTTGGGGGACGGCTCGCCTGGCCGCAACCGAACTTGACCCGCGTGCAACGTGGACAAACGCTGACGGGCCCAGCCAAACCATCCAGGTTTGGGTGCATCAGCCGTTCTTCCTGCCAGGCAGCCGGGTCCCCGGCTCAAAACGTCGCAACCCCGCGCCGCCCGGCAAATCCCGCACATCGCGCCTCCTGCCGCATAGGACAGGCATGCTTGCCGGCAATTCCCCGGGCCGTCCTCAAGAGCACCCTGGGCGAACGGGGCAGCGCGCCGTTTTTCGCGGTTATTGCGCCAATTGCCACCTTCGGCAGGGCGTTATCGGCCCGTGCCGAAACCCACGGTGGCGTTGCCAATACTTACCTTACCCATTCCATTGTACACAACCGGCTGCCTGATATCTATCGGCGAAATCCCCGGTCTGCTCGCACGCGGTCACAGCGCGACACGGCCTCGCCAGCCATCGCGACGCCGTCGTAAGGACCCGGTGTGCGTATTTGGCGGCTAGGTGTGGAAGCGAAGGGGTGCGCGGAGTGGATATTGTGAGGCAGGTTGGCCATCGCCGGTGCCAGCGGGTCCCGGCGGCGGATGGACGCATGAGGCCAGTGACTGCCGCACAGTCCGCAAGGGTGAAGGAGTGCTCCGCACAACCAGGGGGACGGATTCGCTGGCCGCGTGCCTGCTGGCTGGGGCAACGGGCGTGATGCGGCGATGGCTCACATTCTGGATTGGAACCGGGATGTCTGGTATAATGTACGAGTTATTCACCCGGTAGCGGCGACGGGTGTCGGAGGTGGTGGAATGGACCTTCGTTCTTGCGGAGCGGCCAGCGCCTTTTGTGCCTGTGTTGGACGTCGTCTCCCCACCGAGGGCCTGGGCCGGGTCCCCACGGGATGCGGACATGGTGCCGATGCCGCGGCCATCCCGGGCACACGCCCTGGCAGCCGTGCGGCTATCGCCCACCCCGTGTGCAGACCTCATAGCCGGGTTTGCCCCCTCTTTTTTGATACTGGTTCGCCCCATCGCCGGGCTATGCAGCGCATGGCAGGCGATCACCTCCGTCAACCGCGAGCCGGTTCACGGGCGCGGTCATTACCTGCGGGATTGATGCGGGATGTTTTCACGCGCCCGTTGCCCAGCCGAGGCGGGCGGGCGCCAGATGTGGCTGTCCCGGTCTGCGATTATGTGCCAACACCCGTTGCGGTCAAAGCAGCTGACGGTTACGGGACAACGGGGCCCGCCGGGACCGGCAGGTTTGTGGCTCGAAGCGGCCAAAGGCGTTGGCGGCATGGCTTTGAAAGCCGCGTGCTGAGCGGATGGCATTGGGATGCCGTGGCCCAGAACCGCCGGTAAGCCGCGTTGCGGGACGGGGGTGGTGGTGCGGGTCCGCAACGCGTTTAATGGCCAGCGGGGGTGGCTTCACGTCTCCCCAGGACTACCCGGTCCCGGAGACGATGCGGCCCCCTGATATCGATGAAAGACGGGGCGTCATGGAACGATATTCGGCGAACGTGGCTCTGCCAGCGGAGGAGTGCGCGGTCCGTCCTTGCCTGCGCGAAGGCCAATGGGGGTTCTTGGCGGTGGCGGGACCGGACCCGGTTCCGGTCATTGCGGGCCGGGAGTGGATTGACCGGGATGCCGGGGTAATCTGGGCCCAAGCCGACAGGGGCGCGGCGGCCCGCCAAATTTTCGGTTGGTGGAGTCTCTTTCTGGACTGCCTCATGCATGGCATCATTCTGCCGTCGGTCCGTCCCGCCGGATTGGGTGTGGTGCCTCACTGGAAACTGGTCCGGCATCAGGAGATGGTCCGGCAATATATCGGAGAGTCCTCCGGGGTTTCAGAATCCGAGGTCATGGCCTTTTTGGACGACTGGGCCGACGATTACATCCGTCGCCAGGCCCCGCCGTTGGAAAGTCGGCTAGTCATCGGCGGTCCGCTGGGCCGCCGCTACTTGGCCCGCCTGTTGCGTCCGCGCCAACCATGGGAGGTCAACCCCGCCGACCGGGCCGTACTCCTGCGGGCGGCGCAAGCCTGGCAGGATGAGGCCAGCCAAATCATGGAAACGGACTGGGCGGAGGGCGGAGCCACGGTGGTCCGCATCAGCGGGATCGCCGACGGTGAGCAAATCACGCTGGAAGTAGCGTCTGGCAACGGAGCGGGAATGGAGACCGAGGAAGTTGCCGACTGGGCGTTGCGCTGGCCGCCTTGGCGGCGGGCACTGGGCCGGGAGGGAACCATTCCCGTCCATCTTGCAGCTCAGGAGACCGAGACGTTCTGGCGACAGGAAGTGCCGGCTTTGATGGCTTTAGGCGTCCGCCTGGAGTTGCCCCGTCATTGGCGTCGACCGCAACTGACGGTGCGGGGCCGGCTGGTGGCTCCCGATGTGCCCAGCACATTTACCCTGAACCAGATTGCGGAAGTCAACTGGGAAGTCGCCGTAGACGGCGAGCCGGTGTCGGTGGAAGAACTGCGCCGCCTGGTGCTGGCCCAAGGACCTCTGGTCAAGATCAGGAACCGCTGGGTGGTGGCCGACTCCGCCTTGGTGCAACGGGCGCGGTCGCTATATGAGCGCGTCCGCCAGAAAAAAGTGCGCGGGGAAGAGATGCTGCGCCTGCATCTGGAGGCGGAGATTTGCGGGATTTCCATCGACGATGGTGACATTGTGCGGGATGCGGTCAGCGCGCTTCGTGCTCCGCGGGAATTGACCTTGCCGATTGACGGGTTTTTGGGCACCTTGCGGCCATACCAGGTGGATGGGGTGGCCTGGCTGCGGCAACGGATGGCGCTGGGCCTCGGCGCCTTGTTGGCCGATGACATGGGACTGGGCAAGACGGTCGAGGTGATTGCGGCCCTGGCCGATTACCGAACGCAATGGTCCGGGCCGATCTTGTTGATTTGTCCGCTGTCGGTGGTGTCGAACTGGGAGCGCGAATTCCGCCGGTTCTTTCCAGAGGCCCCCGTGACCACGCATTTAGGATTGGGGCGGCGAACCGGTGCGGAGTTCGCAAAATGGGTCAACCGACAGCAGGTCATCCTGACGACGTATGATGTGCTGGCCCGCGACGCCCACTTCTTAAAGGATGTGGTGTGGACCGGGGTGGTGGCGGATGAAGCTCAGCACTTAAAGAATCACCGCACAAAGCGGGCGCGAGCCTTGCGCCAGATCAGATCCGGGTGGCGCGTGGCGCTAACCGGCACGCCGGTGGAAAACCGGCTGGGGGACTTGTGGGCCGAAATGGATGTGCTGAATCCCGGCTACTTGGGTAGCGAGGCGGAGTTCCGGCAGGAATTCGAGCGGCCCATTGCCAGAAACCGCGACCGCGCCGCCATCGACCGCTTGCAGCATCTGCTGGAGCCCTTCGTGTTGCGACGGGTCAAGACCGATCCGACGATTTTGCCCGATTTGCCGGACAAGGTGGAGATAAAAGAATGGACCGGCATTACCCGGGAACAAGCTGGGCTGTACCAAGCAGTGGTCGAGCAGTTGTGGGAGGAGATGAACCAAGCGGACGGGCACAATCCGATGGCGCGGCGGGGTATGATACTTACCGCGTTGACCCAGTTGAAGCAGGTGGTCAACCACCCGGAATCCTATTTGGGTCGCGGATCTGCGCTAAAGGGCCGATCCGGCAAGCTGGACCGCTTGGAGGAATTGCTGGAAGCCATTTTGGAAACCGGCGACCGCGTGGTGATTTTTACCCAATATGTCCGCATGGGGGGGCTTTTAAAACCCTACTTGGCACGGAAATTTCACGTGCCGGTGGCGTTTTTCCACGGCGGCCTCAACAAATTGGAACGCGATCGGATTTTGGCGCAGGTGGCGGAAGCGGACGGACCGCGCATCCTGATTGCCTCGCTTAAGGCGGGAGGAGTGGGACTTAACCTGGTGCATGCCCAGCATGTTATTCATTATGACCGGTGGTGGAATCCGGCGATTGAGGATCAAGCCACCGACCGGGTGTGGCGAATCGGGCAGACCAAGTTGGTCTCGGTGCGCAAATTGATTGCGCGGGGGACGTTGGAAGAGCGGATTGACCGTTTGATTGAATCCAAGCGCCGCATTTCGGCGACGGTGCTGATGGCGGGAGACTCCTCCGACCGCTGGTTGACCGAAATGAGCGATCAGGAAATTCGGGACTTGGTGGAATTGGGGGATGACGCGTGGATTGCCGGGGACTGATTCTGTACTGGGAGACTTCGGTGCGATCACGGCTTCCGCTGGATCTGGCCGCAGAAGCGCAGCGTCTGGCAGAGGCCGGGATGGTCGCCCGCCTGACGGTAAGCCCGGGACGGATCCAAGCCACCGTCTCCGGGTCGGCGATTGTGCGAACCGCGCTGACGGTTCAGCCGTGGACGGTGGCGGAGCGCCATGCGGTGACGGTTACCCAAAATCGCTGCGGTTCGGAAACGCTCGCGACCTGGATGGACCAGCAGCAACTGTGGCGGCTGCCGTTTTGGCACGAGAACACCGCTGCCGGCGGGTGTTCGTGCGGGGCGCCGGACATTTGCGCCCACCGGGTGGCGGTGGCTGAAGTATTTGTGCATCGTCTCGCGGGCGACTGCCGCCTATTGTTGCAATTACTGAACCGGGGCAGCCGTCCGCTTTCGCGGGTGGCCGCGCAATTTTACCGGGGGTTTCGGGTGCCGGCTGAATTTGGCCAGGGTGCGGAGAGAACCCACGACGAAGTGCTGCGGGTTATCGAAACGGTGCGCAACGCGGTCGCCCAGGCCATGGACCCGAAGGGCGGAATCTAAATGGTGGTGGCGGTAACCGGGATAAGCGGAGGCATCGGCCGTGCGTTGCGGTCGGAATTGGAGCGCGGAGGGTGGGCGGTAGTCGGATTTTCGCGTCATCCCGGTGTCGGCGAGTACCCGCTCGCCTTGGAATCACCCGAACCGGCGTTTCACGAGGTCTTTTTGCAGGCGCGCCAGCAGGCAGGTCCATTTGATGCCGCCGTCTTTCTGGCTGGGGCTGACATTTTGACTCCGCCTCTGCGCGAGGCTCCCTATCTGGAACGGTTGCAGGCACTGTGGCGGGTCGATGTGGAAGGCACCGTGAAGTGCGTCCGCGCCATCCGGCCCCACTTGGTGGAACCCGCACGGATCGTTACCACCGGATGGGACCAGTCCTCGCTGGGAATGGGCGGGGAGGCGGGAGAACTCTATGCGCTGGCCAAAAATGCGGTGACCGCGTACTCCAAGAGCGTGGCTCGCTCTTGGGCAGGATCGGTTTCCGTGGCGGTGGTGGCTCCGGGTTGGGTGCGCACCCGCTGGGCCGATCGGTTGTCGGCGACCGGACGGGAACGGATTGCGAAAAAAACTCTGGCCCGGGTCTGGCAGACTCCCGAGGAAGTCGCGCGCACGATTGGCTGGATGCTGGCGGCGCCGCCGCATGTCGTGACCGGCCAGGTCATTTATGTCAACCGTGGGGATGTGATGCCGGGCTAGGCAACCTACGTCCGCAGGCCGCGGGCCCGCCGCCGGTTCCTGCCCATAGCGTCTTAGGCTTCAGTCTTTACGAGTCGGCCCCGGCGATCGCCGGGTGAGGCGGGTGGGCGCAAGATCGCCCGCCAGCCCCTTGTCCGCGTGTCTTCACAACCCGCGAGCATTGTCACACTGCTCGGGTGCGATTGCGCGGGATCCCCGGTGTTGTACAAGAAACTGACAGCAATAGCGGGTAGATGTTGTGTGTTTGTTAGAATTTATGTATAATGCCTTAGAAATATTAACTAATGTGGGCGGTGCTGTGCAAACTATCCGTCAGGAAAGTAGGGGATTATCCTGACCGTTGAAACATTAAGTTCCCCGCTCTGGGCGGATTATCCGCAGGGTCATCTGGATGAAGTGTTTGATCGGCAAGGACATATCCGGCCGGTGTACGAGCCGTTGCTGGAGGCGCTAAAGGGGGCGGGGACGGAAGGGCTGGCGCGCCGGGAACGGATGGCGCGGCAGACGTTTCAAAGTCTCGGGGTGACGTTTGTCACCGTGGCCGAAGAACGGGTTGACCGGCCCATTCCGCTTGATATCCTGCCGCGCATTATCAGTCAGGCGCATTGGCGAGTCATTGATCGGGGCATCCGGCAGCGGGTTTATGCGTTAAACGCCCTGGTCGCCGATATTTACGGGGCCCAGACCATTCTTAAAGCCGGGCTGATCCCCCGCGAATACGTCTATTCCAGTCCCTTGCTGGAACCCCGCATGATGGGTGTCTCGGTGCCCGGCGAGGTGTGGACGGCGGTGACCGGAATTGACGTGGTGCGCATCGGTGACGATCGCTACGCGGTGCTGGAAGACAACGTGCGAGGACCGTCGGGCGTCAGTTATGTGCTCGAGAACCGTTTAGTGTCGTCGCGCATCTGGCCGCAGCAGATCCGGCGTCATCACGTCGAGCCGGTGGCCGAGTATCCGCAAAAACTGCTGGAGATGTTTTTGGCGATTCGCCCCGGGAAATGGGTGGTGTGGAGCCCAGGCGTGTATAACAGCGCCTATTTCGAGCATTCCCTGCTGGCCAACCAAATGGGATTGGAACTGGTCGAAGGCCGGGACCTGTTGGTGTGGCGCAACCAACTGCATTTGCGCACCACCAACGGCCTGCGCCCGGTCGATGGCGTCTATCGCCGGATTGACGAGGAATTTTTGGATCCGCTGGTATTTCGGCCCGACTCCCTGATTGGCGTGCCGGGTTTGGCCAACTTGTTTCCGCATGGTGAGCTGGCGCTGGTCAACGCCGCCGGGGTGGGCGTGGCCGACGACAAAGGCATCTATCGCTTTGTGCCGGACGCCATCCGCTTTTACCTCGGCGAGACGCCCATCTTGGAAAATATCCCGACGTTTTTGCCGGGGATCCCGGCGGAGTATCAGCACATTGTGACGCATTGGGACGAGATGGTGATAAAACCGGTGGCCCAGTCCGGCGGCAAAGGCATCTTCTTCGGCCGGGCGATGGACGCCCGCGAACGGGAGCGGTGGCGTGAACGGCTAAGAGCCTACCCCCGGCAATATATCGCGCAGCCTCTCGTCGACTTTTCGCAAGCGCCGTGCTATGTCAACGGCCGGATGGAACCCCGCTACGTCGATCTGCGGCCGTTCTGCCTATTGGGTCGGGAGGCCTGGGTGTTGCCCGGCGGTCTCACCCGGGTTTCCGCCTCCAGCAGTTCGTGCGTGGTCAACTCATCACAGGGCGGGGGAACCAAGGATACCTGGATCGAACGCCGCAACGAGCGGGAGGGATGACCATGCTGAGCCGGGTGGCCGAGCAGTTGTATTGGATGGCCCGCTATCTGGAACGGGCGCAAAATCTCGCGCGGCGGCTTAATGTGATGACGGTGCTGTCGGTCGACAGCAGTCGCCCGGAAGACGCCTGGGCGCGGCTTTTGGGGGAGCTTGGGGAGACGCCCGGTCACGTTGCCGATCTGGACGACATGTCGATGCTGCACCATTTGACGTTTGATCCCGCCTGTTCGGTGTCGGTGGCTTGGGGGGTGCGCCATGCGCGGGACAACGCCCGGTTGGTTCGGGATATTGTCAGCCGGGAAATCTGGCAGCTGTTGTCCCAGATGAAAACGACGCTGGACGTGCCCGCGGATTGGGGGGCGCAACCAGACGGCAACGGCTGTGCGGAGGTGCTGAACCAGGTGACCCTCCATGCGCACGCGGTGGAGGGCCTGATCGACTCGACGATCTTGCGCGATGAGGGCTATCACTGGCTGCAAATCGGCGTGTTATTGGAACGTACCCTGTCCACCTTGCACGTCCTGCTGGCTTACGCGGACCTCTGGCAGGCGGCCAGCGGGTTGGAACCGACCATCGCCATGGCGATCTTGAAATCGGTGACCAGCTACGGAGCTTTCCGGCGCGCCTATCGCACCAGTTTAGGGGCGCGGGACATTCTGGAATTTCTCCTGTTTGAGGGGGGATTTCCCCGTTCCGTGGCGGGCGGGCTGGCCGCCTTGCGCGCGGCGGTGGCGGCATTGCCGGAGCCCGCGCCGGCGTTGCGGCAATCGTTGGGCCGGCTTGCGGCGCAGGTGGTCTATGACGGGATCGATCAAGTGGAGGCGGTTGGTGCGCGGAGCTATCTGTGGACGTTGTCCGATCGGATTGGGCAGGTGCACGGCGACCTCAGCGCCCGCTACTTCCAGCCCGAGGTGGTGGAGGCGTGAGACTGACCATTTATCATGAGACCGTGTACCGTTATGACCGGCTCATCCAGGGGTTGGCCAGCCAGCTCTATATCCAGCCCATGAACAACGAACGCCAAATTCTGGAATCCTTTCGGCTTAAGGTGGATCCCGGCACCGAGCTCTACCGCTACACGGACCGCTTCGGCAATCATGTGCATCATTTTACGATACCCCGCCGCTTGGACGGGTTACGGCTGGCGGCGCAATCGGAGGTGCTGACCACCTCGCACCACTGGTCCTTTCGGCCACCCCGGGAATTTCTCCTGTATGAGGCAACCAGTCCCACCGCGCGGACTCCGCATCATAACGAAATCCGGGAATGGGCGGAGGGGTTGAGCTTCGGCAAAACCACCCCGTACGAACAGGCGCGCGCCTTGACGCGCGCGGTCAAGGAGCGATTTCGCTACGAAGCCGGTGTCACCACGGTTAAGGACACCGCTCTCGACTTGATTCGGCAGGGGGCCGGGGTGTGCCAGGACTTTGCCCATTTTCTGCTGGCGGTGCTCCGGCTTTATCGGATTCCCGCGCTTTACGTCAGCGGATACCTGGTTCCGGACGATATGCGCCCCACGGCGACGCATGCCTGGGTGATGGCTTACGTGGGCGCAACCGGGGCTGACGAGTGGGTCGGGTTTGATCCGGTCACGGGGGAAGAGAGCAACGACCGCTATGTGTGGCTGGCGGTGGGCCGGGATTACGACGACGTCACGCCCGTTCGCGGCGTCTATCAGGGTCCTGGCCGCGAAACCATGCACGTCCACGTCAATGCGGATCAGTAGCAGCAGGTATTGGGCGAAACATGTCGAATTGTACGGGACGTGCTCGGGAAAAGAGGGCGGGTGACACCGTTTGGGGATCGGGTGCTCCCCAAGGCCCCGGCACGAAGAGTAAAAACAGCCGGCGCCAGCCGAGTGGGATGGGCTGAGCCGGATCTTCGGATGCGGCCTATGGCAAACAGACGATTACAAAAGGAGAGAGTGTCAACATGCGTCGTTCGATCAAAATATTGTCTGTTGCGGCCGCCTTGGGTGCCGCCGGACTGGCGGGTTGCGGCACCTCACAGCCGGCGAGCGTGCCCGTTGCGCCGACCAGCGCCACCATTGCGTTGCTCCCGCAAGTGTCGCCCAACTGGTGGTTTCCGGTCCTGTCCAGCAGCGCCTACAGTGACACCAACCTTCAGATGAATGCCCTGATGTATGTGCCCCTGATTCATATTTCACGAACCGACGGCATTAACTTTTCCCGCTCGCTGGCGCAGAGCATCAGCGTCAATTCCACCGGCACGGTCTACACGATTCACCTGAACCGGAAGTTTAAGTGGTCGAACGGCACGCCGGTGACCTCGGCCGATGTGGTGTTTACCTACAATATCCTTAAGGCGACCAGCACCGGGGCTTCCAATCTTCCCTGGGGGTATGGCGGCGCGGGAACCGGCGGGTTGCCCGCGCGCTGGCAAAGCGTGGTGGCGCAGGGTCCCGACACGGTGGTGGTGACGCTTAACACGCCGTCCAACCCGGTGTGGTTCGAACACAATGGTCTGGGCCAGATCGAGCCGGTTCCGGCCGCCGTGTGGAACAAGTATCCGAACAACATGATTGAGGAACTGAAGTTTATCCAATCGGTGGCCAATAATCCCAGCGCCTCCGTATATCAGGTGGTGGACGGCCCCTATCACTTCAGCAAGATGGCGCCCAACCAATATTGGATGTTCTCCGCCAATAACCAGTATGACGGGCACAAGTCGACGTTGCAAAAGATTGTCTTTCAATATGAGACCTCGTCGTCGGCGGAATTTGCCGGCTTAAAGACCGGCACCATTCAGTTGGGATTCCTGCCGGCCTCGCTGTGGAAATCCCGCGCGCAGTTGACGTCTGACGTCTTTTTCCCTGCCTACCTGTTTGGCTTCAATTATCTGCAGCCCAACTTGAACCCCAAGGCTCCCAACGGCCTGGGCCCGGTCTTCGACCAGCCGTACGTGCGCGCGGCGCTGGAAATGGGAATCCCCCAGCAAGCCATTATCAGCACGTTTTACCACGGCTACGGAGTGACCGAGAACAACCCCATCCCGTCCCAGCCAAAAACCATTTTCTATGATGCGGCTTTGGCCAAACCGCTCTATCCCTTTAACCCGGCGGCCGGCAAGGCGCTGTTGGTCAAGAACGGGTGGACGGATGTCAACGGCGTCATGACCAAGAACGGGGTCCAGTTGAAGTTCACCTTGCTGTATGTCTCGGGCAGCAATACCGACACCGCCATCGCCCAGCTCATCAAACAGGACTGGGCGCAGGAAGGCGTGCAGGTGAGCTTGGAATCACAACCGTTTGACACCGTGCTGTCGACCGCGCAGCAGGCGGATCCCAGCAAGTGGAACATGGCCTGGTGGGGAGGCGGCTGGACCTACGAGCCGGACTACTATCCGACCGGGGGCGCCTTTTACGCGACCGGCGCCGGGGCCAACCAAGGCGGGTACACCAATCCCACCATGGACACCTTGATCAAGAATTCCTACAACCCGGGAACGTCGGTAGAGACGCTAAACGCGCTGTTTGCCTATCAGCAGTTTGCCGCGCAGCAGACGCCGGTGATTTGGCTGCCTTGGACCGCCGGGTTCAATGAGCATGCCAGCAATCTGCACGGGACGGTGAAGACCTTTAACTCGATTACCGCGCTCATCTACCCGAACTGGTGGACCACCACCGCCAAATAGGCGGGATGGGGATTTCACGCGTGTCAGCCAAAGACGCCCCGATCCGGGCGTCTTTGGTTCATATCCCGGGTTTTCACGCCGGGGGATGGGCGGGTACGGCCAGCGAGAAGCTGAAATCATGCCAGTTCAGGCGATAGCTATTGCCGCTGACCGGAATTTGGAGGGCAAGGGCGGGTCCGCCCAACCGTGACCGGTTAAACACGATCTCCGAGTGCGCGGTGCGGCCGCCGGCGATGGTGATAGGAAACGCGTGAATATCCGGGCTGCCCGTCCGCAAGGCGAGGCTCTGGCCGCCTTGGGTGAGACGGGCTCCGGTGTCATCGACGGTGACGGCGGTCGCCGAGCGGTTAACCGCGGTGAGAAAAATGCGGGTGGCCTGGGCGGCGAATTGGACCTGGCTGACGGTCAGCGTCAAGCCGTTTTGCCGCGCCGACACGGCGGGGGAAGTGACCGCCAGGGTGGGATCGACCGCGTCGTCGCGTGTGATCCGCTCTGAGCTGGTGACGCGGACGATGGGCGCCAGCACCGGGTAGCCCAAGGCGTTGTGAAAGGTGCGGGTGGCGGTAATGACCCCGCTGAGGGCGACGTAACTGCCGGCGGCGTACCGGGCGAGGCCGAACGCGGCTATCGGATTGGCGGGCGTGACCGGGTCCAAATAGACTTGGAACAAAGGAGGGTGGCTGTCGGGCACCCGCTCTGTGATTTGCCCGGTGACCCGGATGCGGGCGCCGATGTAGCGGCCCGGGGCCTGAAAGACCGGGCCCCAGGCCGCGTTGGTCAAAACCGGCCCGTGATAGGGCGTGACCGCAGCGGTTGGCGCCGCCGGGGTTGGCCCGCAACCCGCGGCGAATACGCCCAGGGTTACGGCGGCGAACGCCCAGGGGACGGTCTTTGGCATGGGGTCAGTCCTTTCTGCGCCACCGCGATGGAATCGACCGGCCGAGGCGGCCGCTCATCAGGGGCCAGGCCGGCAGGGCGGGCGTTACGGTCGATTGTAGGGGATTTTTGGCGGAAGATCCATCGCGGGGCGCGCGGAACAGGGCAGGCCTAAATATGGTGAAGGGTCCCGAGCTGGGTGGTAGGCGCAGTTCCGGTGGGGTCCGGTTGCCGGGGCAAACGCCAATTGGCGGCAAACTGAACCCGCTGTGGGCCCCCGACAAAAAAGAGCCCCCGTGCCTAGGCGCGGGGGATCTTTTGTCGGTCTTAGTGCGTAACGGTCCAGTAGTTGGGGAAGAACGCGTACAGCACGGGGTTCCAGGAAGCCTCTACACCGTGCACATAAAGCGCCGTTTCGTTGAACAGCTTGGGCTCCGGAAGCCAAAGCACGGGAGCGTCTTGGGTGGCCCATGACTGGTAGGCGTCCAGGCGACTGGTGACTTGGCTGGGGGTGCCGGACTCGTAAGTCTTCTTGATGAGGCTGTCCATGGTGGTGGAGGTGTAGCCTCCATAGTTGGCGCCGCCGGTGCTGCTAAAGAGGCCGCCTCCGGTCGGGTAGAAGTCGGGCTCGTAAGCCCAGCCGCCGCCCCACCAGTTGAGGGACCACTTGCTGCCGTTGGCTTTGGCTTGGTTGGTCACGGTGATCATGGAATTAAATTGCTGCGACTGCAACGTTACCTGAATGCCCTCTTTGGCCCAGTCGGTCTTGAGGATCTCGCTGATGTCCTTGACCGAGGTGCTGCCGGCGACGTAGGTCATGGTAAAGGCGAACTTCAGGTTGCCCTTGGTCATCACGCCGTTTTTCATCACCCACCCGTTAGCCTCCAGCAGTTTCTTGCCCGCCGCCGGGTTATACGGATAAGGATCGGTGATGGACGGATCGTTGAACTGGTTCTTCGGGGTCGCGGGGATGGGACCGAATTCCGGCACCGCATAGCCGTGGTAGAGCTGCTGGGAAATGGCGGGCTGGTTGACGCCCATCTCTAAGGCGTAACGGGCGTACCGGTTCTTGATGATCTGCCCGAAGCCCCCGGGCGCATTGATGTTAAAGTTGAAGGGCGCGTAATTAAAGCCAAACACGTCGGTGGTAAAGAAGGCGTCGTTGGACAGTTGGGTCCGGTCGGCGTACATCGAGTACGGCAGATAGCCGACGTTTAGCGCGCCGGTTTTTAGCGCCGAGAATTCTGCCGTGTTGGACGCCTCATATTGGAAGACCAGTTTGCTCAACGAGGCTTTATGCCCGTCGTAGCTCGAGTTGGGCACAAACGACCAGTACTGGTTGTTGGGCTTGGAGGCGGCCGCATCGTATTTGAACGCGCCGTCGACGACATTGTAGTACGGGGACTGGGGGGTGTTGGCGACGGAATTGATAAAGGTCATCTCATTGGTCAAATTCTTGTGGATATCCCAGACCGACTTCGGCACCGGGAATATTTGACCAAGACCGTTGTGGATGAACCACACCGGGTTGACCGGCTTGTTCAGGGTTACCACGACCTGATACGGGCCGTTGGCGGTGACGCTCTGCCAAATCGTCGGCACGCCTCCGATTCCGGTGCCGCAATTGTTCCAGGGCAGGCTGCCCGAACCCGACGCGTACAACAGCAGTTTGGCTGACCACACCACGTCCGCGGACGTGACCGGCGAGCCGTTGGACCAATGCCACTTGTGATGCAACTGAATGGTGTAGACCGTGCCGGACGCGTTGGGGGTGACACTCTTGGCTAACGAACGGTTGTAGTCGATGTTGTCGGTTTTGGACACGTGCAGCAGGGGGACATACATCAGGTAGTTCATCTGGGCGTTGTAGACGCTGCACGCTGCCGCTGACATGACGGGGAACCACCAGTTGGGTGAGACTTGCGGAGGGAGCGCAACTAAGGCGGTGTTGCCAATCTTAGCGGGTGCCGAGGGAACGGTGGCGGTCGGGGTTGAAGCGCCGCAACCGGCCAGCAACAACGACGCCCCGACAATTACGGATCCGACGAGACTTAAAGAATGTCGCCTCATAACTCGGTCCTCCTATTAATCGCGATTAAATCGCGAAAATTCTGACAACGAAATCAACCCAAATCCTTCATCAAAAATGGTCCTCGGACCTCGTGGGCATATTCGCCACCACCGCTCTGGAATCCTTCTTCGTTGTCGCCTGCCCGAGAAGTCCCGTTTCCGACCACACGCTAACGGATCCGATGAGTCGAGGGGCATGCTGCGAGGGTTGCCTCAATTGGGAGAAATCGCTCCCTCGGGGAGCATTGCGTCTCTAGGCGGCGATTGCGGGACGTTGGTACTGGAGTCGTTGCCGGCTGACATATCGGCACGCGGTGCCGTGTACCCGGGTCACCAGAGAAAACGATGCCCGGAGGGTTTTGGTTTCAGCTAAGGTTCGGTTCGTCCCAAAAATTCGAGTACGCCACAAGTTTTGGCTTGTCATGGTTAAGGGGCAGGGCGGGCGCGCCCGATGCGAGGAGAAAAAGTGATTGGCGCCGAGCGTTGTTTGAGGTCAGCGGGCCCGCAGTGCGACGCCGTGGCCGTCACCCGGGATGGGGGCTCAGTTCCGCGGTGGGGGACAGGCGATGCTGCAGCGGATTGGTTGCCTGGCCGGTCGGCCCGGGAACGACCCGCCGCACAAACCCGGCGAGATCCCGGCGTTTGGCGTCGTTCCGGGGAGCCGCCGTCTGGCCACGGGAGTGCTGATGGTGGGGGGAGAGCGCCAGATCCGAGCGTATTTTCCTCTCGCGCGTCCGCCGCCACGGTTTCGCCTGCCTTTTGCGAGAACGGATGCCTGAGATCAATGCCTTAAGCGAGAGCCGTGATGACCGGGGGGAGACCAGGTTCCCGCTGGGGTGGGGCGCCAACCTCCCGGTCGCCCCAAGTTAGTCTTGCCGAGAACCCTGTCGGCAAAGGCGTTCGATCTCTTCCTGACTGGGAAGGCTGGCCACCGCTCCCGGCCGGCTGGCGGTCAACGCGCCCGCGCAGGCGGCGGGCCGGCAGGCCTCCCGCCACGACATCCCTGACAACACGTGGTGAATCCAGGTGCCGTTAAAGGAATCGCCGGCGGCGGTGGGGTCGACGGCGTGCACTGACGGCGAAGGGAGGTGCACCGGCGCCGCGCTTCGCTCGTGAAACCACACGCCGCGCTCTCCCTGGGTCACAATCAGGGCCTTAAGCCGGGGGAAGGTTTGGAAGAGGTGGCGGGCGGCGTCTTTTTGTGCGGGCATGTGGGGTGCACCGGCCAGCAAGGCGGTCAGTTCCTGTTCGTTCGGGGTGAGAACGTCGGCCAAGCTCAGCATGTCTTCGCTGATCCCGTCGACGGGCGCCGGATCGCAGACCACCAGGCCTCGCAATGACCGCATATACCGCATGGCTGTCACCGACGCCGCCGCTGGTACCTCGCCTTGGACCAGCAGAGCCCGGGCCCCGGTCCATTGCGGCATGGTCTGCCGCACGTCGCTTTCCGTCAGGTTTGCGTTGGCCCCGGCGACGTGCAAGATGTATTGCCGGTCGGGTTCGATGACGGGTATCGCGTAGGAGGTGGGAAGATGGCTGGCGGCGATGGCGTCGACCGATATGCCGTGCGCAGTGAGGGCCTCTTTGGCCCACATCCCCAATGAGTCGCCGCCGACTTTGCCGACCACGAGCGGGTTCTCCCCCAGATTGTGCGCCTGCACAGCCTGGTTGACCGCCTTGCCGCCCAAAAACATCCCCTCCGACGCGACCTTAAGGGTTTCGCCGTTCTGGGGTGCGCGCGCCAGCCATACCGGCAAATCGATGACAATGCTGCCCACCACGACCACGCTTGGACTCATGATTGCCCCCCTGTCTGGGTTTTGCTCAAATTGCGGCACGGCCCTTTTGCTGTCCTGCGGAACCTGGTACCGTGAAGATTGGAACGATCACGGTCAACCGGGAGGGCTTATGTTCAGTTTGCGCGACCAATGGATATGGGATTTTTGGATCATCCCCCACGACCACCGCTACCACCTCTTTCACCTGCAGGCACCACGCTCCTGGCCCCCGCAAGCCCGGCACGACCATGCCAGCATCGGTCACGCCGTGTCAACCAATTTGCGCGATTGGACTCCGCTGGCCCCCGCTCTGTCTCCGGCCACCGCCCCGGCTTGGGATGACTTGGCCCTATGGACCGGCAGCACGATTGGGCATAACGGGCGGTTCTACCTCTTCTACACCGGGCGCGACCGCGCGTCGCGCGTCCAGCAAATCGGGTACGCCGTTTCGCGCGACCTGCACCGTTGGTCGCGTGTTGCGGACAATCCCTGTCTGGATCCGTCTCCGCGCTGGTATCAAACGGCGGCCGAAAGCCTCCCCGAAGATTATACCTGGCGGGATCCCTATGTGCTGAAGAGTCCCGGGGCATCCCGGTTTTACATGTTTCTCTCGGCCCGCGATCGTCGCCAGGCACCCGGCCGTCAGGGCGCCATCGCGCTCGCGGAGTCGGCTGACCTGGTCCACTGGACCATGCACCCACCGGCATCCAGCCCCGGCTGGTTCCGGGATATGGAAGTGCCCACGGTGGTTTACGCAAGGGGGAGGTGGCACCTGTTTTTTTCCGTTAAAGCCGACTGGTACGCTCCCGACTATCCATTCGCCTCCCGGGTTACCGGCACCCTCTGCTTTCAATCCGCAGATATTTGCGGGCCGTACCTCCCAGCCGCATCCGAACCCGTGGTCTCCTGGGGAACCTGTTACGCGGCGCGTCCCGTCGCTGACTTCCGGGCCAGATGGCATCTCTTGGGGTGGCGGATGGGCGTCGAGGAAGGCTATCCCGACCAGGTGCCCTCATATGTGCTCGGCGATCCGCAGCCTCTGCAATTCGGTCCGGACGGGGCGCAGCTGGCTCCGGTGCGCTACTAACCGCGGGTGCCGGTGTTGGCAATGCCTTCGACAATATAGCGCTGTCCAAACAGATACAGCGTGAAGACCGGGATGCTGATGACCACGGTGGCCGCCATCAACAGGTTGTAGACGGTGGCAAACTCGCCCTGAAACGCGGCCAGGCCCAACTGCACCGTGTACATGGAGCGGGTCTGGGTAAACAGAAAAGGCAGATAGAACGAGTTCCATTCGGCGATAAAGGTCAATAGCGCCAGAGTGACCGTGGCGGGCCGGGCCAACGGCCAGAACACGCGCCACAACACGGTCCAGGGATTGGCCCCGTCCAGCATCGCGGCCTCCTCATAGGTGCCCGGAATGGTCAGGAAGAATTGCCGATAGAGAAAAATTCCGAAGGCGTTGACGGCGGTTGGAATAATTAAGGCATAAAACGTATTAATCCAGTGCAAGTCCGCCAACAAGACAAAAATAGGCAGCGCAATCACCTGAAACGGAATGATCAGGGTGGCAATGAAGCCCAGGAACAAGGCGTTGCGTCCGGGAAAGCGCATCCGCGCCAGGGCAAACCCGGCCAGGGACGACGTCACCACCTGCAAGACGGTCACGGCCAGCGACATGATCAGGGTGTTGAGCACCTGGCGGGTGAAATTGGTGTAGGCCCAAGCCTGGACATAATTGATCCAGTGCGGATGGAACGGAAACCAGGCCACATCGCCGGTGGTGATGGCGGCATTGGAGCTCAGCGACCCGACCACGACCCAATAAAACGGGAATCCAAAGACGAGGATGGCCAGGCTAGCCCAAAGCCATCGCGGCCAGCCGCCGCGATCCGGCGGCCGCCCGTTGGACCTTATGCCCCCTCGTTTCCGCTTGGTGCGCATCATCTCGGCACTCACCTCCGTTAAGCCTTTTGATCCGGTGCAGTGGCGAACATTCGCAGCATCGCCCCGGTTATGATTAACACCACCACCAACATCAAGGTGGAGGCGGCCGCCGCTTGTCCCCAGTTGTCGTGAACAAAGGCCAGTCGCCATATGTAATACACCAGCGTGGTGGTGGCGTGGACCGGTCCACCGCCGGTCATGACATAGATGGCGGAAAAAGCGCGAAAGCTGAAGATCAGGTTGATAATCACCACGAAGAACGTGGTCTCGCGCAGAAGCGGCCAGGTGATGCTTCTAAAGCGCGTCCAACCTTCGGAAAGGCCGTCCAGGGCGGCTGCTTCATAAAGTTCGCGGGAGATGGTCTGCAACCCGGCGAGATAGATGACCATGTTGTACCCCGCCATTTTCCACACGTACATGACGATCACATAGGGCAGGGCGAGTGAAGGCTGGTTGAGCAGGTTGCCGGGATGAAATCCCGCCAACCCGACCAGTTGGTTGAAGAGCCCTTTGGAACTCGCAAGCCACACCCACGCCAGCCCGGCCGAAACAAACGAGACCAGATAGGGTGCAAAACTAATGCTGCGCAGCAGATTTCTTAAGGGCAGGCGGGTGTTGGCCAGTGCCGCCAGCGACAGGCCCAGCACGATCCCGGGAATGGTGGTGCCGAAGACAAATTCCAGGGTGTTGCGCAAGACCAGTCCGAAAATGGGTTCCTGAAAAAGGTGACGGTACTCGGCCATCCCGGCAAAGGGTTTTTGCGGCGACAACCCGTTCCAATGGTGGACGCTGAGCCAGACAATATACCCCATGGGATAGTAGAAAAACGCTATGGTAAGGACAATGGCCGGCGCTAAAAACAATACGAGCCAGAGAGGCGAGCGGTGTAATCTGATCATCGATAGTTCCCTCCCTAGCCCGTATCGTGGGGACGAGTGCGGCCCATTGCCATCCGCGACGCGCGAAGGGCTACGGGTTCGCCTTGAGCGCGGCTTGGGCTTGCGTGGCCGCCTGATTCAGCGCAGTCGCCGCCGACATGCGGCCGTACAAGGCGTTTTCGATCGCGTTGCCGATATCGGCGGAGATTTGGGAATAGGCGGGAATCGGCGGGCGTGCGCGGCCCACGGCCATTTGCTGAGCAAATACGTTGATAAAGGGATTGCTCTTTAGGTATTGCTGATAGGCTGAAGAATTCTCCGCCGGAATGGACACCGGCAAATATCCGCTGCCGGTGTCGTAGCCGATCTGAAAGGCCGGGGTGGTGACATATTTGGCGAACTCGAAGGCGGCCTGGTTGGCAGCGGGAGTGGTGTTGAAGATGAACAGGCTTTCGCCGCCGATGTTGGTGGCCGCGTACTTGTCTTTGGGCAACGGGAAGGCGCCGTAGCGGACTTGGTGCTGGGCTTTAAGCGCTCCATAGTTCCAAGGGCCGTTAATCATCATCGCCACTTTGCCGGATAGGAAATCGCCCAGTTGATAGGACTGGTTTAACGGGCCGAAGGTGGCCGCATGGCTTTTCATCATGTTGACCCAGTAATTTAGCGCCGCGACCCCGGCCGCACTGTTAAACGTCACTTGCGTACGGCTGGGGTTTAAGAGATGTCCGCCCGCCTGCCACAGCAAGGTTTCCCAAATCCACACGGTCCATTCCTGGTTCCCGATCGGCATTTCGAACCCGTAGGTGCCGCCCTTGGTCAGTTTCTGCGCGTCCGCCAGAAACTGGGCCCAGGTGGTGGGCGCCGTGGTGATGCCAGCCTGTTGAAAGAGCGTCTTGTTGTAGTAGACTGCCAAGTCGTTGGCGTCAAACGGCATGGTCCAGACTTGACCGTGGTAGACGCCGGTGTTCAGCAGTCCCGGGAAGATGGTTGAGGAGTTAAATCCGGTGGATTTGAACAGTTGCTGTGCGGGCACAATGGCCGAGGCGGAGGCGAATTGTCCGGTGTAGGCGGGGGCGATCCATAACAGGTTGGGCGGGTTGTGGGCGGCTACCGCGCTTTGTATCTTGGGAATCTCGGTATCCGCCGCCCCGTAATTTTGCATGCTGATCTGGATGTTGGGGTGAAGCTTTTCGAAGGCGTTGATCCGGCCTTGCACATATTTTTGGGTCGCAGGGGACTGAATGCCCTCCTGAAACGTCAGGTGAATCACCGAACTGCCGCTAGCCGCACCGGTTCCGCATCCCGCTAGAGCAAGCGCTGATATGGCGGCTAGCGTGGCCTGGCCGGCGTGACCCGTCTTCATTCGTTTCATGTTGCTGTCTCCTCCTGTCATTGTGGTGGGGTGTTGCCTGCGGACGTTTGCCCCGGGTCGCCGGGATGGCCGCCCGCAAGCTCTGGATTTCGGGGAATAAATCGGCAAGGCAGAATTTTGAGCTGGTCGACGGTTTGACCGGATATCAAGTCAGCCAGCATGCCGGCCGCTTGTCGACCGATTTGGTCGGTTGGTTGCGCGATCACCGACAAAGGTGGTCTGACAAATGTCGTCCACGGTTCGTCATCCATGGCGACCACCTCGATGGTCTGCATGACTGTGGGGAAATGCTCCAACAGGGTTGCCACAAATCCCATGGCCATGAGGTTGTTGCTGATAACCACCGCGGTGGGCCGCGGCTTAAAGCTGCTTATCCAATGCGCCGCCCGTTCTCCCCCGTCGTAGCGGGCATTGCCTTGAAAGACGAAGGGAGGCAGCGGGTGAATGGCTGCCGTATAGCCTTCCCATCGGTCAGCGCTGGTGGAGAGCCCGGGTTTGCTGGAGACAAACGCGATGGCCTGATGGCCGTGCGCGCGCAAGCGGCGCACCGCGTCGAACATCGCCGCCCGGCTGTCGGCTACCACTGCGGGGAAAGTCCCCTCGGGGGCAATGCGGTCGAACGTCACCACCGGCACGGGGATCTTCCGGTACTCCGCCGCCATTTCCGCCGTGGTCGCGGCGGGTGCGAACAAGACGCCGTCGACACCCCGCGCAATGAGGTTGGAAATGGCGCGGAGTTCTTTGTCGGGGTCTTCGTCGGAGTGGGTCACGATAACGTTGTAGTGCCGTTCCAAGGCCACCGTTTCAACTCCCCGGAAAACTTGCGCAAAATACGGGTTGGTCATGTCAGCGGCCACGAAGCCGAGCGTTTTGAGTGTATTCTTGCGGAGTCCGCGCCCGAACGCCGACGGGACATAACCCAGTTCCGCCATGGCCTGCATGACATTGCGGGCGGTGACCTCCGATACCGTGCGGGTGCCGTTGATGACGTGGGAAACCGTGGCGGTGGAGACGCCCGCCCGTTCTGCAACCGTCTTGATCGTAGCCACCAGACAAACACCCCAACCTTCCTGCATGCGCTAGCAATCGTTTACGCGTAATCGATTAACTCGAAATATAAACGGTGTAACCGGATAAGTCAAGGGATATTAGTAAATCGCGCGGGTTTTCAGTGTTATCGCATAATTGGGTGATTTGCGGAAGCGTCCAGCATCTCGGGACGGTAAAGATGCGCGCGGACACCGTTTTTGGGGGGGAGGCAAGGCGCTAGCGGACAGACGTTGCGGACCAAAACGGTCGGGACAGTTGGAGGGTGAGCCGTTCAACCGTCAGCCAGCGGTTGTGGTGCACGCGGGTTGTCCGTCTTTCTGGGTTCGCTGGTTCTTACCCTCGGAAACGGACGAGTGACGCGAATCCAAAACGTCATCGGATCCGGGGCGGATTTTTTGGCGGTTGGATACGGCCTCTGAGGTGCCGAACTCCCGTTGCCGGCGATGTGGTGGGAGATCGCGTGTCTTTCCTTCCGATTTGTTTAGCGAATCGAATTCAACCCGAGCGATGGCGCATCCGCGGTGGGCAAGGGCTGACGAGGGGACCACGATACCTTTTTCGGACAAGGAGGTGCCACCACCGGGGAATGAGGACTGGCGTGCGATAACCGCGGGACGCGTTGCCATCAGGTGGAATCGGATGTTTTCGAGCCATTCTGCCTGTTCTGCAGAACAGGTGTCGTCGGGTTGGCCGGCACATTGCACTATGGCCGCAGCGCCGTGCGGTCCCCAAAGTTGCCGCCGGGCGTTATCGGGATGAATCCGCGCAGTCGAGTGGAAGCTATGGGTCACCAGCAGGGCGGGGTCGGCGGTCAGCGGTGCGACCGCCACCAGGCCGGTCTATGGTAGGATGGGAGCAGACCGCGCCGTTTGAGGCGGATCGCCTGTCGACTACACCAGAAAGGCCAGGGAAGGCCCGTGAGCAGTCAGTTGCCTCCGCGCGTGTGTGACGAGTGTGGCCAACCTCTGGACCAAGTGCGTTGTCCAGATTGCCAACAGTGGCAGGGGGGCGGCCTATTCGCAGTCGCCAACCGGCGGCTTCCCAAAAACCTGGTGTTCTATCTCACCACCATCGCCGCCTCCCGTCTTTACCTGGGTCTGCTGTTGTTCGCCATCGCGCCCATGCTGCTGCTGGGCTTTCACGTGAATGTGGTGGTAGGGATGATGGCGTACTTCTCGCTCTTCTGGTTTTTTGTTTTCCAGCCCCTTTTGGCCACGCACCTTCAACTGCGTCCCCTGTTTGCGGACATTGGGGCGTATCTGTTTACGGGAGTCGTGGGCACCGCATTTGCGTTGGCCGTCGAGGGATTTTGGTTTCGGCACGGGGGTTCGGTCTTGCTGAAGTCTCCCGCCCTGGTGGTGGCAGTGCCGGCGTATGTGCTGTTCGTGGGGGTCACCGAAGAATTTGCCAAGCAAATCGTGGTGCTGATCGTGCTCTTTTACCAGCGGGTGCGGGGCCACGCCTGGAATCCCCTGACGTACATGATGTTAGGCGTGAGTTCCGGTCTCGGCTTTTCGGCCGTGGAAAACATCACCTATGTGGAGCGGGGCATATCGTTTGAAGTGATGCGCCATACGTTTGGCCTGGGGACGATTACCGCCCTCACGCGAGCGCTTTACACTCCGTTTTTGCATGCCATTTGGGCGGGGTTAACCGCCTATGGGTTTGGAGTGGTGGCATCGCGCGGATTTCGGGATTGGCGCATCGGGCTCGGCGCCTTGGGGGCGGCCGCACTGTTTCATGGGGTCTACGACGCCTCGGTGGGGATTGACCCGGGCCTGGCGGTTGCGGACGTGGCGGTTTCCTACCTGGTTTTCTTGGCGATGCTGCTCAACGATCGGCGGGGTCCGGTGCGCCGATCCTAATCCTGTCAGCTTTGCACAACGGCCGGTCGGGGTGGCTGGCGGCGAACCGGAGTTCGCCTCGTCAGGTGCCTGGGCGCCAGTTTGGATTCCACGGGGGATGGGGGGTTGGGGCAGCTGTTTCCGACCGGGTGCGGCGGGGGGCGGCAATCCGACCAAAATCGTCCTATTCGCGACAATGGCCCCCTGTCCGGGCGGCCGCTGCAGGCCTGCTCACGGCTTTGTGTCTGTCCGCTTCTGGTGACTCGGCAACGCGCGGCCCGGCTGGCCAGGACCACTTTATCCATTGGCCCCGAACACGCCGTGCTCGGCACGGGTGTAAGGTGCGGCCGCCAAGCGCCGGCGAAGTTCCGCCGCGTCTGCGGGCCAGGTGCGACGCCCTCCGCATGTATGGGTAGCGCCGCTCGCGGCCTGGGGTTTGCGAATGAGCCAGCCAACGTTCGGATATTCGGAAGGGTATGCGGTTTCAACACAGCTATCGATTTAGTCCGGCCCCCTCGGAGGCCACGAACAAACCGTGCGCGACGATTGCGGACTACATCGACACGGTGGGAACCACAAGTGCTGGCCCGGCCGGACCAGGGGTGGCAGTTGACCGGGATGAGAATCTTGCGGGGTGGCTGCGGTTTTGGCGAACCTCCGCTGGGCGCGCCGGTTTGGCCGACGCCTGCTCGCAACTGCTGCAGCACCGCGAAGGATCTGGTCCGCGCGTTTACCGGCGCCTTTGACCCGACGCAACCACAGGGGGGGCCGGGATGAGACCCGGCATCGAGGTGTCCGGCCGGCGAGGGTTCCTGCCCCAACTCGCTTGCTGCGCAAAGTGACTCATCAAGTGACGTTCCCGCAATCCTGGCAGACAATCCGGATGAACGCATGCGCCACCGGCTTCGCCGGCATCCGCCGGGACGTGGTCCCCAGGATCTGTGCGGCAGTGAGCCAACGCCAGGCCGCAGCGGCGGGTCGGCTTGATCCGCGCGCTGGAACGGATCAAATCCGTATTGGGACGAGAAGAGTGGGAGCGACAAACCGGGCATCGGTGACGTGCGCCCGCATGCAAAGCGGCAGCCTTCGCGATGGGCAGGCGTCGCCCGACCCGGCCTTTGCTCGGCGCACCCCGTATTACGGGGCCAAGCTGGACAGCGGGCAAATTGCCGAAGGCGAGCCGCACGGGCACTTGCACCCCAGCATGATGGTCAACTGGATTTTTGCATCCGGCCGGAACATGCCGATCACACGGTCTTCGAGGGACGGGAACGGGCGTCTGGATTTGGGTTGAGCGATGCGTGGGGAGGCGTTGGCGAGAGTTGCTGAGGTTCGCCGGGGGGCCGACGGAGCCCGCAGACCGACTGGCGCGATGGTGTTGTTGAGGATGGCGGAGCGGCACAACAGGGGAGGGATTAGCGATGCCGGATCCGCTGTTCCAGCTGGTGACGACGGCGCGCGACGGGTTGAGCCAGCACCGGGCCACCGGGGAACTCTATGCAGCGCGCCAGTCAGCGAGTCGCAATAAACGTTCACGCCGCGAAGGCGCCGAAGGGAAAGACGGGAAGCAGACCGCACGGGCAAACGGTATGCCGTAGAACGTCGGTTAATGCGGGGGGAGCTTGCGGACAAAGTGGCGCAAGTCACCCGTCTCGCGCGCGCCCTGGGCCAAGGGCGGCCTGACATTTGCAGCGGGATAGATTCGCCGTGAGGGGCTGGCGCGTGGCGGAGCGACGTGCCGGGAGTGCCTGGGCTGGAGTTGCCCGAGTTTCGCTGGGTGAGACGGGTGGGGGCTCATTAAGCAGTCCGCCGGCTGGCGATCAGGGATGGGGCAGACCGGCTAAGACCGCCTGCCTCCTGGCTTTCCCGGCTACCCGGCTTTGTCTCGGTAGCGCCCGGGGCTCACTGGAATCCGTTGCCGCGCGGGTAATCGCGGACGTTGCCGGCGACGGCAGGCAAGAAAAAACGCTTGAACCGCGGTGTTTTCTGGTGTCCGCGGCGGGGGCGGGTGTTCTTATCGCCCGCGGCAGGGTGGCGCGCGTGGAAACCGCAGGCTTTGCCGCATAATCACCGGTTGGATTATGACCGGATTTGGGGTTTCGCGCATGCTGCGGGAAATTGATATGATAGGTCAATAAGATCGGCGGGGGTTTTTCGGAGCGAGCCGGGGGACCGCGGGTATCCGCGGATGGTGGGGGAATCGTCGATGTTCTTAGACACCGGAGAGATTGGCATCGGGATGGCCGCCGGATTTTTGAGCTTTATTCTGGTGGCGGGAGTATTAAAGGCAGGGCGCAGGGTTGAGCGCCATCCCTTGGATCGGGTGTTGCCGTTTTCCTCGTTTGTGAAACTTTCCGCTTTGATTTTGTTTCTGGCGTTTTTGGAAGAAGCGTTTTTCCGTTGGGGCTTGCTCGGCCAAGGCAGCCGCCTGGTCGGACTGATTCCCGCCTTTTTCCTGTCAACGGGGTTGTTTGCCCTGTCTCACCGTCCCAACGGACGGCTGCACTATGTGGCCTGGCTGAACCTGCTGCTGGTCGGCATGGAACTCGGCCTAATCTATTTGTGGTGGGGTTTGTGGGTGGCGGCCGCCGCCCATGCCGGGTGGAACCTGGCCGAATGGGGGCTGGGCTTTACCGTGAGTGGCGAGAAAACCCGGAAATATCTGCCGTCGCCGGCGCTGCGGGTGGTGCCCGGCGAGCCGTTCGGGCCCGAGGCGCACTGGGCGACCACGCTGGTGGTTGCGCTGGCGCTGGCGGTCACGCAGTGGATCCATCTACCGTTCTAACGGGTTGAAGTCGTGGTAGGGAGTTACCCGGATGTGTCGGGCCAGGGCGGGGTCAAGTCGGGTCAGTTCCTGATGCATGGCATTTGCTAGCCGGCGGTAACTAAAATGGCCCGATGACTTCGAGCGCAGCTCGATCAGATAGGCGGCTTCTGCCCAGTCCATGGCAAAGAGCGCGCGCCGCCGGTGGGCCAGCGGCAGCAGATAAGGCTGCAGGGACGCGGCGAGCGCGGAGAGTTTCGCATAGTGCGCGTCTAGTCTGCTGCGGTAGCCCGCGTCGCGGCCCCATTCGGTCAGCGGTTCGGGAACCGCATAGCCCAGATCGGGTGAGATCTCCTGCATCGTCTTAAAGAGCCGCCGATGACGGTTGAGGTCCCGGAAGGCGCCGATATCCACCGTCAGATCGAACAGCAAGGGAGCCTGCCGAAATGCGCTGGGCCAGGCGTCATGCGGGCCGCGCTGTTGGAAAGCAGTCTCCAGAATTTCCCGTTTGACCGCAGGCGGGAGATCGGCGACCACGGCTGCTACCCGCCCAAAGGGCAATGCCGACTCGCGATAGAGGAGCAGGCTAAGCGCGGTGTCTTGGTCGGAGCCGGGCCGATGGCAGCGGACCAGGTCGGGCGGCTCCACCGGCCAGGAACCCAACACCTCGGCGGCGATGGCACGCATGGCGGTCCGCACGTTGGCCAAGAACCGGGCCGGCTCGGCATGTTTCAGCAAAGTGGGCACCGACGGACCGGTTTCGAGCTCTGCCCGCACCTCGTCTGGTACCCGCAGGCCGGCGCGCTGCAATCGTTCGCTTAGGAGGTCGAACGGCGCGGCGACGGTTGCGGCCTGCTTCATCTCCGCGCCAATGGCTTGCAGTTCCGGCCAGGGTGAGGCCAAAAGGCGGGCGATTTGCTGCTCGAGCACCCGCGCGTTGGTGACTTGGCCCAGCGAGGTCAGGGTGGCTAACGGCAGCAGATAGCGGGCGACATCAAACGCCCGGGCGCGAAGCGTTCGGCGGTAAACGCCCTCCGCCATGGCGGCCGGTTTCGGGTGGCGGTCGGCGTAGGCCTCATAGGCGTCATCGGTTAAGCTCCGATACTGGGCAAACAGCGAACGCGCCAAGCCGTCGAAATCGGGCGGCGCTTCGGCTGGGCGGTAATAGGGGGCGTCGTGAAACGTCTGGTAGCGGGTGGATCGCTCTTGCCCGTCCCAGAGCGGTTCGTCGACCACATCCATGGCCGCCAATATGGAAATGTCCTCGACCGCCAGCGCGACGTGCGCCAGGTCGGCGATGGAGGCATGGCCATAGGCGAAATAAAAGGTGTTCAAAAACTGTTCGGCCTTTTGTTGCGACAATTCCAGCAGGGTGTCACGCATCGACGCGCTAGAGCGCGAATATTTGGCCATGCCGTACGCGCTGACTTCGGGCGGCACGTTGCTCAGGGTATAGATGCGGGCCACTTTGCTCCCCCTGCTCCTGTCTTATTGCCGGTAGCGCTGGCCGATCAGGAGAATCGCCGCCGAGCGCCCGGCGCTCGATAACGCGCCGATCTCGGACAACTGGCAGTCGCCACCGCTGTGCAAGGCGTGTGCCACTCGAATCAAAACCCGCTTTTCTGTGGACAAATCCCGCGCTTCTTGATGAATGGCGTCCCAGTCTATGCGGCGTTTGTTTAAATCGACATAGCGCATGAGGCGATCACGTTCCGCATCGCGAAACATAGGCAAGGAAAAGGCTTCAACGACGGCGTGCCATTCCGGCGTCTGTTTCACCCAAAAATGGGGACCAATCAGATGGTGCACAAGTTTCATGGATTCCCCCCTCAATGAATAAGGCTGGCTTCATCTCCGGAGAACGGGGACAAAACACGGCAATAAGAATTCGTGTCGCAAGAAAAGTATCGCAAAGGTTGTCACTTTCCGCAACCGCTCGGAGAATTTTGTCCAAATTTGCTGGGAAAGATTCCGCGTCGCGCGGGATTAAGCCGGCGGGGCGGCAGAATAAGCGCCGCAGGCGTCACAACTCTTGTTATAATTGAGTCATATCGGAAAAGCCTTGGAATCGGAAAAGGAGGACGACACATGTCGGAGTGGAACTACGGCCCGGCCGCGTTTGCCGATTGGGTGCAGGGCATGGTCAACAATGTCACCGGGAACATCCGCGGATTTGTCGGGATGCCCCGTGCGGATGCGTTAAAGCACATGGACGACTTCGCCATTCGATCGCTAAAACGCCATCTGGAAGCGCGTCAGGCTGATATCGATGACGTGCTGGGTGCGATTAATCAAGAGTTGCTTCGCCGCTCCGGTGCCCCGGACGTCAGCCCCACGCCATCGGAGGGCACGGAACATTAAACCCGCGGAGACGGGGGCGGGCAAGCCGAGACATCGGCCAAGCCGACGTGGTTAGCAGGTCGCCGATCATCAGCCTAGCAGCGGGCAAAGGTCGGCGATTTTCCTACCAAAGCCGCTTGGGTGTCTCTAATCGATCCCGGTGTGTTCGATTCGGGGACAAACCGCAGGCGATTTCGCAGCGGGCCGTCTCTTCGCCACCCGCCATCCGGCGGCGGCTGGGGGCCGGAGCCACCTTGCCCAGGCAATTGCTGGTTGCGGAACGCCGCGATGGCCGAGCGATGCGTGGCACCGGAATGTGCGGCGGCCCATGCGGTGTGCTTCGCAATCGGGAGGTTGAGCGGCGCGAGGCAGCGGTTAGGGCGCCGCTTCCGGTGGAGTGAGGACCGCCCTGGCGCCGGGACCGCGTCATGCGGCCGCGGCGAGCCCGTCGGGACCAAGGGGCAACGGGGTCTGACCGCCTGCGTTCGCGCCCGAACGTGCCGTGATTCGGGGAACGCTTGGGGTTATGCCGCGCCGCAATGCGATGAGCGGGTTTGTGGCCGGATGCGGCTTAAGGGGCCAGATCCGGGAGGAGATCGGTCAGCGCGGCGAGCGTGCCGAAAGGTTTTACTCCCAGACGTTCGACCGGCTGCTGAGTGCGCTGAATCCAGTAGGTGCGAAACCCGAACGCGGCTGCACCCGCCACGTCCCATCCGTTTGAGGAGACAAACACCACGTCTGCCGGATTAACCGCGTAGCGGTCGACAATCAACCGGTAGGCGGCGGGATGGGGCTTATACCGGCCGGCCGCGTCAACGCTGATGAGATCCGTGAGGTGCGGCTGGAGCCCCGCGTGCCGGACCGAGGCGGTCAGCATCTCCGGCTCGCCATTAGATAAAATCACTCGCGTCCAGGCCGACAAGGCGGCCAGCACGGGCGGCGCATCGGGATAGGGTTCGGTCTGCCGCCAGGCACCGGCCAAGGCGCGGCGCTGGTCCGCCGCGAGCGTTCGGCCGAAGGCTGCCAGCGTGTAATCGAGCGCGTCTTCGGTCACGGCCGAAAACGGTTGGTAGCGATCCATCAGGGTCCTCAGAAACGCGTATTCCAATTGCTTGCGGCGCCAAAGATCCAGGAACCGCACGGCGTCATCGCCGATAACCGCCCGGCATTGGGGCAGCAGGCTGCTGAGATTAAGGAGTGTGCCATAGGCGTCGAAGACAATATATTTCACAACGATCCCCTTCCTTCCCGATACCCGCACCCAGTGAGCAATCTGCTGGCGGGGAGGACGCCAGCAGTCGGTCTTGGCCTTGCCGTCACTCGGCGACACCCCCGGCGGACTCTGTTACCACCATGGTAGCACACCCGTCGCCAGGCCGGTGGGGCGGGGTCAGCCGGGTGGCGGCACCCGCCGCCCGCGTGGTCCCGCGCCATCGCGGACCGGCAACGCCCGTGATGCGGCGGGGATGGTTTGCCCGAACTGGGCAACGGTCTCTGGCCGCGGCCGGCTCGACGGGCGCGACCGGTGAGCGAAGCGGCCTCGTCTTCCGGCGGACATGCGGGAGGGGGCTTAGGCGGGCCAGGTGAAGAGCGTCCCGCGTGTGGTTGGGCACCCGGAACGTCGGGCGTAGAGGATTTTTCCGTTCCGCACCCGGGGTTCACGCAATATTCATCAGGGGATCCCGGTGTCTTAACACGTCTTCGGTACAATCCCGGTGCGCACCGCGCTTTGGGCAAAGGAGAACGGTCAAAGCGAAGCCGATCAGGGCTCGGAGCGCGCCGGGGAGAGCGGGTTTGGCCGGACTGGGGGCGGTTGGCCCCCAACATCGCGGGACGATCCGCCAACGGCAATCGGACGGGGAGGGCACATCGTTTGTTGCAAGGCGGAGAAACGGGGTTGCAGGCAGCGGTGTGGATGAGACGGTTGGTACCCGGTCGGGGAGTTGGGGGATGGCCTCTCGGCCTATTGAACGCCATTCAAATTGCGCGATCGTTTGGGTCGGGTCTGTTGGCGGTCATCTTTGCCCTTTATGTCGCCCACTGGCACCTGGGTCCGGCAGGGATCGGCGTGCTAGGCGGACTCTCGGTGGTTGTCGGCGGCTTCTATACCGTGCTGTTTACGCGCGGGGCTGGACGCCTGGGGGCCGAACCGTTTTTGGCGGCATCGGGGCTGCTCATGGTCGCGGCCGGCTTGGTCTATGCCAACGCCCACAGTCTCTGGCAAGTTTGGACGGCATCGCTGTGCGGTTTTGTGCCGCCTGCCGGCGGGCTTTTCGTCAACGCCCTGGAAGAGGGAATGATCGCGCAGTGGCCGTCCGCCGGACGAACGCGGGCGTTTGCCTTCTATGGCATGCTGGGAACCGCGGCCGGAGCGGTGGGCGCGCTCTCGGCGGGCGGGCCTGACCTTCTCGGCTGGTCCGGCTTCAACGGGTTGCGGGTGCTGTTATGGATCTATGCCGGATTGGGCGGGGTGGTGCTGGCCGCTGCTTGCCTCCTCTATTGGGGGTCGTCGGGCCGGCGTGCGGGGATCCCCGCATCATCGCCCGAGCCGTCTGGCGATGCCGTCGCCCCATTCGGATTGGATCCCGGGTCCCGCCGGTTGGTTCATCGTCTGGCCCGGCTATTCGTGGCGGACAGCCTGGGTAGCGGCATGGTTACCACGACGCTGTTGGTGTACTGGCTGCATGCCCGCTATCACTTGGGCACGCCCGCCTTGGGCACCATATTTTTCGCGGTGGACGTGGCGGCGGCGCTCTCGTTTCCGTTGGCGGCGCGCTTGTCCCGGTCGATCGGGTTGTTGAACACGGCGGTGTTCACGCATATCCCTTCCAGTCTGCTGCTGATGGCGGTGCCGTTTGCCGGCAGCAGCCAAATGGCGGCAGCGCTGTTGATTGCGCGGGGCCTTTTGGTGGAGATGGATGTTCCGACCCGTCAGTCGTATCTGGCGGCGGTGGTAAATCCCGCGGGGAGGGCGGAAGCCGCCGGCGTGACCTCGTTAGGCAAACAGGCCGGTCGCACCGCGGGCCCGGTGTTGGGTGGACTGCTGTTGAAAACGGCGGGCGCGTCACTTCCCTTCTTGATCGGAGGGACCATGAAAATCCTCTATGATGTTTCGCTTTGGCGGTCATTTCGGCGCATCCCCGAACAGACCGAAAGCAACCTCCCCTATCCCCCTTGATTTGAAACGGGTGCCGCTTAACGCCCACCCCGACCCGCCGCGCCAGTCGGGGGTCCCCGGCCAGGGTTGACGGCGGGTCGGTCCCGTGCGGATCGTTCCCCGCAGACGCAGCGGACCGCAGTGACAGCGGCCGACTTGATTCTTTGCGTGCCCTGCCCGGGTTGTCATCTCCGACCGGGAACCGCCAAGGGGGCACGCCACCAGCGGCGGAACCCCGCGAATCAGCCGCAACCCGGGCGGGCGAGGCGGGCATGGGCTGCCCGGGGCCGGTTACGTGGCGGGGGCTTTGGTCTCGGCGTGAAAACCGATTTTCAGGTGAGTGCCGTCGCAAAACGGCTTGCGTCCCGAACCTCCGCAGCGGCAAAGAGCCATCGTGCTGTCCTGAGGAGGCCAGGGACGGCCGTTGATGTCGCGCAGATCAACCGGGCCCTTGACCAAAAGCGGGCCATTGGATGACGGGGTAATGGTGACGTCTGCCATCTGTCGTTCATCTCCTAGCGCGTCGTGTTATGAGGGCTATCCGCAGCGACCCCAAACCCGCGGCGGGGAAAACCCCTACGCCTAATGTGGCAAGCCCTGGGGCTTGCCATGCGCTTTTGCCGGATCATTTCAGGATGCGCTGGCCCGTCCGGTGCGGACCGTGCCGAATCCGCGGCCAGGCACCGCCGGTCCCGCCGTTCGCCAACCGGAACGGCCCGCGCTGAAGCCTTTGGCCATCAACCGCGCGGGGTGTTGATTGCGGCGGAAAACCATCCGGGGACGCCGTCTGGTCCGATGCCGCCCGCAACCCGGCAGAACCGAGGCGACAAGGAGAAATCTGCCGCTGCGCTGTGATCCCGGTTACCGCTGCGGCGCGGCGTGCGCACGCGGATGGCCGTCCGCCGGCGCAGGACCCGGTAGGATGACGCGTACGCGACCGCATCCGGGGATGATCGGGTGGGATGGGTTTTTGAGAGCGCGGGCGAATCGGTTGGGGAACGAAATGGGACGGCGGGGGCTCGCAATTGCCGGCACGGCAGCCTGGCCAACGCGAGGGGCCCGCACGCCATGGGGGCGGCCAAAGCGGGCCATCGCGGCGATTTTGTCGGAAATGAGGGGAAATTTTGGTGTAAACGGTTTATAATAAATTTGCGTTGCGGGCCATAATTCCTTGGGTTCCGTGGCATTCTGTAAGCGCACCCGACAACCCACCGGAAACTCCTAAGGAGGCGAAGGCATTGCTTCAGGATGACATGGCGACATCCGCCGATCTGGCCGTTGAGGTCTACCAGGAAGGTCTCGAGGCCGGAATTGAAACCGGAATCCAGGAAGGGTCCCTGATGGCCATGCGGGCTGTGCTCTTGCGGTGTCTGGCGCGTCGGGGCGTTTCCGACGACGCAGTGCGGCTAAGAGTCGCCGAAGAGAGCAGTTCCGACCGTTTGACCTGGTGGATTGACCAGGTGCTGGATGTCTCGTCGCCGGAAATTCTGCGCCACCTGTTTTAAATTCGACAGCGTCTTTCATCCACCCCCGGCATTCGCGGTATAATACCCTTCGAATGAATGGGGGCAGGCCATGTGTTATGGATAGGCGCCGGTTTAGGCGTGGTGGGAGCGTATCTGTGCTGGCGCCGGCCGGATTGGGCCTGGTGGTGGGTATTGACCTGGTCAGTGGGGCTGGAAGTGATCCACCACTGGTATCAAGGGCTTGGGCAGTACCTGCCGTTCGCGGGCGGTGCCGTAGGCGCGGTGCTCGGGGTGGGGTTGCCGCCTGAGATGGTCGGCGCGCTGCGCCGCGCTCGCGGTCGGATTTTGCTGTTCGCCCTCTACGTGTTGTCGATCGGACTCTCCACCTTGGTCAGCATCGATCGGCCGCTCTCGGCCCGTTATGTGCTGGGCGTGCCGGTGGTGCTGTGGCTGACCGCTTTGACGCTGCCGGTGTTGCTGGTGCGCGGGAGGCTTGCGCTCTACGATATCCTAGCCGGTCTCGCCGGGGCGGGCGTGGTGCTGTCGCTGGCGGCGGGGATAGCGGCCATGGGTTTTCACTCCGGATTTCCCGTTCCCGTGGGGCGGCGGGTGCTTCTGGCCTGGCAGTGGCCGTTTGCCAATAAGAATACGCTCGGCATGCTGATCATGTATGCGTTGCCCGCGGCGGTGGGATTAAGCGCGGATCCGGGCGCCAAGCCCAGAGCGCGCCGGCTCTGGAGTTTGGCGTCGGTCTGGCTGTTTTTGGCCTTGATGCTGAGTTACGCGCGAACCGCCTGGATTGCGGGGGCGGCGGGGGTGGCCATGGTGCTCTTGCTGCGGTTCGGGAAACAGGCATTTTTCGCCCTGGCGGGGGGCGGCGCGGTGCTGATTGGGGTGGCGGTGGCCGTGACCGGGATCAAGCGCTGGCAGCAGCTTTGGGCCAAAGGCCTTAACGGCCGGGTGGGACTTTGGCAAGCGGCGTTGAAAGTGTTGCACCACCGCCCGTTTTTGGGCACAGGCCCGGGGACCTCTCCCGCCGCCATCCGTCCTTATGTGGCACCGGCTTTTGCCGGATTGACGCCCCATGACACGCTCTTGCGCACGGCCGTGGAATTGGGCGGGTTGGGGCTGTTGATTTGGGTGGCGCTGGCGGTGGGGGCGCTATACCGCCTATGGTTTAGCCCGCCGGCACGCGGGCAGTATCTGGTGCGCGTGCTGGGGGCGGTGATGATAGCCAGCCTGGTGGAACAAATGGCGGAATCCCTCTTGTTGGGCGGTGTCTCCTTCGGGGATTTTTTCTTTACCCTGTTGGTCGGTCTGGGCTGGATGCTGGGGGTAATTCTTCCCGCAAAACCATTAGGCCGGGATAATGCGGTCGGGGAATCGCCCTATTAGAAGGTGCCGGCTGCCTTTCACGAGAGAATCTCGCCCGGGGGCGGCCAACGTGGTGGGCCTAGGCAAAAAAACTGGCGGTGTCAAGTCGCCGTGACGGCGTCCAGACGATAGGTTTTCTATTTTAAAGATGGGAGATGTCGACACTGGCATATCCTCCGGATGTCGAGTCGCAGATCGCGGAAAAAGCCGTCATGGTCACATCGCGGGCGGCCCGCTGGCGGCTTCGGCTGGAACTCATGCGGAATTTGGCCGTACGGGATGTGGAAACCCGCTACAAACATTCCTTGCTGGGCCTGTACTGGGCGATTATCAACCCTCTGGTGACGGCGGGGATTTTTAGCTTTGTCTTTCAGGTCATTTTCCACGCCTCGTCGAAGCCGATTCCCTACGTGGTCTTTTTGCTAAGCGGTCTCACTTTCTGGAACTTCTTTACCAACGGCATGATGTCGGCGACGGTCAGCGTGTCGGGTAATGCGGCGCTCCTGGCCAAAATCTACTTTCCGCGGGTGGTGCTGCCGACCGCCGCGATTCTGGCGCGGCTGATTGACTTTGCCTTTTCGGCCCTGATCTTGTTGGTCTTTATTGTCCTCTACCGGGTGCCGGTGCATTGGACACTGGTTTTCCTGCCGCTGGTGCTGTTGGTGCAAATCGGCTTTACGCTGGGGGTCGGGTTTATTGTGGCCGCGCTCAATGTGCTGTACCGGGATGTGACGCAGCTGGTGGGGCTTTTGCTGATGGCCTGGTTTTACTTTTCCCCGATTATGTACCGGATCACGGTGGTGCCGGCCCGGATTCGGCCGTTCCTGCTGTTAAATCCGATGGGGGCCACGGTGGAGGCGGAACGGAACCTGTTGTTTACCGGCCATTTGCTGCACCCGCATTATCTGGATGCCGCGGTGGTGTCGACGGTGGCGGTGCTGGCCGTGGGCTACTGGATTTTCCGGCGCGTGGAGCCCTTGTTCGCGGAGGTGATGTAAGTGGCCTCGGTGTATGTGGACGGGGTCTGGAAACGCTTTTTGTTACGCAAAGACCGGCCCGACAGCGTGGGACAACTCCTGGTGCGGATGATTCCCGGCCGCAACCGCCGACCCAAGGGCGAGGCGTTTTGGGCCTTGCGCGATGTCTCGCTGGCGATGCCCGCCGGGGTCAGTTATGGCATCGTGGGATCCAACGGCTCCGGGAAAAGCACGCTCTTGAAAGTCCTCACCCGGACCATGACGCCCACCCAAGGCAGCGTGCGGGTCGCGGGCCGGGTGTCGGCCTTAATTGAGTTGGGCGCCGGCTTTCATCCCGACTTTACGGGGCGCGAAAACGTCTATCTGAATGCCTCCATTTTAGGCATCGACCGGGTGACGGTGGAAAGAAAAATGGAGGAGATCATCGACTTTGCCGACATCCGCCCGTTTATCGACACGCCCGTCAAATATTATTCCACCGGGATGCACGCGCGCCTGGGATTTGCGGTAGCCACTAGCATGGAACCGGAAATCCTGATTGTGGACGAGGTGCTGTCGGTGGGCGACGAAGCCTTTCAGCAGCGCTGCATGGACCGGATCTTCCGCATGAAGCGGCAAGGCACCTCCATGCTGCTGGTCTCGCACGACTTGAGCGCGATTGAGCGGCTCATGGACCAGGCGCTCTGGATTGACCAAGGCGTCATGAAAATGAACGGACGGCCGCGCGATGTGGTCCACGCCTATCGCGAAAGCCTGGTGGCGGCGCCGGAGACCAGCGTGGAGGAGATGCCGGCGGGCGCGGGACCGCTGCAATTGGTGCGCGCGGTCGCCGCCGCCCTAAACAACGCGAGCGACACGGTGGTGTCGGGCGAGGCTTTGGAAGTGGCGATCGACGTGCAGCACGAAGGCGTGGCGCAAAAAGCCCACTTAAGTTTTACGCTCCGCCGGCCCGACGGCCTCGAAATTGTCAGCCTGTCGACGTTTCGCGACGCGGCCCCGATTGAGCTGAAAACCGGGTCGAATACGTTTAAAGCGGTCATCCGCGAACTCCCGCTCGCCACCGGGCGGTATGAAGTGGATGCGGCCCTGCATAGTGCCGAAGGGCGCCTCTTACAGGAATGGAAGTCGGCGGCGGAATTTACGGTCCAGTCGATGGAGCGGACGGCCAGCTTGATGGTGTTGCCGCATGAGTGGAAGGTGGGCTGATGCCCCGGCCACGAATTGTGATCGATGGCCGCTACGGACTGCGAAACCCCCGCCGCGGGGTAGGGGAATATGTCTACCAGTTGCTAAAACATCTCGCGGCGCTGGAGCGTCCTTACGATCTCACCGTGCTGGGCGATGCGTCCGCCGCGCCGGACGTGGTGCGCGAGGTCGGCGCGCTCTATCCCGTGGTGATTCGTTCCGCGCCCAATTTTTTCTGGTGGGAGCAAGTGGTCTTGCCGCGGGCCGCGCGGGGCGCCGCGCTGTTGCATGGGACCGCCAATCTGGGACCGCTGACGACGACCCTTCCGCAAATTTTGACGATCCACGATGTTATCGAATGGCATCGCGGCCGCGAGTTTCCCGGCGAAATCGCCTTTCGCCATAAAGTGAGCCGCTTCTACCGGATGAATGCGCTCCGCCGGCTCGCCCCCCGCGCCCGTGCCATTCTGACCGTGTCGCGGCACGCCCAAGACGACTTGGCGCAAACCCTAAAGGTGTCGCCCGAACGCATTACCGTAACCCCGCTGGCCCCCAAACCCGGGGTGATGAGACCGCATTTTCCCAAAGCCCCCTATTTCCTGGCGTTGGGCGCGCTGGACCCCAGAAAGAATGTGATGGCGGTGCTGCGTGCGATGACGCGGGTGCCCGAGCCCTGGCGGCTGAAAGTGGTGGGAGCGGAGCCCCAGGCGTTGCCGTTATGGGGCCGCCGGTGCGCCGAATTGGGTATTGCCGGGCGGGTGGATGTCGCGGGGATGGTCTCCGACGACCGCCTGGCCGACCTCTACCGCCACGCCACCGCCTTTGTCTACCCCAGTTATTATGAAGGCTTTGGGCTTCCCGTGCTGGAGGCGATGGCCCAAGGCTGTCCGGTGATTGCCAGCGATCGCGCGTCGCTGCCGGAGGTGATGGGAGCGGCCGGATTGGCGGTCCCCGCCGATGACCCGGTCCGGCTGGCTGCCCTGATGGCCGAACTGGCCGCCGACCGTCCCTGGCAGGTCATCCTGGCGCACGAGGGGATGGTGCGGGCCGCGTCGTTCTCCTGGGCCCACACCGCCCTATTAACCCACCAAGCCTACCTTAAAGCCCTCGGCCTCGCTCCTGAAGCTTAGACGCGAGACGACTAAGAAAAATCAAGGAATTTTGCCAAGTGTCGCGAAAAGCGCGAATATCCCCGCTTGTGTCGCAATTTGTCGGGCACCGGGGATGGTCCGCACCATTCATGTTGAGCGTCACCGATACCGTTTGGCGCGCCACCCGGGCGGCGAAAAATCGCTGGCCATGTGGGAGGCTTGGGTCGATTTGTCCCCATTTTGGCGACGGCCGCGGGGCGAGGCCAAGGGACGGATAGAGCGGGGATGAGAGGCAACCACCACAAACCGAGGAGGAAGGCGCGATGGCAAGGGGGAAGTCGGGGAGCGCCCCGAGAATGACACGGCTTCAGCAGGCGACGCCAACTATCGCGCGAAGCGTGGCCGCCGGCTTGGCGTCCATTTCGTTGCTGACGGCGTCCGCGCCGGCCTTGGCCAGCGGTAGTCCGACCGTGCTGGCGGGGAGCGTTCGCGTCGTCTTGTCGGCGCAACGGGTTTTGGACACAGCCGGGGTGACGGCGACGGCCGCCGCCCTCGATCCGGGCGGGACCGCGGAATATGAGTTCTGGCTCGAAAGCCCGTCGGGAACCTGGTCGATCCTGCGCGGATACGGACCGAGTCCGGTGGTGACCCTGCCGGCGCTGGCTGCGGGGAGCTATCTGGTGGCGGTAACCGCGCTGGATCAGGCGGCGCTGGCGCGAGGCGCATGGCAAGAGGCGGTGACCTCTTTGCCCGCAGGCCTCTTTGTGGGGAGCAGCGTGTCCGTTCAAGCCGCGCAAGCTAATATCGCCGAGGGCGGCAGCATCTCGGTGGCGGCAGCATCAAACCAGATTGCGGGGGCCCTCTACCAGTTCTGGGTGAAATCGCCGAGCGGAGTGTGGATGTCTAGCGGAAGCTACCGCGGGGCGTCCGGGTTTCAATTCCCGGCCAGCCAGATGGGTCCTTACGAAGTGGTGGTCTATGCCAAGATGCCAGATGCCCCCGCATCGCCCGCCGGCGCACTCTGCAGCGCGCCGGTGACGGTGGTGAGTTACGGAACTCCCGCCGCCTTACTGGTGACGCCAGCCCCCGCCACCCTGGTGGCGGATGGGGCGGAGTCGGACCCGGTGACGGTCGCGGTCACCGACAGGGCGGGAGACGTGGTGCCGACCTTTTCCGGTACGGCCACCCTGTCGCTCACTGAAGCCTCCGCGGTGGTCGGCGCCTACCGCACGGCGGCCAATGCCTGGACTCCCATGACGACCGGCACCACGGTCACCCTGCCGATTTCTCAGGGCACGGCCTCGTGGGATCTGCAGGCTGGCACGGCGGTGGGTCAAGCGACCATTGCCGCGCAGGTGACAAACGCCAGCGGATTTAAGGCGACGGCCTCCGCCCAGATCGGCTCCGAACCCCAAGTGGCGTCCAGCCTCGCGCTTACGACGCCGGATACGGTGATGCTGGCCAATGAAAGCGGCAACCCCGCCGACTTTACGCTGGCGGTGGCCGATCAAGCAGGATATCCCATGCGCTCCGGCAGCTGGCCGATTACGCTCACCATCAACGGGCCCGGGCAATTTCACGATTTGACCCAGGGCCCGGATGCGGTGACCTACAGCGGCGAAGCCGGACCGCTGCCGATTACGGTCTATTCGATTGCCGCCGGATTGGGAGCGATGACGCTAAACGCCGCTGCGCCCGGATTGCCCGCGGCCAGTGCCACCGTCAACGCGGTGCTGGGCGGACAGCCCTATCAAGAGGCGGTCACGGCGAGCCCGTCCACGCTCCCCGCCGGTGGGTCCACCACCCTGACCCTGACCCAACTGACCAAGACCGGCGGCATTTCGGATCCCGCCAGCCTTAATAACGATGGGTATGTAGTGAGTCTCACCACTGCTTCAGGACAGCCGGCGGGAGGGTTTCTGCTAAACGGCCAGCCGCTGATTGCTCCCGTCACGGTGCCGATTGCCATCGGTCCCAACTGGTTTTACGCGGCGTCGCAGCCGGTTACCCTCACCGCGACGAGCCAGGCCGCGCCCGGAACCTATGTGCTTACGGTGCGCGACCCCCGGGGCATCTTGCAACCGTCGCGTCCGCTTACCATTACCATTACGTCGTAACCGGGATATCGCCGCAACCGTGAAGCCGTGCGCCGGGCCGTTTCTTGCGGCCCGGCGCGCGGTCCCCTGGCCGAGCCGTCGCGTTCTGCCGTTTAGTCCTCTTTCGTCTAAGAAATGGCCGGAATACGGTGGGAGCCCAGGAAACCAACAGAAAATTTTGCAGAAAATGAAGGAAACCCGTCGAAATTCTGGAATCTTCCCGATACAATAAAACAGGAATCGTCGTTAGCCTCTAAAAAATTTTCTGCAAAAAATTTCTTCGGGAAGAAGGAATTGGGTGGCCGATAGAGAACTCAATCTTCGGAGTTGATACCAACCTATCGTGCATTGTTTACTCAAACCATCTTAAGTTGGTATCACTCGACGAGAATCTGGACGGCCTCGCGGAAAACCCAGCATCAATGCCGTCTGGGCAATGACGGACGGTGCGGTTGCAGGAGGTGAGAGGTGGTACGTCGTGGCGAACTTTTACGGGCGGTCTCGCGCGTACGTAGCATTTCAAGTTCGTCTGACGCCGGAATTGAAAGAGAGACTGATGAGGCGGTCGTACGAGACCGGACTGAGTCAAGTTGCCATCGTCAATGCGGCGCTAGAGTACTACTTTGCTAATGTCGTACCCGAGAACGCCAACCCCGAGCCCCCGACGGAGCACGGGGGCGGCGGGATGTAGCCGGCCAGCGCGTCGGCAGTGTGCACAAGAGCACAAAGGTCTCATGAGGAGGTTTTGGCAAGTCGATGCAAACAGGACGAACGACAAAGAAAATCAGCAGCTTGGTGCTCGGATCCTCCATGATGCTGATGTCCCTGTTGCCCGGAGCCAGTGCGCTGGCAGCAGGCACCCCTTCGGTCACCCTGACCGGTAGCTCGATCACGTCGACGCCGGGAGGGACCGTCAGCTTTACCGCGGCGGCATCCAATGTATCCAATGCGATGTATCAATTCTGGGTGGAAGAGCCTAACGGGACTTGGGTGCAGGGCACTTCGTGGCAGTCCAGCCCCAACTTCACCTTAAGCACGCCGACCAGCGGGGATTATCTGGTTTCGGTGAACACGATGAGCGCCAGCCAAGTGCAGGCCGGTGATTGGAGCGCCGCCGTCAGTCCCGCCAATGGATCTGACGGTGTTTTTGTGAACAGTTCGGTCACCCTGACCGGCAATACCACGGATGTGGCGGTGGGCCAAAAGATTAGCGTGACGGCCAGCGCCAGCAACATCTACGACCCGCAATACCAATTCTGGTGGCAGAACCCGGTGACCGGGACCTGGCACGGCACCAATTACATGGCGCCCAACAACAGCAACGGCACCTACACCTTCACCTTTAACGCCCCGGTGGCGGGCAACTACCGGATGATCGCGTACGCCAAGAGCCCGCTGGCGGTCAATGACCTGGAAGGCGCGATTTGGTCGAACGTGCTGACCGGGATCGCCTTTGGGCAAGCCGCCATGATCAACCTGTCACCCACCACCACCAGCATGGCCGCCGACGGCGCCGCCACGACCAGCATGACCGCGACGGTGGTCGACAGCAACGGCAACACCGTGCTGAACTACAACGGGGCGGTGGGCGTCGTCTTGCAGGGCAGTGACTTGACACCGACTAACGCGATGAACGGCAACACCGCCAACAACACGCAAGCCAACCCGTACCTGTTCCAAGCCACCAACGGCGTTGCTACCATTCAACTGGTCGAACAAAGCTGGGTGGGATCGAACAATATTGGTGACACCGTCGCCGTGGTGCCGTTGCTCCCCGGGCAAAGCTTGGAATCGGGTAACGCGGCCAAGATTAACTTGACGGCGCCCCAAGCGACCTATGACGTGCTGGCGCAATACGCCAGTCTTGGGCCCCTGCCCTCGGTGATGTCCAACGCGAATACCAGCTTGTACCTGGGTGCCTATGTGGCTGACCAAAACCAAGTGCCGTTACCGCTGGGATATGGGTACGGTGATGCGGGAACGATAACGGTATCGGTATCCGGCCCAGCCACATTGACAGAGTACAACTCCTTCACTGGATACACGCAACCTGGCCTGACGTCGGCTACGCTTGGTTTGGGTGTATACAGTGGCGCCTACGGTGACTACGTCAACCTCGTCCCGAATGCCAACGCCAGCGGGATGGTCACCTTAACCCTCAGCAATGCCAGCAACGGCCTGCCGGTGGGGCCGCCTATCCAGATCATGGTCGTCCCGCCGCAAAACGCCAATTCGTGGACCGTCACCTCATCAACCCCCGGCACCTACACGGCCGATCAAGTGGCCGCGGACTCGTATGCGGCGAACAATTTGAGTGAAGCACCTAATATCTGGTCCATTGACCCCTATGCGCCTAACTACAGGTTTTCACCATACTGGACCATTCAGGCGACCGATCCCAATGGCCTTGCGGTCTCGGCCCCGAAGCCTTCGGTGGCGGTTACCTTACATGGCAATCCCGTCAGCAATTTACTGGTAACCGGGTTGGCCAATAACGGTGATGGATCCTATACCTTTGGGTTGGAGTACACCGGCGGTGCGCTGGCGGCGGGAACGTACGACGTGACGGTGTCCGAAGGCCTCACCAATACCCTCACGATTCCCGTCACCATCACCGCGGGAGTTCCCAATCAGGTGGGGGTCACGCCCGCCGAATACACGGCGTCGGGCGCTCAGCAGACGGTCGATGTGACACCAACCAATCCCTCCCTGACGGTGACCGGCCAAGTGGAAGACATTCTGGGCAACCCGGTGTCCGCCCCTGGCGCGACCCTGACGTTTACCGATACCACCAACTCGAATGAACTGCAGTTGAGCGGCGGCGCCGGCAGCCTGTCGCAGCAAACTGTCAACGTTAACTCGTCCGGCGCAGCCTCGGTGACCGCCTCGGCAGTCGCCCAAGGGAACGATGGGGCCGTCACGGTGGGCGGAACGCTGGCCGACGGCGCGTCGCTGACCTCGGCCAACTCCGCGACCATTGACGAGACCGGCAGTCTGGTCAGCCACTTGGTGGCCAGCACCACGGGCACGCCGTATCTGGCCGGTTCGTCGTATACCGCGGGAGCATCCTACCCCGCTGTTCTGATTACCGAAGAGAACGCCGCGAATGCACCGATGAGCACCGGGGACACCTTGAACTACACCATCACCAGTACCAATCCCATGTACCCCGGGAAGAGCGGCACGGTAAGCTATACCGGCGTCAACACGCCGATAACGGTGAAGACCGATATGGCGGGCACCTACACGGTGACCGTGACGGATGCCTCCAATAGCGCCGTGGCTCCGGTTACGGCGACGGTGGTAGTGAACGCCGGGAGTGCGGCCGGTGTCGGCCTGTTCGCCAGTGGCACCGAAATTGCGCAAGATGTTCCGGCGGCACTCAATCTGGCAACCGACACGAATTACAATGTCGGTTCGACGGGAACATTGTCCGCGACCGCCAACACGCCGCAGACGGTGTGGGTGCACGTCACGGATAACACGGGGAACATCGTCGATGCGCCGAGCGGCGGTGTGACCGTTAACCTGACAACGAATTCTGCCAGTGCGGTCTTTGAGAACTCCAGCGGCCAGGTGATAACACAGGTGACGATTCCGGCTGGACAAAACGGCGTGGCGGTCTCGCTGGTTGACAGCGCCACGCAATCGGTGACGGTGGGAGCGACGTACGTGCCGGTAGCGACGGCGACATTTGCCGGCACCAGCAACGGCGTGGCTACGCAGGGCGGATCATCGGGAGCCTACACCTATGCGTGGACGGTGAACGTGGCTGACCAGTTCGGCAACCCGATCACTGGGCTCACCTATGCGGATGCGGCTTTGGTCGATACCAGCGCTTCGCCGGAGGTCACGTATACGGGAGTCAGCGTCGGCAGCCTGGCGCCGGGAGACTTTACGGTGACGCAAACCAATACGGCAGGCCAGTACACCATTACCGCAGAAAGCAGCACGACCGTCCCAACGACGGATGTGGCACACATCACCATCGAGGGCTCGAGCATCAACGGCACGTTTTAGGTAACGCGGCATGATGTTGGGGGGCCGATCCGGCAGGGTCGGCCCCCCCAACGTTCCGTGCGGGATTGGCCGGTTGCGCATGAAGTTCGGGAAAATCGCGGGGCAACAACAATTCATGTGCAAACCGGAATGAGCGATTAGAGAATTTGCAATTGCGGGAATGGAGGAAAGTCAGAGATGATGAAGAAACTTATCGGACTGGCCCTGGCGGCCACGGTGCCGGGACTGGGACTGGTGTCGGCCACGGTGTCGGCCACGACGCCGCAAGCGGTGCTGTTGCCGGCCATGGACCCGGTGTTGCCACAATCGGTGCTGGCCGGTAGTCAGCGACTCAGCACGCTGAGTCCATCGTCCCCCTTTTCATTTGGGGTGGTGTTGCCGTCGCGCGATCCCCAGGGGCTGGCGCAATTTGCTAAGACGGCAAGCCAACCCGGGACGCCGGGCTACCGGCAGTTTCTCACCCCGTCGCAGGTGGCGGCACGTTTTGGTCCTGCCTCGGCGGTCGTGTCGCAGATTCAGGCGGGATTAGCGGCCAACGGCTTGACGGCGCATCTGGGAGGGCAAATCCTACAGGTTCACGGCACGGTGGGCCAAGTGGACCAGATGTTTCAGACGCAACTCGCCCGTTATCAGAAAGGCAGCACACAATTTGTGGCCCCGGACAGCGCATTAGTGTTGCCGAATTGGATTCGGGGCGCCGCGGGTCTGACCGGGTTTGTCACCTCCACGCCGCAGACCGGGTTTCAGAAGGCGAAGATGTTAAAGGCGGTGTACGCCCCCAAAGCGGCGATGGGTTCCACGCCGGTTGGGGCTAGCAATAGCGCCAGCAGCGGGAACTTTACCGTGAACGTGCAGATGTTGTCGGGGGCGGCGCATTATCCGGGCATGGCGGTGCGCTATTTGGTGACGGCGACCCTTAACGGCCAGCCCGATACCAACTTCTTGTTTGTGAACCGCCTGCAGGGACCCATTTTGGGACCGTTGCCGTTGGTGATGTGGTACAGCAACCCGCCAGGGGGGCAGATGGTGGTTGATTTCTCACTGGCTCAGCAGCAAACGGTCAGCGCGGCCTTAACCGTGAGAGATACGGCGGGCAACCAGGTGACGGTGCAACTGCCGGCGGCCGAGTTCCGAGGACCCGCGGCCGCTACCACCAACGCGGCGCCGTTGTTTGGGATTTACGGCATTACCGGGAATATCTTGGCGCCCTGGAATCCCGCCACGAATTCGGTCAATACGGTGTTTCACGCCAACCAATTGGTGAGCCAGGTGACCGCGGTCGAGGGAGGTAACGTCCGCCCGGCGATCGGCGTCTACACGGCGGGCAACGTGTTTGCCCCTTCTGAGAACGATGTCGGTCTGTTTGCCCAGCAGTTCGGCTTGATGCCCCCCAATATCAGCACCGCTTACGTCGGACCCAACGTGTATACGTCCAACCTGGGGGGCATCGAAGGGGAACTAAGCCTCGACCTGCAGATGATGGAAACCTCGGCCCCCGGCGCCAACATTGCGATCTATGCAGCCGGTAGCCTGCGCAGTGCGTTAAATCAGGTAAACCTGCAGGACCGGGTCAGCGTGTTCAGCATCAGTTACGGCGGGGGGGAATTGGCGGAGCAGGCCTATGCACCGGGTGCGCAGGCCTCGTGGGATCTACTCGCCCAAATCGCCAACGCCGAGGGGATTACGATTAGTGTCTCGGCCGGGGATAGCGGGGCCTATTCCGGAGCGCAATTCGGGATGATGCAGCCGCAGCCGAGCTATCCGGCGAACAGTCCGTACGTGAGTGCGGTGGGGGGCACGGAAGACGCGGTTACCCCCGGCGCCCAAGTGACGCAAGCGGCTATGTGGGGTGGCAACATCGGTCGCGAACTATCTAACCCTACCCTGTTGTCATTCCTCTCCCTTCAAAACATGATTGCCAGCGGAGGGGTGAGCACGCTGGAGCCCGCGCCATATTACCAAACGCATCTCAATCCCACCCTGCCCGGCCGGATGACGCCGGACTTTTCGCTCCCCGCCTCGGTGGTGACGCCTGGGTACTACGCGTTCTTTGGAGGATGGCCAAACCTCTCGGGCGGCACCAGTGCCGGCGCTCCGTTATTCGCGGGATGGGTGGCGGACATGGCGTTTCTCCGTGGCCGGTTGGGCAATGTCAACCCCCTCCTTTACGAGATCTCGCAATGGCCCGCTCCCTTATTGCCGGATGGTCCCATTATGACGCCCGTCAGTTACGGCAATAACGGGGTCTACAATATCACCACGCGGGACAACGCGGTCACGGGCTTGGGGCAACTAAACATGGGAGCCCTATGGGCCGTCCTTTCACGCTTCTATTTCGGGTTTGGCGGAGGCGCCGGATAACCGGAGCCCCGTCTGGGTGGGGCATCCGACCGGGGATGAGCCTACAGTGTACGGTTTAAATTGTTGGCGGGAAGACGGCGAGGCCATGGGTCTGGCGCTGGGAGGACATCGGGCTCCGGTGTCTTGCCAAGCTTGCGGGGCCAATCGCACCCCGAAACAGGGTGCGGGCCTCGCTGTCTTTCTGGGAGATGGCCGCCTTTCGACCGAAAGGCGCGTGGGTCAGGGTGTCGCCAGACTCGTTGGTCACGGGGCCGCAGGGGGTGTATTAGGACGAAGTCGGCGGGGACACCGCCTCGCGAGCCGTCTCGACGTGAACCCAGACGGCCATGTCCCAGAGAGACCCGCAGAGTTCACGGGCCACCGCCGGACCCCGCCATGCGTTTGGCCGTGAGGCTCCGGAGGCGGGCATGCAAGCGTTGCGGCGGGCCAATCGTCCGGCTTCCGGGCGGATTGCCAGACCGCGGGCGCGGCCCCACACCCCGCGCCGATCGACGCGTCGATCGGTCGGCCCTCTCGACGCTGCGGTGGGCACCACCCCGACATGGCTCATCATGGCACGGGGATGACGAAATGGGGAGGGGTTGCCAAACTCCGCGACCACCGCGGCTGCCGTCGCCCCATGGAGGTCCCGCGGGCCATGCCAGGCGGTCAATAGCGGGGCTTGGGGATGAGGCGGAATCGCCGCTTGGATGCCGCGTTCGAAGCGCGTCACCCGGTCATCTAGCTCTTCGCGTGGGCCTTGAGACCGATCCGTTCGTTCCACATCTCGCCACGGGGAGCCGGTTCAGGATGCACCCGCCGAATTCAAGTGCGCCACCGGGGTGCCAGGCACTTGGCACGCGTTGCCGCACGCGGCGGCGGTCGTAGACGAACGCTTCCCGCGCCCAATCGCGAAGCGCTTCCGCGGTGGGGGTCGGGAGATGAATCGAGATCAACAGTATGTCGTTGTCGTCATTTACGATTCCTCAAAAAAAGCATTTCGGACTTCGTTGCCAATTCGCAGGTGCTGTCTGACTGGACTGGGATAAAACGGGCATGCTAGGCCATTTCAACCTGGCCAAAGTGCAGCGACACGGTCATTTTTGCCTACCAGTATGTCCGTAAAGGCTTCCAGTCCAGTTTGCAGTCACGATGCCGTCTGCATGCTGAAAATAAGGGAATGTTCATGCTTTTTTCGAGGAATCCTGGTGATTAAACACAGGATCCTGACCGGATCACAGGTCGATGGCCATTCTGCGCGCACGGTCGGTTTTTACGCGATCGGTGGGACGCACCGGGACGTGCCCAGGCGCGATGAGCTCGCACGCGATGCCGGCCGATGGTAGCCGAGGCGAGTCAGACCGAAACCGGTGGGACCCGCTGCATAGGCGATGATGAGGGTGCATAGTCGGGTTGCTTCCGGAGTGCAGACGACGCTTGGTATGATAGTATGGTTACGATTGTCAGGGGATGCATGGATGGTTATCAGCTTTAGGGTCGTGACAAGGGAGGCAACAGGGGTCCCGGGTGCCACCTCGAAAATGGCTGGGCAGTCGGGGACACGTTCTGGTTTGCGGGGGAGGCGTTGCCTTGGCGTTCACGGGTCTTCAACCCCCACAATGAAGAAGTCATAGACACTTTGCGTATCCAATTTTTAAGGAGGGAATACCACGCCTCATGAAATCTCCTCGTCTTGTCAGTTCTCTAAGTTTGTTCGTCGGATTGGCCTCGGTTCTGTTTACGGTAGCTGGATGCGGATCCAAAGTGACGTCCCCGCCGACTCGCAACACTGGGGCAAAAGGTCAGGCCCATTCCTCAAAGGCACCTTCAACCATCGTGGAGGGAGCCGCGCAATATACGGGCAACAAGAATCTTAAGCGTTGGGAAACGCTTGCGAACCAGACTCCCAGCAATTGGACAAACCAGATCCAGGCTGGCCGTGCCGCCTATACCAATGGTAAGACCTCCCTGGCCGTTCATTACTACCTGCAAGCTATCAAAGCGGACCCGCGCAAGGGACTCGCGTACAACAATTTAGGCAATGTGTACGCGCATCTTATGAACAACTACGCCAAGGCTGCCCAGTACTACCAAAAAACCACGCAAGTGGACCCACGCTATGATTACGGCTGGCTTAATTGGAGTATGGCCGAGACCCAACTTGGCCACGCAAGTCAGGGCAAATCCATCGCACAACAGGCGCTTTCGCATCTGCCCCAGTCTGACCCGCTCTATAAGTACCTGCAACGACTTGCACAGGGTAAGAAAGTTTAGCCTGGGCGCCAATGTGGTTGAACAGGTTCACATGCATGGGCTGTTAGGATGCTTGAAATTTTATGGACCGTGGTTTCTGTGTGGCCGCTCGGACGAGAGATGCGGGCCTCCCGGCGAACGACTTGCCGCAGATTTGCCATGAAGGACAGATGATCCGAGTTTCCTCAGAGCGGACACGCACCTACCGATCCGACAGAAGATCGTGGCACCGTTTATCCGACGAACAGTCCCCGAGTGTTTTGGTGCACCGCAATCATCCGAATGTCCGGTTGCCGCTCCGTGTGAGAACAGGTTGGCGTATGACACCCGAAAATCGCGCAGAAACCGGATGACGGTGTCCTGATGTCAACCGATCCAAGATATCGCGCGTTTTCGTTTCATCGCCTGTTTGACGCGGGCGTGCCGCTTGGCCCGGCTGCGGGCGCGGCTATAGGCTTCTTCGGCAGTCCTGGCACGACGATTCCGTGGCCCCGTGCGGCGAACGGCACGATTGTCTCCGGAGATAACGCGTCGCGGCGTGCCACCACCGCTCGGCCACCACGGTTTGGAAACCGGTTAAACCATCGAACCGCGAAAAGCGGCAATACTCACTCATAGCCTGCTCCGAAAAAATCGACCCCATAAATTGTAGGAATATCATCCGGACGCCCCAACCGGTAGGGGTGGGCACTGAACGGCCCATAACCTTACTTAACGGTCGCCCCGGGGGCCACCGCGCAAAGAAGTTCGATGAGAGGCTCTGAGCCTCCCGCGTTCAGTGCCCGCCCCCGTCAATGAATGGAGTATTCTGCTCCGCGCGCTCTCAGGCA